>NZ_JBQTIN010000052.1:0-20639 GCF_052388015.1 Sphingosinicella sp.
CTCATCCTGCTCACCAATCTCCACAATCCGACGAGCAATCTCGCCGACGAAACGGTGCTGCGTGAGATTGGCGACATTGCAGAGCGCGCGGACGCATTCGTTCTGATCGACGAGGTCTATCTGCCTGCCGCCCTGCCTGCGCAGCGCAGTGCCGCGCATCTCGGCGAGCGTTTCGTCGTCACCTCCAGCCTGACCAAATGCTACGGCCTCAGCGGCCTGCGCTGCGGCTGGATCCTCGCCGCGCCGGAGCTGGCCGAACGGATGTGGCGGCTGAACGAGCTGTTCGGCGTTGCCCAGGCCCATAGCACCGAGCGGCTGTCCCTGCTGGCGCTGGATAAGCTGGACGAAATCGCCGCGCCCCTGCCCGCCTTGCTCGACCGCAATCGCGCGCTCGCCAACGCCTTCTTCGCCGGCCGCGACGATGTGGACTGCGCGCCGATGGTCGGTGGCATCACCGCTTTCCCGAAGCTGATCGGCCGCGATGTCGACGCGCTCAACCGGCTGCTGCGCGAGCACTACGACACGTCGATCGTGCCGGGCCGCTTCTTCGGCGCGCCCGGGCATTTCCGCATCGGCCTCGGCCAGCCGACCGAGCTCGTGGAAGGGGGATTGGAACGGCTCGGCGCTGCGCTGGACTCGCTGAAGTGAAGAAGGCCGACATTGCCGAATTCTATCGCCGCCTCGCCGACCGGACGCCCGATCCCGAGACCGAGCTCAGCTGCATCAACGACTACACCCTGCTCGTCGCGGTCGTGTTGTCGGCGCAGGCGACCGATGCAGGGGTCAACGCCGCGACGCGCGACCTCTTCAAGACCGTCGATACGCCCCAGAAGATGGTCGCGCTCGGCGAGGAGGGGCTGAAGCGCCACATCCGGACGATCGGCCTGTTCAACATGAAGGCGAAGAATGTCATCGCCCTCTCCGAGGCGCTGATCCGCGATCATGGCGGGGAGGTGCCCGCTGACCGCGACGCGCTGCAGAAGCTGCCCGGCGTCGGCCGCAAGACCGCGAACGTGGTGATGAACGTCGCCTTCGGGGCGGAGACTTTCCCGGTCGACACCCATGTCTTCCGGGTCACGAACCGCACCGGTCTCGCGCCGGGCAAGGACGTCAACAAGGTCGAGGCGAAGCTCGAGAAGGAAACGCCCGCGCCCTGGCGCAACGCCGCGCACCATCTGCTGATCCTGCACGGCCGCTATGTCTGCAAGGCGCGCAAGCCGGAATGCTGGCGTTGCGTGGTCGCCGATCTGTGCCGCTACAAGCCGAAGACGCCGCCGCCCTGCGCGTGATCGGGGCTGGCGAGGCCCGCCCCTCTTTGCTAAGCGCGCCGCTCGCCGGCTCGAAAGCACCCATAGCTCAGCTGGATAGAGCGCTGCCCTCCGAAGGCAGAGGTCAGAGGTTCGAATCCTCTTGGGTGCGCCAGCCGTTTCTGCTCGAAAACAAAGAGTTATCTGACGGCCGTGAATTGCGGCCGGATCGGACCGCTGGTGGTGGAAGCATATTGGAAGCAGCCGCCCCCTTTCGGGTCCTTCCCACCAAATTGCGAAGTCCGAAGCGGTAGGCGACCCCTTAAAGCGCGAGGCTCTCACAAATTTCGAAGACTCGAAACCACAACTCCAGCTGAAACGGGTCCTCCTGGCCCTGGTGATCGATCTCAAGCGGATGTGGATCGCTCCCGAGCCAAGCTCGGGAGGTCAAAAATCGAGCAGGAGCGGCGATCTGGTAGAACCAAAATGCCGGCTTTGGTCGTAGGACGCTTTCGTCTCCAAGATTCGCAACCCGATGCGGACTCTATCCTACGCTCGGCGACTTTCCCCGGCGGCGAGCTCATCCAGGATTGGACAATCCGGCCTGGCATCACCGGCGCACTCGTCGATCAGGCGAGCTAGCGTGCGCTCCATCGCGCGCAATTCGCCGATCTTGGATCGGATCGCCTCAATATGGACCGCAGCCGTTTCCCGAACCTCGGCGCTCGCGCGGCCGGTATCGCGGTAGAGCTCCAGCAGGTGCCGGCATTCCTCGACGCTGAAACCTAGTCCCCGCGCTCGCGCAATGAACCGCAGTTCATGCACGTCGCGCTCGGCATAATCGCGGAAGCCATTCGCTCGGCGGGCCGGCTTGAGCAGACCGATATCCTCATAATAGCGGATCGTTTTTGTCCGAAGCCCGGCACGGCCGGCAGCCTGTCCGATGTTCATCGGGCGGTCTCCAGATTCAGCGCGCGCAGCCGAAGCGCATTACCGATCACCGAAACCGACGACAGGCTCATGGCCAAAGCGGCGATCATCGGGCTTAGCAGCAGGCCGGTGACCGGGTACAAAATCCCGGCCGCGACCGGGACACCGAGCGCGTTATAGCCAAAGGCGAACCACAGATTCTGGCGGATGTTGCTTGTCACGGCGCGGGACAGCCGCCGCGCCCGCACCAGGCCAAGCAAGTCACCTCTTACCAGCGTCATGCCAGCGCTCTCCACCGCCACGTCCGCCCCCGTGCCCATCGCGATGCCGATGTCGGCGCGCGCGAGCGCCGGCGCGTCGTTCACACCATCGCCCGCCATCGCCACGGTGGCTCCGTCTTTCTTGAGGCGATCGACGGCGGCGTCCTTGTCTTGGGGCAGCACGTCGGCGATCACTTCGTCGATGCCGAGCCGGCCGGCGACGGCCTCAGCGGTCCGCCGGTTGTCGCCGGTCAGCATGATCAGCCGCAAGCCCTCCGCGTGGAGCTGCTCGATCGCTTTGGCAGTCGTTGGCTTGATCGGATCGGCCACCGCGATCAGTCCAGCGAGTTCCTTGTCGATCGCGACGAACATGACGGTTGCACCCGCGTCGCGGTGACGCCCGGCGGCATCCGCCAATCCAGCCGCGCCGGCGCTTTCATCGTCCATCATCGCGGCATTGCCGATCACCACACGCCGGCCGTTCACAATGCCGACCACGCCCTTGCCGGAAACCGATGCGAAATCCTCAACCGGATGGCGCGGCAAGCCCCGTGTCTCCGCCCCAGTCACAATCGCATGGGCGAGAGGGTGAGCGCTCGACTGTTCGAGCGAAGCCGCAGCTGCAAGGATGTCATCCTCAACGTGATCGGCGGCTGGCTCCACAGCGACGAGCGCAGGCTTCCCCTCCGTGAGTGTGCCGGTCTTGTCCACAACCAGCGTGTCCACCGTGGCGAAGCGCTCCAGTGCCTCGGCATTCTTGATCAGCACGCCGGACTGAGCGCCCTTCCCGACGCCGACCATGATCGACATGGGCGTGGCAAGCCCGAGCGCGCAGGGGCAAGCGATGATGAGAACCGAAACGGCCGTTACCAGCGCAAACGGCACGCTGGGCGGCGGGCCGGCGAAGGACCAGATCGCAAAAGCAAGAACCGCCACGCCGATGACGGCCGGCACGAACCAGGCGGAAACCTCGTCCACCTTTTTCTGAATCGGTGCCTGGCTGCGCTGCGCCTCGGCAACCATCTGGACAATGCGCGCCAACATGGTTTCGGACCCCACCCGCTCTGCGGTCATGACGAAAGCGCCGTCTCCGTTGATGGAGCCGCCCGTAACTTCATCGCCCGGCCGCTTCTCGACGGGGATCGGCTCGCCGGTAAGCATCGACTCATCGACTGCCGACGATCCCTCCGCGACTGTTCCGTCAACGGGGATCGCTTCGCCCGGTTTGACCCGCAAATGATCGCCCGCCTGGACTAAATCGAGGGGAATGGTGCGCTCTTTGCCGTCCTCGACGAGATGCGCGGCCTTGGGCGCCAGATCGAGCAGCGCGCGGATGGCCGATCCGGTGCGCTCGCGGGCGCGCAATTCCAGCACCTGCCCGAGTAGCACGAGCGTCACAATAGCCGCGGCCGCCTCGAAATAGAGACCGACGCCGCCATGCATGGTTCGGAAAGAGGCAGGAAAGATCTGCGGCGCCACCGCCCCGATGACGGAATAGACCCACGCAACCCCCGTGCCGAGTGCGATCAGGGTGAACATGTTCAAGCGGCGGCGCCGAACGCTTTGCCAGCCGCGAACGAAGAACGGCCAACCGCCCCACAGCACCACCGGAGTCGCAATGGCGAGCTCCGCCCAGTCGAGGGTACGCGCGCCGAACGCCTCAACGGACATCGGCCAGAAGTGGCGCAGCATGACGATGACGGCGAGTGGCGCGGTCAGGACCGCCGAGACGATGAACCGCCGTCGCATGTCGAGATATTCTTCGGACGGACCTTCGATGACGGCAACGCCTTTCGGCTCCAGCGCCATTCCGCAGATCGGGCAGAAGCCCGGCCCGATCTGCTCGATCTGGGGATGCATCGGGCAGGTGTAGACGACGTCCTCCGGCCCCTGCACGGCCTCGCGGGTCGATCCTTCCAGGAAGATTTCGGGTCGGGCCTCGAAGCGCTCGCGGCAACTGGCCGAGCAGAAATGATACTCTCGGCCTTCGTGCCGGGCATGATGCGGCGTCGCCGCCGGATCGACTGTCATCCCGCAAACAGGGTCGATGACCGTGCTCGACGCGATGGCGTCACCCCCATGATTATGATCGTGGCAGCTATGCGTTTTGTCCATCTCGGCACCTGTCGATTCGCGTCTGGTGCGCTTCCAGTGCCAGTTCCAGTAACTGGAAGGTCAAGCATTTTTCGGCGCCAGCCTCGCGAGCGATCGGCGCGCTTCCAGCGGCTGGAAGTTGCCAGCGCTGGTCCAAGCTCTTAACTGGCGCGCATGTCGCTAACGCGTCTGTGGCGGATTTTGACCATTCTCGCGGTGCTGTTCGCGCCGCTGAGCATGATGGGTGGTCATGCGGCGATGGCCATGCCCAATCCCGCTCCCACCGCCGTCATGGATCATGACCGGGCCGGTTCGCCGGCCGGTCATTGCGCCGACATGGATCAGGATCAATCTGGGCCGACGAACCCGAGCATCGATTGCATGATCGCCTGCTCCGCCGTTCCGAGCGCGGAGTTCGCGGTCGCATCGCATCCGGCGGGGCATGGGATCATGCAGGTCGGCCGCTTGGCCAGCCTGCATCCGGGCCTTCATCCGGAGTCGGACCCGCCCCCTCCGCGCCTCTCCTGAGAGTCGATCGAACCGTTCGAACTCTTTTCGGAGAATGCACATGAAAATCATCGCTGCCGCGTTCGCGCTTGCGCTCGCATCGCCTGCCTTTGCGCAGACCGCTCCCGCCGCTCAGCCGGCCGATCATTCCCAGCATCAGCAGGGCCAGCACCAAGACCATCAGCAGGGCACCCCTCACGGTCAGGGCCACGGCGAAGGCTGCGCCTGTTGCGCCGACCACAATGGCAACGGCCGGATGGATTGCTGCGAGAATATGGGCCAGGCCGGCCAGCGTCAGCCCGCGCCCGCGCAACCGCAGAGCCACCAGAACCACTGATCGGTTCGGCCTGAACGGGAGGGGAGCGGCGCTGCCGCTTCCCTCCCAGGGCGCCGTTCGCACAGGCCGCGCGTCCGCGGCCGGGGAACTCATATGCATGACGTATCGCTTGATCGCCGCGCGCTGCTTCGCGGAGCTGCGCTTAGTGGGGCCGCATTTGGCCTATCCTCGTTCTTTCCAGCTTGGGCACAGACAGGCTCGGCGGGGACCAGCCCCGGCCTGCCGACGCTCTCCGGCGAAGACATCCGGCTGACGATCGGCCACAGCGCCTTCACGGTGGGCGGCAGGTCCGGCCATGCCGTGACGATCAACGGGACGCTACCCGCGCCGCTCATTCGGTTGCGCGAAGGCCAGAATATTCGCCTTCACGTCACCAATACCCTCGACGAGGATACGTCGATCCACTGGCACGGCCTAATCCTGCCGTTCCAGATGGACGGCGTGCCGGGCGTCAGCTTCCCCGGCATCCGGCCGCGCGAGACCTTTACCTACGAGTTCCCCGTCCGCCAGTCGGGCACTTATTGGTATCACAGCCATAGCGGCCTTCAGGAGCAACAGGGGCATTACGGGCCGATCGTGATCGATCCGGCCGGTCCCGATCCGGTCGCTTACGACCGTGAGCATGTGATCGTGCTCAGCGACTGGAGCTTTCTCCACCCGCACCACATCATGGCGCGGCTCCGCCAGCAGGCAGGCTATTTCAACCGTAACAGGATGACGCTCGCCGGCCGCGCCTCCGGTCGTCGGGACCAACAAATGCCTGCGGCCGATCGGGCGATGTTCGCGCAGATGCGCATGGACCCGACCGACATTCTCGATGTTAACGGGACGGCCTACACCTATCTGATCAACGGCCACGGGCAGGCCGAGAACTGGACCGGCTTGTTCCGGCCCGGCGCGCGGGTGCGCCTCCGCATTATCAATGCATCGGCAATGTCGATCTTCAACGTCCGCATCCCCGGCCTGCCGATGGCCGTCGTGAGCGCGGATGGCCAGAACGTGCGTCCGGTGACGGTCGATGAGTTCCAGATTTCAGTCGCGGAAACCTATGACGTAATCGTCCAGCCGCCGGAGGATCGCGCCTACACGTTCGTCGCCGAGGCGATGGATCGTTCCGGCATGGGCCGGGCGACGCTCGCGCCGCGGCTGGGCATGACGGCCGCTGTTCCGCCGCTGCGCGACCGTCCGGTGCTCACCATGACGGACATGGGCATGGGCGGCATGAACCACGGGGCGATGCCAGGCATGAATCACGGCGCCCCGGCGGCTGGCGCACAGGCCGCAACTGGTCCCGCCGCACCGGCAATGGATCATGGGGCGATGGGCCACGGCTCCGCGCCGGGCGCCGCCCCGGCCCAGGCGAGCGGCGGCATGGCGGGTATGAGCCACAATATGCGCGATCCTGCCAACGCGCCGCAGGTCAGGCTCGGCCCCGGCGTCGATATGATCGCGCCGATGCCGCAGGACCGCACGGGAGAGCCTGGGCTCGGACTGGAGAATGCCGGCCACAGGGTGCTCAATTATCGGGACCTGATGGCGCTCACCCCGAGCACCGACCAGCGCCCGCCGACGCGCACGATCGAGCTTCACCTGACGGGCAACATGGAGCGCTTCATGTGGTCGTTCGATGGCGTCCGCCAGAGCGAGGGCGCCGAGCCGATCCGGCTGGAACGGAACGAACGGGTTCGCTTCAAGCTCGTCAACGACAGCATGATGGCCCACCCGATCCACATCCACGGCCATTTCTTCGAGCTGGTGAACGGCCATGCCGGCGCGCACCCGCTCAAGCATACGGTGAACGTGCTGCCGGGAGGGATCGTGCGCTTCGACATGACGGCGGACGCGCCAGGCGACTGGGCGTTCCACTGCCACCTTCTCTACCACATGCACGCGGGGATGATGCGCGTCGTCTCGATCCGTCCGCTCGATGGAGACGACGCATGAGGCGCCTGCTGATCCTGCTTTTCGCCGCCTCCGTGTCCGTGCCGGCACTGGCGCAGCATCAGGGCCACACGATGCCGATGCCTTCGGGCGCACGCTCAGCTCAACCCGCACGCCCGGCGGCACGACAACCGGCCAGAAGAGCCAGGCCGGCAGCGCGGCGCCGTGCGGCACAGCCGGCTCCCGCCCGCGCCCAGCGTCGCCGCGCGCCAGCTCGGGCCGGACAAAGACCAGCAGCACGTCCCGCCGATCCACACGCGGGTCACGCAATGCCCACCCAAGCAGCCCCAGCCGATCCTCATGCCGGCCACGCGAGGCCCGCACAGCCTGCGCCGGCCGACCCACATGCCGGCCATGCCATGCCGGCACCGCAAGCGCCGGCCGCATCCTCCGATCCCCACGCCGATCATCAAATGAGCGGCGCGGAGACTGTGGCTGATCCGCCGGTCGCGCCACCGCCCCCGCCCGCGCGGTCGGGCCCTGAGCACGCCGCCGATACGGTATTTGCCGCAGGTGCGATGGACACGGCACGCGATATTTTCCGTCGCGAGCATGGCGCGATCCGGACGCATCGCATCCTGATCGATCAGCTCGAGGCCCGCATCCAGAATGGCCGCGATGGCTACGGCTGGGACGCAGAGGCCTGGTATGGCGGCGCGATCAATCGCCTTTGGATCAAGACCGAGGGAGAGGGCGAATTCGGAGAGCGGCCGGAGCGGGCGGAAGTCCAGGCGCTTTGGAGCCGCGCGCTTGACCCTTGGTTCAACCTCCAGGCCGGTGTTCGCTACGATTTCCGGCCCGATCCGGAGCGGGGCTATCTCGTGCTCGGGATCGAGGGGCTCGCGCCCTATTGGTTTGAGGTCGATGGCGCGCTGTTCCTCTCCGAACGGGGCGATGTCTCGGCCCGGTTCGAGGGCGAATATGATGTTCGAATCGCCCAGCGGCTGATCCTCCAGCCGCGGCTGGAGCTTGATTTCGCCCTCCAGGATGATCGGGCCATCGGCGTCGGGTCGGGCCTGTCCAGCACCGAGGCGGGATTGCGCCTTCGCTATGAGATCGTGCCGGAGTTCGCTCCCTATATCGGCGTCCAATATGGCCGTGCCTTCGGCGACACGGCGCGCTTCCGCCGGGCGGCGGGCGAGGATGTCGGCGGCTGGAGTCTTCTGCTGGGAGTCAGGACATGGTTCTGAACATCCGCCTCTTGCTCGCCACTCTGTGCCTCATTGCTCTTCCGCTCGTCGCGGCCCCGGCCGGGGCGCACAAGAATCACAATGAGGTGCAGGCTGCGGAACAAGCGCAGCAAAACGGCGCCGGGGCCATCGCCGATCATGCCACCAATCCAGCCGCCAGCGCCCATACGATGGACATGGAGGAGCAGCGGCCAACGACTTTCGGCGGCCGGCTGGTTTCCTTCGCCGGGAGAATGCACCCCTTCGCGGTGCATTTTCCTATCGCGCTGTTTCCAATCAGCTGGATTGCGCTCGTTTTCGCCCGGCGACGCGGCGATCGGGTCGATCTGATCCGCGCCTTCATTGTGGTGGCCGGGGTCGCCGCAGTGATCGCGGCAGCGCTCGGCTGGCTCAACGCCGGGTTCCAGTTAGCCGATCGGGACCCCATCCGATCCGTCCACCGCTGGATCGGCTCCGGCTTGGCCTTGGCCGGCATCACGCTTGCTCTTTGGGCCTGGCGCCGGCCGGACTCGGTCAACAGCCGTGGAATGACGCTCGCTTTGGGGACGATCACGCTGATCCTGCTTGTCCAAGGCTGGTTCGGCGCCGCGCTCACACATGGCGTCGAGCACATGATGTTTTGATGAAACAAGGAGAGTGTCGATGATGAAGGTTCCACCTGTCGCTTTGTCCGTTGCGCTGGCGGCCACCCTTGCCGCGTGCGGCTCCCGAACAGAGCAAAATCAAGCCGCGTCCCAAAATGTCATGCCGGCACCTACGGCGCCCGCGACCAACCTCTCGGCGAACGAGAACGTCGCTGCCGTCAATTCGATAACCAATGAGGCGCAGGCGGTGGATTCGACGCGGCCGACGGAGCCCCGGCGCACGCCACCGGCGCAAAAGGCTGAGCCCAGATCGCAGCCGGCACAGCCAGCCGATCCACACGCGGGCCACGACATGGGCAACATGATGCACAACCGGTCGAGCAACGGGACTTAGGGAGCCGTTATGCGCTTTTTCTGCATGATCTTGACGCTCGTCGCTCTGGTGACCAGCGCCAACGCTCAACCCACGCAAAGTGCGGACATGGCCGCCGTTGCGGAGGTGCTCAGCAGCTATCGCGCCGCGATCGAGCGGCTCGACGCCAGCGGCACCGAAGCGCTGTTCGTGGCCGGTTCCGAGGTTTTCGAAAATGGGGGCGTGGAAGGCAGCTTCGCCAACTATCTGGCCCACCATCTCGGGCCGGAACTCGGGCACTTTCGATCGTTCCGCTTCGGCGATCATCGCCTGACCGTCCGGTTTGAGGGGCAGGTCGCGCTCGCTAGCGAGAGCTACACATATCCCATCGAGCGCCATCAGGGCGAGCCGATCGAACGACGCGGCGTGACGACCAGCGTGTTGCGCCGAACGCCGGACGGCTGGCGGATCGTCAGCATGCACGGCTCTTCGCGCACGCCACGCCCGCCATCGCCGCCTCAACCGCAACGAAACTAGGCCCAGCCGCTTCGGTCAGGGCCGGATCAAACTACATCCAGGGGGAAGAAGAATGTCGGCTGCCGCGCGCATTTCGGGGAAAGTTCACAAGTGGCTCGCCTTGGTGATGGCGATCCAGATCCTGTTCTGGTTCGTCAGTGGACTGTTTTTCGCGGTCGTGCCGATCGAACGCGTTCGCAGCGAGCATATGGTCGCGGAAGCCCAGACGAGCCCGATTGCGCTCGCCGATGCTGCCGCCGGCTTGCAGCGGGTCGCGTCAGCAGGGGCGCAGCCCGGCGAACGGATCGAGCTGCGCACGGTAATGGGGCGGCCGATGGCGATCGTCACCGCCGCCCCCGGCCGGCCGCGGCTCTACGATCTGCGTAGCGGCCGGCGACTCTCCCCGATCCCGGCAACGCTGGCGGTGGCAATCGCCGAGCGGGACCATATCGGTGAAGACCGCGCGGCCGGCGTCGAGCTCGTCACGACCGCCTCGCCCGAATATCGCGGCGCGCTTCCGGCGTGGCGGGTGGATTTCCAGGGCGAGAATGCGGTCTCGTTCTATGTGGCGGCAGATACGGGCGCGGTGAGCGCCCGGCGTTCGACGCTCTGGCGCGTCTATGATTTCCTGTGGTCGCTCCACATCATGGACTTCGAGAACCACGAGGATTTCAACACGCCGCTCCTGATCATCGCGACGGCCTTGGCGCTCGTCATGATCGTGACCGGAATCGTCCTGTTCCCAAGCCGGCTGGGCTACAACGCCTGGCGGCGCAGACGCCGGCGCGACGCTCGCCAGCCGAGCGCCTGATACGTTCCTGGGCTTGGTCGGCCGGCGGGCTTGCCTCGATCCGCGCCGCTGCGCATGATCGCAGCTGCGATAAGGGGGAGCGATGGCGCGGGTGTTTCTCAGCTACGCGCGGGCGGATCGGGCGCGCGTAAGCGAGCTGGCTGCGGCACTGGAGCGCGCCGGCCATGACGTCTGGTGGGATCGGCGCCTGTCGGGCGGCGCGGAGTTCGAGCACCAGATCGAGCAGGCGCTCGCCGATGCGGATGTGGTGGTCGTGGCCTGGTCGGTCGCCTCTGTCCGATCGCATTGGGTCCGCGACGAGGCGGCGGCTGGACGCGACCGGAACCGACTGGTGCCCGTGTCGCTCGACGGGACGACTCCACCGCTTGGATTCCGCCAGCTGCACACCATCGACGTTGCGGCTTGGAAGATCGACTCATCTTGCTGTTGCCCGCAGGTCGAAGACGCTGTGGAACACACGATGCGATGCAACATGACAGCTGGTCCCGATCCTGGGTGACGGGCTGCTTGTCCGCAACCGTCCGACCTGAGCGAGCTTAGTGCACTTCGACGGTCAGGTGGGCCAGCTCATGTACCGGGCGAAGACGTTCCCGAATCTCGCGCTTATCGAGGCCGCTGGCGACGGAAACGATCGCCGCATGGGCCTGGGGCCCGACGCGCCAAACGTGAAGATCGGTGATCGTTGCGCCGCCCGGCCCTTCCACGCATTCACGGACTTCGGTTCAGGGAACTTCGCGGAAATCGGTGGACGGGAACATCGAAGAGAGTTCCGCGTGATGGCCGGAACTAATTTCCGCGGGACCGCAGTATCTCTCGAAACAAACGAGCCGTGGGAATGGGAAAGAGCCCCTGCGCCCGGAGCGACTCGGGGGTGATGGCGACGTGGTCGCGGGCACGCTCCACAGTTAGGGGACCATAAGCGCCCAGCGTCATCCGGCGCTGCCGGCCCGCCCGCGTGCGGTATTGAACAATGAATTTCTTGGTGCCCGAGGGGAAAGCCCGAATGCCAAAGCCCTTCAGTTCGCCGTCCCACAGCATCGCGCTGTTCCCCGCTCCCGAGACGCTCAAGGCATCCACGTCTCTCGTTGTGAGTTTCGCCACGAGGATCCTTCCTGAAGAGCCAGCGGTGGAAGCATAGTGGAAGCGAAATGCGGAAAACAACAGCAATTTGCAGCAACGCCCGGAATGGTGACGACCGAGAAAACCAACGAAAATCCGCCAGTTCCAGCGACGGCTGGCAATCGTGAGAAAAGCAGTGCTACTGCCCTCCGAAGGCAGAGGTCAGAGGTTCGAATCCTCTTGGGTGCGCCAGCGGCTTTTCCCGGAGGAGCCATGACCCGGCGCTTCGATGTGCTGATCGTCGGCGGCGGCCATGGCGGTGCGCAGGCGGCGATCGCGCTGCGCCAGCACGGCTTCGCGGGCAGCGTCGCGATCCTGACCGACGAGCCGCATCCTCCCTATGAGCGGCCGCCGCTTTCCAAGGACTATCTTGCCGGCGAGAAGGCGTTCGAGCGGCTGCTGATCCGGCCGGAGGCGTTCTGGGCCGAGCGGCGGGTGGAGCTGCTGCCGGGCGAACTGGCGATCGCGGTCGATCCGGCGGCGAAGACGGTCACCACCGCCTCGGGCGCTGCGATCGGCTATGGCGCCCTTATCTGGGCTGCCGGCGGGCAGCCGCGGCGATTGGCCTGTCTCGGCGTCGACTTAAGCGGCGTCCACGTCATCCGCCGCCTCGCCGATGTCGACCGAATTCGCGCGGCGCTGCCGAACGCCGAGCGGATTGCGATCGTCGGTGGCGGCTATATCGGCCTGGAAGCGGCGGCGGTGCTGCGGACGCTCGGCAAGCAAATCATTGTCGTCGAGGCGCTCGACCGGCTGCTCAACCGGGTCGCCGGGCCGCCGATCTCCGACTTCTACGCGGCCGAGCATCGCGCCCGCGGAGTCGAGGTCCGCTTGGGCGCACCGGTCGCCGAAATCCTAGGTCAAGGCGGCGCGGTTACCGGCGTCCGCCTTGCGGGCGGTGAGGCCGTTCCGGCCGAGCTTGTTATCGTGGGTATCGGCATCGATCCCGTCGTCGCGCCGCTGCTGGCCGCTGGAGCGGTCGGAACCAACGACGTTCGCGTCGATGAATTCTGCCGGACCAGTCTGCTCGACGTCTATGCGATCGGCGATTGCGCGGCGCACGAGAACACCTTCGCCGGCGGCATGCGGGTGCGGCTGGAATCGGTGCAGAATGCGCATGACCAGGCGACCTGCGCGGCGCTGGCGATTCTTGGGCGCCCGCAACCCTATTCGGCCGTGCCCTGGTTCTGGTCGAACCAGTACGACCTGAAGCTCCAGACGGTCGGGCTTACAATCGGCCATGACGAGATCGTCGTCCGCGGCGATCCGGCGGCGCGCAGCTTCTCCGCGATCTACCTCCGCAACGGCCGGGTAATCGCGCTCGACTGCGTCAACGCGGTCAAGGACTATGTGCAGGGACGCAAGCTAATCGTCGGAAATGTAAGCCCCAGCAGGGCTTTGCTAGCGAATACCAACATCCTCTTGAAAGAACTCGCGCCAAGCTGAAGCTAATTCTTCTCGTCCAGCCCACTCAGGTCGGCCCGAACGATACCTGCGTCGATGTCTTCCGGAACGGGAAATGCCTCGGCCGGCTCAAGCCCTCTGATAAATGCCTCAAAGTTAGATGCAATGAAGGTGACGCGGTAGTCCGACTCCTGGTCGACGTGGACTACCTGCGGTTCGCCTCTGGAACCACACTGCGTATAGTCCAAGCATATCATGTCGTGTCCTGCCGACGGACAATCAGCGAAGTAAACGCCAATGGGCGGATATCCCCATTCGTTGATGTAGAACCTGCTCCCGTTCGAACCGCATAGCGAGCATGATTTCGTTCGGCCGATCGCTAGAATTCCATTGATCGCGATGTGATCATCCGCCCACGACGTCTCTTCAGCCATCCGGTGGTAGGCGTTGATCGGCATGCCACCATTTTGATGCCGGCAAAGCTCAACGTAGGCGAGGGGAAGGCGATACCCGAGCTCCTTTTCAACCCTAGCGACATCTAGATCTGTCGGCGGCGGCTCGAGATAATCACGCAGTGCATATTCGCCCTTTTCCCAAAATTCGGTGAAATCAAAGCCTTCAAATGGTCGCGACATGGCAAGGAGACTCCGCGAAGCTATTCCACAGTCACGCTCTTCGCGAGGTTGCGCGGCTGATCAACGTCCGTGCCCTTGGCCACCGCCACATGATAGGCGAGCAGCTGCACCGGCACCGCATAGACGAGCGGCGCGATCAGCGGGTGGACCCGGGGCATTTCCAGCGTGGCGATCGCGCCCTCGCCGGCCTCGGCGATGCCCTCGGCGTCTGAGATCAGCACGACTTGGCCGCCGCGCGCCTGCACCTCCTGCATGTTGGAGACAGTCTTTTCAAATAGCGGACCGGACGGCGCGATGACGATGATCGGCACGTTCTCGTCGATCAAGGCGATGGGCCCGTGCTTCATCTCGCCCGCCGCATAACCTTCGGCGTGGATGTAGCTGATTTCCTTGAGCTTCAGCGCGCCTTCGAGGGCGAGCGGATAATCCTGCCCGCGGCCGAGATAGAGCACGTCGCGCGCCAAAGCGATGACCGGCGCGAGCGCCTGGATGTCCTCGTCATGAGCCAGCGCCGCGTTCATCGCCGCCGGCGCCTCCATGAGATGCCTGACGATCTCGCGTTCCTCCGCCGCGTCGATCACGCCCTTGTCGCGCGCCACCTTGGCGGCGAGCGCGGCGAGCACGGCAAGCTGGCAGGTGAAGGCCTTGGTCGAGGCGACGCCGATCTCCGGGCCGGCATGGGTGGGGAGCAAGAGGTCCGCCTCGCGCGCCATCGAGCTGGTCGGCACGTTGACGACGACGGCGATCTTCTGGCCCTTTTCCCGCGCGTGACGGAGCGCGGCGAGGGTGTCGGCGGTCTCGCCCGACTGGCTGACGAACAGGGCCATGCCGCCCGGCTCCAGCACTGGATCGCGGTAGCGGAACTCGCTGGCGATATCGAGCTCGACCGGCACCCGGGCGAAGCGCTCCAGCCAGTATTTGGCGACCATGCCGGCATAGAAGCTGGTGCCGCAGGCGACGATCTCGATCCGCGGCACCGACGCGAAATCGAAATCGACGTGCGGCAGCGCGATTTCCTGCTCGAGCTGGCGGACATAGGCGCCGAGCGTCTGCGCCACAACCATCGGCTGCTCGAAAATCTCCTTCTGCATGAAGTGGCGGTGATTGCCCTTCTCGATCCGGGCCGCGCTGGCGCCGGAATCGACGATCGGCCGCTCGACCGGCCGATTGTCGCGGTCGAACACCTTGACCGCGTCATGGGTAACGACGGTCCAGTCGCCCTCGTCCAGATAGGCGATGCGGCGGGTAAGCGCGGCAAGCGCCAGCGCGTCGGACCCGAGATAATTCTCGCCTTCGCCATAGCCGACGGTGAGCGGCGCGCCGAGCCGGGCACCGACGATCAGACCGGGATGGTCGCGAAACAGGATCGCGAGCGCGAAGGCGCCGTGCAGGCGCGGCAGCACGGCGGCGACGGCGGTTTCCGGATCGTCGCCCTGCTGCAGCCGGTCGTCGACCAGATGGGCGACCGCTTCGCTGTCGGTCTGGCTGGAGAAGGCGCGACCCTTGGCCTGCATCTCCTCGCGCAGCTCGCGGAAATTCTCGATGATGCCATTGTGGACGACCGCCACGGCGCCGACGACGTGCGGATGGGCGTTGTCGACGGTCGGCGCGCCATGCGTCGCCCAGCGAGTGTGGGCGATGCCCACATGGCCCGAGAGCGGGGAGCGGTCCAGCTCGCGCTGGAGATTGTCGAGCTTGCCCTCGGCCCGGCGGCGTTCGAGCCGGCCATCGACGATCGTGCAAAGTCCCGCGCTGTCATAGCCGCGATATTCGAGCCGCCTCAGCCCATCCATCAGCCGCGGCGCGGTCTCGCTGGTGCCGACGATCCCGATGATTCCGCACATATGGCCGAACGATCCCCTCGCGATTCCTCCGGGTCCCCTAGAAGCCTGCGGGCCGCTTCGCCAGAGGCACGAGGCGGATGGCTTGACGCAGCTATGGCTGCGGCTATCAAGATCGTGGGGAACGGGGGGAATATCCGTGCTTGCGCAGTATCTTATGCGCGCCGCCGTGCTGTCTTGCGTGCCACCGGCGGCCGCGTTCGCTCAAGTCGCGGCATCGTCTCCGGCGGAAGCGACGGATGCCGCCGTTCGCTGCTGCACGATACCGGCACGCACGCCGCTCGACATCGAGATCACCCAGACCGTGAACAGCAGGGCGAACCAGACCGGCGAACCGTTCAGCTTTCGCCTGGCGGTCCCGCTTGTCGCGGAGGGGCGCGTCGTGATCCCTGCGGGCACGGCAGGCGTCGGCGAGGTCGTCCATGCCGCCCGCGCCCGGGCGATGGGCAAGGCTGGGGAATTGATCCTCGCCGCCCGTTATCTGCAGCTCGGCGAGAGCCGGATTCCGCTGCGCACGCTGCGGGTCGGCGCGGCGCAGGGCCGCGACAATAGCGGCGCCGTGAACGCGCTGAACATCGCTTCGGCGGCGACGATCCCCGGCCTGTCGCTGGTCGCGTTCATGATCGCGGGCGGGGAGGTGAACGTTCCGGCGGGAACGCGGGCAAGCGCGCAGACCGCGAACGAGCTGGTGCTCGCGCCGATCGAATGACGAGGCATTTTCAAGGGGGAGGAATTATGAAACTGAAAGCGTTGATGCTGGCCGCGGCGATGGCGGTCGCGGCTCCGGTGGTGGCCGCCCAGCAGGCCGGAAATGAGTCGGCGAGCAGCAATGCGGCGCCGGCGATTCCCGCGCCGCCGGCGGGCATGGGGCAAGTGGTGTTCTATCGCAGCGGGATGATGGGGGCGCTGGTCAGTTGCCGCGTCCACGAGAATAGCCAAGTCGTGAACCGCCTGCCGCCCGGCCGCTATTTCATCCACCAGACCGCACCGGGCGCGCATGAATATTCGGTGCGCAGCGAAGCCACGGATCGCCTGCGGATCGAGGTCGAGGAGGGCGAGACCCATTATGTGCGTTGCGCGATCGGGATGGGCATTGGCATGGGCCGCCCGAACCTCTCGCCGCAGAACCGGGAGGATTTCGACCGCCGCGGCCGCGGCCTGGACCTGGTGCCGCCACGGGATCCAAACGCGGACTGACGGACGAACGAGAAGGGCGGCTCAGCCGCCCTTCTTCTTTCGGGCGGCCATCGTCTCGCGGAAGCGTTTGGCGCGGCTGGGTTTCTCGATCTGCTCGCCGCGCGCGAGAGCGATCGCATCGGCGGAAACGTCGCGGGTGATGACCGATCCGGCTCCCACGATCGCGCCAGCACCGATCGTCACCGGCGCCACAAGGGCGCTGTTCGAGCCGATGAACGCGCCCTCGCCGATCATCGTGCGATATTTGAGGAAGCCGTCATAATTGCAGGTGATCGTGCCGGCGCCGATGTTCGCGCCGACGCCGATCTCCGCGTCCCCGAGATAGGCCAGGTGATTGGCCTTGGCGCCCTGGCCGAGCCTGGCCTTCTTCACCTCGACGAAATTGCCGATCCGGGCGTCCTCGCCGATCTCGGCGCCGGGCCGGAGCCGCGCGTAAGGGCCGATCTGCGCGCCGGCGGCGATGGTCGCGCCCTCGATATGGCTGAAGGCCTTGACGGTCACATGCTCGCCGATCGTGACGCCGGGGCCAAAGAACACGTTCGGCTCGATCAAAGTGTCGCGACCGATTTCCGTGTCGTGCGCGAACCACACCGTCTCCGGCGCGATCAGGCTGACGCCCGCGTCCATCATCTCGCGCCGCCGCCGCTCCTGCCAGGCTGCCTCGGCCCCGGCCAGCTCGGCGCGGCTGTTGACGCCCTCGACCTCGGCCGGATCGGCTTCGATCACCGCCGAGCGCCGGCCATCCGCGGCGGCGATCATGACGATGTCGGGAAGATAATATTCGCCCGCTGCATTGTCGTTGCCGACCCGGCCAAGCAACAGCCAGAGATCGGCCGAGCGCACCGCCATCAACCCCGAATTGCACAGGTCGATCGCGCGCTCCGCCTCGCTGGCGTCCTTATACTCGACCATCTTCAGGATCGCGCCGTCGGGCTCGGCGAGGATGCGGCCATAATGCTTGGCGTCGGCAGGGCGAAAGCCCAGCACGACCGCCGCCGGCGCGTCGGGCGCGGCGAGCCGCTCGACCATCCGCCGCATCGTCCCGGTCGAGACGAAGGGCACGTCGGCATAGAGGATCAGCACATCGCCGTCGAAGCCGGCGAGCGCGCCTTCGGCCTGCTGCACGGCATGGGCGGTCCCGTGCTGCGGCTCCTGAACGACGACGACGCCACCCGCCGCAGCCACGACGGGCTCGACCTGCTCCCGCCCGCTGCCAACCACGACGACCTTGTTCGCCGGCGCCAGCGCCTCGACGCCCGCCAGCACATGGCCGAGCAAGGGCCTCCCCGCGATCGGGTGCAGCACCTTGTGCAGATCGGATTTCATCCGCGTGCCCTTGCCGGCGGCGAGGATCACTGCGGCCAGCGGCCTTGTCATGCGGCTCCCCTAAGCTTGGCTCCGCCGATGGCACGGACCGCGGCGCGATGCCAGACCCTCAGGCGCGGGCCTTGGTCCACAGATGCCGCGCGAGCATGAGCGGCGGCATCCGCAAGACGTGCGAGCGGACATAGAAGGCGAAGCGAAGCGCCTTGCGCTTCTCCTGCCCCCAGCCGTTGCGGGCCAGCAGCCGCGCCTCGAACAGGCGGTCAGACCAGCGCGGCCGGCCGGCGAGCGCGGCGTCGACCGGCGTGCCGTAGAGCCGCGCCGAAAGACGCAGGGCGCGAGCGACATGCGGCTTGAGCTGGTGGTGCGCCGCGCGGCCTGTAAGCGCGGGCCAGAAGCCGGGGTCGGCCGCGAACTGGCGCAGCAGCCGGTCGATGTCCCACAGGTTCCTGAGGCCGCCGGCCAGATCGCCGTCGGCGAACAGATGCGCGGCCGCATGGACGATCATGTCGGCCGGCGAGAGCATGCGCAGTCCGCTCGGAAGCGCGACGCTGTCCGCGATCAATGCCGCCGCGTCCGGGGTCGGGCGGGCGGTGGGCGGCAGAATCGTGTGATGGACGTCGATCATCCGGTCCCGCTCGCGATGGATCAACGGCGGCAGCTCGTGCATCCACCGGCGGTAATAGATGTCGTCATAGCCGCCCTCCTCCTTCAACCGCTCCCAGCCGGCGACGACCAAAGCTTCTTCGGCCGCGCCGATCGACTCGCGCGGCACGAGAATGTCGAGATCACCGACTGAACGACCGCGAGCGGCATCGAGATCGGCCGCGTGAAACGCCGTGCCCTTGAGCAACACGATCGGCACGCCGAGATGGGCGGTCGCGCGGCGCGCCATCTCCGCCTCCCAGAGCGCCTGGGTGCGGGCATGCGCCGAGTCGCGGCGGGCGTCCTCCAGCATGCGCGCGACCGGCGCCGGCACATCCTGGCCCTCCAGCCGGTAAGCCAGGCTGCCCATCAGCCGCTCCGCTCTCGCGGCGGCAATCAGCGCCGGCCAGTCGCAGCCTTTGGCCGTGGCGGGGTCGCGCAGGGCGCGAACAAGAAGCGGTCCCGCGCTCATGCCGCCGCCCGCCACAGTTCGTCGACGAGATCGAGCCCCGTCTCCGTGTCCGGATAGTCGATCGCCGCTGCCGGGCATGCCTTGACCAGTCCGGTCAGCGCCTCGAACCCCGCCGCCCCAAGCGTGACGTAATTGGTCGAGGCCTGGGTCAGCCGCATGAAAACCTCGGCCTGGCCGACAGGTCGCGCGTCCGCCTGGCCGCCGAAGCGCGGGAAGAGAATGAGGGCGGGCTTCGCGCTCTCGTTCATGCCGGCGATGGCCGAGGCGTTGGGCCGCAGATGGCGGATCGCGCCCTTCGGCGTGCCTTCCAGTCGCGGCCCGAAGCGATCCGGCGCGACCTCATCCTCCATGACCCGGATCGCGCCGTTCTTGAGGCTGATCGCGCGCGGAAAAGCGTGGAGGCGGCCGTCGGCGAGATCGAGCAAGGCGAACTCGTCGCCCATCAGCCGCCAGCCGCGTTCGCCAAGCAGCGCCGACAGCGTCGATTTCCCGGCGCCCGACTCTCCGGTCATGATGATGGCGCGGCCGTCCTTCTCGGCACTCGACGCGTGCAGCAGCAGATAACGCTTCTGGCCGAGCGCCATCTGCAGGTTCATGCCCATTTCGGCGGCGAGGAGGCCCATGGCGAGCGGCAGCGGCGCGGCGTCCGGCAGCACATAGTCGCCCCGGATCGCGACCGAGGGTCGCAGCCAGCGCCGCCAAGGCTTTTCCGGCTCCAGTCGCACCGTGAAGTCACAGATCCCGGCCTCAGGTTCGGGATAGCCGGCATAGAGGGCGGCGAGCGCGTCGATCGGCGCGGCCCAGGCCGAGCCGACCCGGAATCCGATGGGGCCGATACGCAGGGAAAGCTGGTGCCTCATGCCGCGCGCCTCGTGGAACCATCCTGCGGCTCGCGCAGGGAAACTTCGTCGCGCCGCACCAGCCCGGCTTGCTCCAGCTCCGTCAGGCGCAGGCTGACGATCTCGGCCGCATTCGTCGCGCCAAGGTCGTAAGCGGCGGCGAGCCGCGCGAGCAGCTCGGCGGCGTCGGCCGGACCGGCCTGCAGCGCGACGAGGATCTCCGGCGCCGGCGACGCGACGATATGGGTCATGCCCGACGGCGCGTGATAGAGCACCGACAGACCGTCGAGCGCGACGATGCGCACATCCGCGCCGGGGTCGGCGATGTAGCGGGGGCCGGCCATCGCCGGAGCCCTAGGGTCCGTGTCCGGTACCCGCAATGGCCGGGATCGTCC
>NZ_JBQTIN010000053.1:0-10596 GCF_052388015.1 Sphingosinicella sp.
GCGTTCACCTGGGAAGCGAGCGCGCGCCAGTTCCGCTCGGCGCTGGAACCGTTCGGGCCGGCCGATCGCGCGCCGCAGCCGGTCGGCACCGCCGAGCAGCAAGGCCGCGCCGAGCGCGCCGGTGAGCATCAAGGTCGAAGCCAGGCCGCCGATCAGGTCTCTCACGCCCATCTCGCATCTCCCGCAAGGATCGCGATGAGGCGCCTGTAGCGGCTTTTTGTTGCGCTTATGCGGCGGTCGCCGCCAGGATCATCCCGGCCAGCGCCGCGCTCATCAGGTTGGAGAGCGAGCCGGCGAGCAAGGCCTTCAGCCCCAGCTTCGCGATCGTCGGCCGCTGGTTCGGGGCGAGGCCGCCGGTCACCGCCATCTGGATCGCGATCGAGCTGAAATTGGCGAAGCCGCAGAGCGAGAAGGTGATGATCGCCACGGTCGCGGGCGACAGGGTGCCTTGCGCCGCTGCGAGATCGATGAAGGCGACGAACTCGTTCAGCACCACCTTGGTGCCGAACAGGCCGCCGGCCACGCCGGCTTCGTTCCACGGCACGCCGAGCATGAACATCACCGGCTGGAAGATGCGCCCGAGAATCATCTGGAAGGAGAGGTCGGGATAACCGAACCAGCCGCCCACGCCGCCGAGAAGGCCGTTCGCCAACGCCACCAAAGCGACGAAGGCGAGCACCATCGCGCCGACCGCGACCGCCAGCTTGACGCCGGTCTGCGCGCCCTGGGCGGCGGCCATGATGATGTTCGCCGGCCGCTCCTCGCCATGCTCGGCCTCGTCGACCGGCTCCGGCTCCTGGTCGCGCACCTCGGGATCGTCGGGCATCATGATCTTCGCCATCAAAATGCCGCCCGGCGCCGACATGAAGCTCGCCGCGAGCAGATAGGGCAGCAGGTGCTGGCCGATCATGCTGGCATAAGCGCCGAGGATGGTGCCGGCGACGCCCGCCATGCCCACGGTCATGACGCAGAAAAGCTGCGAAGGCGTCAGGTTGGCGAGATAGGGCTTGATCACCAGCGGGCTTTCCGACTGGCCGACGAAGATGTTGGCCGCCGAGCCCAGCGATTCGACCTTGGTGATGCCGGTGATCAATCGGATGCCGCCGCCGACCCATTTGATGATCAGCTGCATGACGCCGAGATAATAGAGGATCGAGATCAGGCTGGCGAAGAAGATGATCACGGGCAAGGCGGCGATCGCGAAGCTGTTGCCGCCGACTTCCGGCGCGGCGAGCGGGCCGAAGATGAAGGCCGTGCCGGCGGCGGCGTAGCCGAGCAGATTGGAAACGCCGCGCGACATCGCGCCGATCACCGCCTGGCCCCAGCTCGTCCCGAGCACCAGCAGGGCCAGCCCCGCCTGCAGCGCGAAGGCCGCGCCGACGACGCGCGGGCGAATCCAGCGCCGGTTCGACGAGAAGGCGAATGCGATGGCGAGGATGAGGACGATCCCGCCCAGCCCGATCAGATAGCGCATGTCATTTCCCCCTGGCGGCACCCCTACCACACCATCTTCGCTTCGGTCGCGCCGATCGCGGCGTCCAGTTTGTCGATCGCCTCGTCGATATCGTCCGCGACGAGCAATTGCGCGCGCCGCGCCGGCGACATGAAGCCGCTTTCCGTCACATGGTCGAGAAACCGGATCATCCCG
This sequence comes from Sphingosinicella sp., assembly GCF_052388015.1. Classification (GTDB taxonomy): domain Bacteria; phylum Pseudomonadota; class Alphaproteobacteria; order Sphingomonadales; family Sphingomonadaceae; genus Allosphingosinicella. The sequence continues at coordinate 1,649 of NZ_JBQTIN010000053.1, forward strand.
TTCCAGAATCCGTGCACGTTGAGCAAGGCGAACGGCTTGGCGTGATAACCGAGCGCGTTCCAGCTCCACGCCTCGAACAATTCGTCCAGCGTTCCGATCCCGCCGGGGATGGCGACGAAGGCGTCGCAAAGGTCGGTCATCTTCGCCTTGCGCTCATGCATGTCGGCGACGAAGTGCAGCTCGGTGAGGCCGGTATGCGCGACCTCGAGATCGACCAGCGCCTGCGGGATCACGCCATAGGCCTCGCCACCGCCATCCATCACCGCGTCGGCCACCACGCCCATCAGCCCCAGCCGCCCGCCGCCATAGACGAGCCCGATGCCGCGCTCGGCCATCCTCTCGCCCAGCATGCGCGCGGTCCCGGCGAACGCCGGGTCCGTGCCCATGCTGGACCCACAATAAACAGCGAGCCGCCTCATCCCACCCTCGTCATTGCGAGGAGCGAAGCGACGAAGCAATCCAGCCGGCGTCCGCAGCCCTGCTGGATTGCTTCGCTGCGCTCGCAATGACGGTCTGAATGGCCCGGGCTCATGCCGCGATCAGCGCTTTCAGATCGCTCTCCGGTCGCGCGCCGAAATGGGAAATCACTTCGGCCGCCGCGATCGCGCCGATCCTCAGGCTCTCGGCCAGATCCTTGCCGCGCGCCTGGCCGACCAGGAAGCCAGCGGCGAACAAGTCGCCCGCCCCGGTCGTGTCGACCACGCCCTTGCCGATCCGCGCGATTGGGGCGGAAACGCGCCGGCCGCGCTCTACCGCCACGGCACCCTCCGAGCCGCAGGTGACGACGATCAGCGGCACCTTGTCCTGGAGCGCCGCGATCGCCGCGTCGGTGGTCGGCAGGTCGGCGAGCTCCATGATCTCATTCTCGTTGGCGAAGAGCAGGTCGATCGCACCGGCGTCGAGCATCGCGATCATCTCGGCCCGGTGCGGCTTGATGCAGGCGATGTCGGAGAGGGTGAAGGCGACCTTGCGTCCCGCTTCATGCGCGATCCGCATCGCCTCCTCCATCGCGCCGCGCGGCCCCGCCGAGCGCCACAGATAGGCCTCCAGATAGAGGATCGCCGCGCCCCGGATCTGCTCGGCGTCGAGCGCCTCGACGCTGAGCTCGTGCGCCGCGCCGCGAAAGGTGTTCATCGTCCGCTGCGCGTCGGGCGTGACGAGGATCAGGCAGCGGCCGGTCGGCTCGCCGTCGGCCTTGGCCGGGGTCAGGAATTCGACGCCGAGCGCGCTAATGTCGTGCGCGAAAATCTCGCCGAGCTGGTCGTCGGCGACCTGGCCGACGAAGCCGGCCCACCCGCCCAGCGCCGCCACGCCCGCCATCGTGTTCGCCGCCGATCCGCCGCTCGTCTCGCGCGCCTGGCGCATCTTGGCGTAGAGCGCCGCCGCGCCGTCGGCGTCGAGCACCTGCATCGAGCCCTTGGTCAGGCGCTCCTCGATCAGGAAGTCGTCGCTGGCGGTGGCGATCACGTCGACCACGGCGTCGCCGATCGCCAGCACGTCCAGTCGGGTCTCGCTCACCGATGTTTGATGGCCGGAAAGCGGGGCTGCGGAAAGCCCTTTTTGAAGCGGGCCAAAGCCGTTACGCCTTGGCGATGACCGAAACGCCCGCTCCCCAATACCCGCGCTCGCTCTTCTCCTTCGCCATCTTCTATGGCGGCATGGTCTGCATCGCCGGGGTGCTCGCCAACAAGCAGGTCGCTTTGGGGCCGCTCGCGGTCGAGGCGGGCATCTTCGCCTTCCTGATGCTGGTCGTCACATCGAGCGCGGTGGCCGAGCTGCACGGCCGGGCCACGGCGAACAAACTGGTGTCGATCGGCTTCGTGCCTTTGATCTTCTCGATCCTGCTTGGCATTCTCGTCCTCGCGCTGCCGGCGTCGCACGACATGCCCGCCGATCGGCTGGCGGCATTCAACACCGTGATGGGGGCGACGCCGCGCATCTGGGTCGCCGGCATCATCGCCTACGGCATCTCCCAGTTCCTCAACGTCACCATCTTCAGCGCCCTGCGCGGGAGCGGCGCGGGGCGGCTGATCTGGCTGCGCGCCGGCATCGCCGGCGTCCTGTCGCAGATCGTCGACACGTTGCTGTTCATTACGATCTCATTCTATGGCGTCTTCCCGATCACCGATCTGCTGATCGGGCAGATGATCGCCAAGGTCGTGCTGTCGGCGGTCCTCGTCCCGCCGCTCGTTACTTTGCTCGTGGTCCTCGGCCGTCGGCTTGACGCGCGGACCTGAGCCGTCATTGCGAGGCGCGCAGCGCCGCGGCAATCCAGCCTGGATTGCTTCGCTTCGCTCGCAATGACGAAACGCCGGATCAATTCTCCCAGGCGCGCGCCGCCAGCCGGCTTGGCCGCAGCCGCGAGTCGACCAGGGCTGTCTCGCTGAATTCCATTTCGTCCTGCATCACGGTCAGCGAGAGCCGGAACCAGCGGGTCCGGGTCTGCGGCTGGAGCTGGGCGTCGAGGGGGATGGCGAGCTCGCTCATCCGCTCGGTGCGCCAGAATTCGATCATGTTCGCCCAGCCCTCGCGCGGCCGCGATTCGATCACCCGCGCCGCCCGCCGCGTATCGATCTGCCCCGGCGCCAGCATCGCCAGCAAGGGCGCCTGCGCCGGAGTCAGCGTGTTGACGTTGAGCGGCGACAATTCCGCCTCGGGCAGCACGCAGAGCCAGGGCCGGACGCGGGCGAAAATCTCCGGCGTCATGCCCGAAAGCAGCCGCGCCTCGCCCGGATCGGCGAACAAGGTGTTGGCGGCGCGATAGGGATCGTCGCCACCGGCATAAGCCGCGTCTTCCGCCCCCACCGGCCCGGCCTCTGAATCGCTGTCGACCCAGTCCGCCGCCGCTTCGGCGATCCGCCGCGCGTCCGCCTCCGGCACGTCCAGCGCCATCATCAGCCCGGCGAACTGCTGGACGCCGGAATTGCGCCGGGTGAGCGTCGCGCGCGGATCGCCCTCGGCGACGCTGTTGAGGTTGAAGCAATTGCCGCCGTCGGCCAGCCGCGCCTCGGCCACGCCGCCGCCCGGCAAGGGGATCGTCCGCGTCACCCCCATCCAGCCCTCGGCGGTCGTCCGGTCGGGATCGCGCGCGATCAGATCGTCGATGGTGAGCAGGGCCAGTTGCTCGGCGCCACGGGCGAAGGCGCGCGCCTGGCCGATCGAGGCGGTGTTGAGCGCCACCATCCGCGACAGCCGGAGCTTCTCCATCGCCGCCGCCGCGATCGCACCCGTCACCGCGACGAGCAACAGCACCGCGAGCAGGGCCGCGCCGCGCTCCCGCGGGGGGGGCCGCTTCACCGCGTCCCTCCGACCGTGAACAGCATCCGGACCGGCCCGTAGCGCGCCGAATCGACCACCAGCTCGACCGCCGTCGGCAGTCCGATCGGGTCTGGATCGGCCCATTGCGGCCGCCACTCGCCGCGCTCGTCGCGATAGCGCAGGCGAACCGCGCGGACTTGATCGACCAGCGGCGAGACGATCGCCTGCCCCGCGCCGTCGACCCGGGTGAACGCGACCCGCTGCAACTGCCCCTCGGCGACGCGGTAGCCGACCCGCTGCGCGCCCGATCCGCTCTCGCCGTCGTCCCAGCCGCGCCGGACGAACAGCAGCAGCATGTCGTCCTGCCCATCGGCGCCGGCGAACGCGCGCTGCCGCCGTCCTTCGGCATCGCGGTGCATCCGTGTCGCCGCCTGGCCGAGGTCGGCGGTGAGCAGCGCGTTCAGCCGCCGCACCTGCCCGAACTCGGCGAGCAGGCGATCGGACGTCTCCTGCGTCCGCGCGCTGACCGACAGCAGGGCGACGCCGGCCGCCGTCAGCATGCCGAAGATCGTGAGCGCGATCAGCATTTCGATGAGGGTGAAGCCTCGTTGGGCGGAACGCCGCAACGACTCGAAGCCGTTCCGCTTCACGGCGCGGCCCGCCGGAAAAGCGTGCGCCGCGCCCGGCCCGGTCCGCCGTCCAGGCTGGCGACGGCGATCTCGATCTGGAGGATGCGCGCCTCGGGCGAACGGGCGGTGGTCCGCGTCCACGCCCAGCGCCGCCCGCCATTCACCGCCTGCCCCGCCTGCGTTCCGATCGGCGGCGGGCCGGGATCGGTCAGCGTCTCGACGGCGAGATTCTCGGCGACGATCTGGGCGATCCCCTGTTCCGTGAGCCGCGCGCTGTTCGCGGCGGTCGCCCCCGACAGCCGCAGCAGCGCCAGCGCCGCGAGGCTGAAGATCGCCAGCGCGACCAGCATCTCGATCAGCGTGAAGCCGGCTTCCCTTCCCCTCCCTTCAAGGGAGAGGTTAGGGGTGGGTAGCGCCGAAGGCGCCTCGGAGCCACGACCGGAAGGCTCGCTGACGCTCGCACCCACCCCCGACCACTCCCCGAGAGGGAGGGGAGGCTTTCCTCCTCTACCTCTGGACATGGACCGTCCCGTCGCCGCGTATTTCGACCCGCGCCTGCCGCCCGGCGCGGGTGAGGATGAGCGTGGCCGGCTGCGCCAGGCCGGTGGAATCGAACCGGGTCGCGCCGCCCCCCGCCTGCGTCCCCGCCGTCCATTCGTAACGCTCGCCCGGCCGCCATTCGCCGCGGACCCGGCGCGACACCTGATAGCCGGCGCCGTCGACGGCGAGCATCGCCGGCCGCGCCTCGACGATCGCCAGGTCGCGCGCCACCTTGGCCCGCGCCGCGAACCTTTCCGCCTCGGCCGCCACGCCGCCGCCGGGATCGGGCATGGCGAGCACAACGACGCTCGCCGCCAGCCCGATGATGACGATCACCACCATCAACTCGACAAGCGTGAAGCCTGCTTGTTCGCCGCGCATCCGCATGGCGCTAGTCCACGCCCGTTTCATGCCGGTTGCAAGCGTCGCTTTGCCCGCGCCTCATGGAACCGGCGCAGCAGCTCGGCCGCCAGCCGCCGCGCATCGGCCTCGTCGAGATCGACGATATCGGGTGGGTCCATCGCCGGCGCGCCGGCGGTGTCGAAGCGCAAGCTGGCGAGCGAGAGCCGCCGCTGCACCGGCCCGCGCGCCACCTGGATCACCTGCGCCCGCTCGAACGGCAATATCCACAGCCGGCGCCGGATCAGCCCGCCGGTCACGAACAAGGCCTGCTCGCCGATCGCGTAAGCCGCCTTGCGCCAGCGCAGCAGGGCCGCCCCGGCGGCCAGCAGCAGCGCGCCGGCACCGATGCCCGCCAGGGGCTCGATCAGCCACGCTCCGAACCCGACGAGCGCCGCAAGCGCGAGCCATGGCGTCGCGCGCCGAATCAGCGCCCGGCGCGGCAGGCGGTGGAACTGCTCGACCGGCGGCGGCTCGGGAAAGCCGGCCTCGGCGAGGATCGGCGCGATCTCCTCGGGCCGGGCGAAGGGCGCCGCCGCCTGCACGCCGCCTTCCTTGCGGTCCGCGCCAAGCGTCTGGAAGGCGAGGCTGCGCCAGCCGATGATCCGCCCGGCGATGCCGCTCTCGATCCGCGCCGCCTGCGTCCGGCGGATCGGAATGACGGCCTCGGAAAGGGTGACGAGCCCGCGCCGTCGCCGGAAGCCGGCCGGCGCGCGGGTCAGGCGGAAGCCGAAATCGCGCGCCACCGTCCGCACCACCCCGGCGACCATGCCGAGCAGCAGCACCAGGCCAATGAGCAGCGCCGCGCCGCGAATCGAGAGCGCCGCGGCGGCATCGCGCGCGCCTTTCCCGGTAAGCCACTCCTCCCAGTCGAACAGGTTCAGCTGCTCGAGATATTGCAGGCCGCCCATGATAGCGGCGAGGAAGACGAGCGAGAAGTTGAACAGGCCGGCGACCAGCAACCGGACGAGCGTCAGCGCGAACAGCAGCGGCTCGCCCGCCACGTCGGCGACCGGCGCGCCCGCCGCCGCTCCCGCGACCCGTTCCCGCCGGACATGGTCGCGCAGCGCCCGCGCGTCGTCGAGCCCGATCATGTCGAGCCGGCCTTCGTCCGACGCCGAGCCGCCGGTCTCGATCTTCACCCGGGCGGTGCCGAACAGGCGCGCCAGCAGCGGCTGCTCGATCGCGATGTCCTGCACCCGATCGAACGGGATCACCCGGCGCTGGCGCTGCAGCAGCCCTTTCTCGATGACGATCTCGTTCTCGCCGATCGTGTAGGTGAAGCGCCACCAGGCGAGGAAAACGAAAAGCAAGGCGGCGATCGCGGCGATGACGATCATCAGCACGATCCCGGCAAAGGCGCGCCCGCCGCTGACCGTCCCCAGCCCCGCCGCGACGATGCCCGCTGCGGCCTGCGGCGCGACCCGCAGCCAGCGCCCGACGAGCGTCGCCGGATGCAGCCGCCGCGGCGCCCCTGCCTCGCTCACCCAAAATCCTCGCGGATCTTTGCCCGGATGCGGTCGCGCATCGCCTCCGCCTCCTCACGCGCCAGGCCGGGCAGCGGGATCGAGGCGCCGCGCGTGCCGGCGGTGTGGAGGATCAGCCGGGCCAGCCCGTAACGCCGCTCGATCGGCCCCTGGGCGAGGTCGATATGCTGGACCCGGGCGAAGGGCACCGCCGTCTGGACCCGGATCAGCAGGCCGTGCCGCACATGCAGCTCGTCCTCCTCTTCGCGATAGCCCCAGGCGCGATAGCGTCGCCGGGGCAGGATGAGCGCCGCCAGCAGGCCCAGAATGGCGACGCTCCCGGGAAGAACGCCGAAGGGGATCGGCGTCGCCCTGAGCGGGCCCAGGCATATTGCGACGGCGATCCCGGTCAGCGCCAGCGTGGCGATCGACGCGCGGGCGCGCAGCACCTTGATCTGCCGGGGATCGAGCGGCGTCATCGCCGGTTCAGCATCCATGCCGTTCGTCCTCCGCTTCAGCGCCTTGCTCTAGGATGTCGTGACTTTCATGAAAAGAACGGGAAGAAGGCCGCTCCCGTGTCGGAAGGATGATTGATGCGTCGGGCTTCGTTTGTGCGCGCGGTGCTGGTCGGGGCGTTGGTGGCCGGCCTCGTCCTGATCGCCTGGCGCGTGCTTGGCCCGGCGCCGGACGAGACCGCAACGGCGCCGAACAGCTTCAACCCGGCCGATTTCGTCAAGGCGCGGCCGCGGCTCGACGCGCCTTATGTCGTCACCGACCATGACGTGGTCAACGCGATGCTCGCGCTCGCCGAGGTGCGGCCGGACGAGAAGGTCGTCGATCTGGGTTCCGGCGACGGCCGCATCCTGATCGCCGCCGCGCGCAGCCATGGCGCGCGCGGGCTCGGCGTCGACATCGATCCGGCCCGGATCCGCGAGGCGACCGCCAACGCCGCCGCCGCCGGCGTCGGCCACCGCGTCACCTTCCGCCGCGAGGATTTGTTCCGCACCCCGCTCGGCGACACCGACGTGCTCACTCTCTATTTGTCGCAGGACATCAATATCCGCCTGCGCGATCGCATCCTCGGCGAGATGCGGCCCGGCGCGCGGGTGGTGAGCCATGATTTCGACATGGGCGAGTGGCGTGCCGACCAGCGCCAGCAGGTCGGCACTGCGAATGTCTATCTGTGGATCGTGCCGGCGCGGGTGAGCGGCCGCTGGGCGATGAACATCGGCGGCCGTCCGGCGGTGCTCACCATCGACCAGCGTTATCAGCAATTCATCGGCGCGCTCGAGACGGACGGGCAGTCCGCCCGGATCGAGCAGGGCCGGATCACCGCCGGCACTATCCGCTTCATCCTCAGGATCGGCGGCCAGCGGCGCATCTTCGAGGGTCGGCTCGAAGGCAATCAGCTGGTCGGGCCGAACTGGCGGGCGGTGCGCGCCGGCTGATGCGCCCCTCCCGCCTCGCGGCCGCTTTGCTCGCGCTCCCGGCTTTGTGGCTGGCGATGCTCCTGCTCGGCGCCGGCGCGGCGGATCGCGCGCTACTCGGCCTACTCTATGCCGACGATCCGGGACTGGCGCAGGGCGCGCGCCTGCTGACTGAACTTGGCGGCTCCCCGGTGCTGCTGCCGGTCACCGCCGCCGCCGCGCTCATCGCCTGGCTCCTCCGCCGCGACTGGCGCGCCCCCGCCTGGTTCGCTGCGATGACCCTCGCCGGCCGCCTGCTGGTCGAGCTGCAGAAAGGCTGGACGATGCGGCTGCGCCCCGACGCGCACGAGCAGCTCGCTCCGATAACCTCCTATGCTTTCCCCAGCGGCCACGCCGCCAATGCGATGATGGTCTGGCTCGGCGCGGCTTTGCTGCTCGCGCGCGGCCGGGCACGGCCCGGGGCGCTCGCTGCCGCCGCTGTGATCGCGATCGCGGTCGGCCTCACCCGGCCGATGCTCGGCGTCCACTGGCCTAGCGACGTCGTCGCCGGCTGGAGCCTCGGCCTGTTCTGGACCTTGCTGCTGGTCAGGCTTTCCGGAACACCAATGAAAGATTGTTCGCCGGCATCGGCGCGACGCGCTCGAGCCGGAAGCCGCGCCCTTCCGCCTCGGCGACGACCGCCTCCAGGTCACGCACGCCCCATTCGGGATTGCGGGCCCTGAGGTCGGCGTCGAACGCCTCGTTGCTCGGCGCCGTCTCGACGCCCGCCTGGCGATAGGCGCCGTAAAGATAGAGCGGCGCTCCGGCCGCCAGCAGCAGCCCGGCGCCGCGCATCAGCCCGACGGTCGCCGACCAGGGGCTGATATGGACCATGTTGATGCAGAGGACGGCGTCGGCCTCGACCACCGGCCACTCCGCGGCCCGCGCGTCGAGCGAGACGGCGGGCAGCAGGTTGAACAGCCCCGTCTCCGCCCGCCATGCCTCGATCGAGCGCAGCGCCGCCGGCTCCGGGTCGCTCGGCTGCCAGAGCAATTTCGGAAAGGCGCGGGCGAAATGAACGACATGCTCACCGGTCCCGCTCGCCACCTCCAGCACCAGCCCGCGCGCCGGGAGCATGTCGTGCAGCACTTCGGCGATCGGCTCCGCGTTGCGCGCGACATGCGGCGCGGAGCGGCGATGGTCGGTCATTCCTCCTTCGGCCCGCCCGCGCGCCGCCCGCCCCAGTCGTA
>NZ_JBQTIN010000054.1:0-18078 GCF_052388015.1 Sphingosinicella sp.
AATATGGTGAGGTTGCCGGCTCCCGGCACGAACGGGATGCCGAGATAGGGCGCATAGACGGCGTTGCCGACCAGATAGGCGATGACGAGAAACGCCAGACTGGCGATGATCACCGGCATCGTCGCCAGCCCGTCGAGCCCGTCGGTCAGGTTCACCGCATTGCCGAAGGCGACGATCACAAAGGCGGCGAAGGCGATGTAGAACGGCCCGAGCCAAACGACCGGCCCGTTGTAGAAGGGGATGTAGAGCTCCTGCGGCGAGCCGACGAGGAGGATCGTGCAGCCGAGGCCGGCAACGACGAACTCGGCCAGCAGCCGCATCCGGCCGGAAATGCCGGCATGATGCTTCTTCCTGACCTTGTCGTAATCGTCGATGAAGCCGATCACGCCGAAGCCGACCGTGACCAGCAGGCAGGCCCAGAGGATGCGGTTCTGGAGGTCCATCCAGAGCAGCATCGAGACGGTCAAGGAGGTCAGGATCATCAGCCCGCCCATCGTCGGCGTGCCGCGCTTGGCAAGATGGCTGGCCGGCCCATCGTCGCGGATCGGCTGACCCTTGCCCTGGCGGACGCGCAGCCAGCCGATGAACTTCGGCCCGATGATGAGGCCGATCAGCAGCGCCGTCGCAGTCGCCGCGCCGGCACGGAAGCTCAAATAGCGAATGAGGTTCAGGACGCCGGGGAAGCCGAGCTGTTCCGCGATCCAGAGAAGCATCAGTTTGTCCCGCCCGTCAGCGCCTCGACGAGGGCGGACAGGCCAATCGAGTTCGAACCCTTGACGAGGACGGCGTCCCCCGTTCCGATCGCCGCGCGGGCGACGGGAATAGCGGCTGCCGCGTCGGGCACATGCGTCATTTCCACGGTCCCGCCAAGGACTTTCGCGAGGGCTTCCATCTCGTCGCCGACAAGGATCGCGCGGTCCACTTTCGCCGTCTCTATCGGCCCGGCGAGCGCGGCGTGGAAGGTCGCGCTTTCCCCGCCCAGCTCCCGCATCGTGCCGAGCACCGCGATCCTGCGCCCTGTCACAGGCGTATCGCCGAGCACCTTGAGCGTCGCCGCCATCGAGGCCGGATTGGCGTTGTAGCTTTCGTCGATCAGCAGCGCCTCGCCGCCTTGCACCGCGATCGTCGTCCGGGCGCCGCGACCCTTCAGGCCAGCCATGTCGGCGAGCGCGAGCCCGGCCTGCGCGAGGTCGCCGCCCACGGCCTGCACCGCCGCCAGCACGGCGAGCGAATTCGCCACCCAATGCGCGCCGGGCTGGCTGATCGTGTAGCTGAGCTGGGCCCCAGGCAGCGTCGCCGTGACCTGGCTGCCGCCTCTCGGCGCGCCCGTCACATAGTTCGCGCGCACGTCCGCGCCCTCGCCGAGGCCGAAGGTCACGATCGTCGCCGCATAAGGCCGCGCCGCGCCGATCAGCCGGTCGCGGTGCGGGCTGTCGAACGGGACGATCGCGGTCCCACCCGGCTCCAGACCCTGAAAGATTTCGCCCTTGGCATCGGCGATCGCTTCGTCGCTGGCGAAATATTCGCGGTGCGCGGAGGCGATCGTGGTGACGATGGCGACATGCGGCCGCGCGAGCCGGGTCAGCGCCGCCAGCTCGCCGGCGCGATTCATCCCCATCTCGAATATGCCGAACTTCGTGTCGCGGGGCATCCGGGCGAGCGAGAGCGGCACGCCGGTATGATTGTTGTAGCTCTTCACCGAACGGTGCGTCCGGCCCGGCGCCGAGCGGTCGAGCGCCGCGAACAGCGCCTCCTTGGTCCCCGTCTTCCCCGCCGATCCGGTGACGCCGATCACCCTCGCCTGCGTCCGCGCCCGCGACGTCCGGCCGAGCGCGTTGAGCGCATCGAACGTGTCCGCGACCTGGACGTGCGGTTGGTCGATCGGCTGGCTCACGAGCGCGCCTGCCGCCCCGGCGGCGAACGCCTGGTCGATGAAGCGATGCCCGTCCGTCGCCTCGCCCTTCATCGCGATGAACAGGTCGCCCGGCCCGATCTCCCGCGAATCGAACGCGACGCCGCTGACTTCAAAGCCGGCACCCGCAGCGCCTCCAACCGCAGTCGCGATCTCTTCGGATGTCCAGAGGCTCACCGCGCCTCCTCCCGCGCCACCGTCACGTCGTCGAACGGCAGCACTTTGTCGCCGACGATCTGGCCCTGCTCATGCCCCTTGCCGGCAAGCAGGATGATGTCGTCCGGCCCGGCCACCGCGAGCGCCGCTCTGATCGCCTCGCGCCGCCCGCCGACCTCGCGCGCATCCGGAGCGCCGGCCAGGATTGCGGCGCGGATCGCGGCCGGATCCTCGCTGCGCGGATTGTCGTCGGTGACGATGACGAGATCGGCCAGCTTCGCCGCGACCCTCCCCATCTCGACCCTTTTGCCCCGGTCGCGGTCGCCGCCGGCGCCGAACACGGCGATCAGCCTCCCCCTGGTGTGCGGCCTGAGCGCCTCGATCGCCGACACGATCGCGTCCGGCGTATGGGCGTAGTCGACATAGACCGGCGCCCCGGCCTTCGAGATCACCGCGCGCTCCAGCCTCCCGCGCACCGGATGGACGCGCGCCAGATTGGCGAGCGTGTCGTCCAGGTCGCCGCCGGTCGCCAGCACCAGCCCGGCGGCAGTGAGCACATTTGCCGCCTGATAGGCGCCGATCAGCGCCAGCGTCACAACCCGCGTCTTGCCGCCCGCCTCGATCGTCAGCTTCTGGCCGAGCGCGGTCGTCTCGCGCTTCACCAGCTTCAGCGTCTCGCCCGCCTGGCCGACCGTGATCGTCTTCAAACCACGCGCTGTGCAGCGCTCCAGCACCTCGGCCGACCTGGGATCGTCCATCCAGATCACGGCGGTGCCACCGTCGCCCAGCACCTCGTCGAACAGGCGCATCTTGGCGGCGAAATACTCGTCCATCGAGGAATGGTAATCGAGATGGTCGCGGCTGAAATTGGTGAAGGCCGCGGCCCGCACCGGCAGCCCTTCGGTCCGGTATTGCGACAGGCCGTGGCTCGAGGCCTCGAAGGCGGCATGGGTGATCCCCATCCGCTCGAGCCCCGCCATGTTGGAGAGGAAGGTGACGATGTCTGGGGTCGTGAGGCCGGTGGTCACCTGCTCGTCGCTCGTGGTGACGCCTAACGTGCCGATGCTCGCGGAAGGGTGCCCCGCCATCCGCCAGAGCTGGCGCGTCAGCTCGACGGTCGAGGTCTTGCCGTTGGTACCGGTGACCGCCGCCAGCGTCTCGGGAAACGGCGCGAAAAATCTCGCGGCCAGTCGGGCGAACTCGCGTCGGGGCTCGTCGGCGGCGATATGGAGCGCGCCGTCGACGCTCGCCTCCGGCCGTGCGACGACCGCCACCGCGCCTGCCTTCACGGCGTCGGCGATAAAGTCCTCGCCGTTGAAGCGGGCGCCGCTGAACGCTCCGAACACCGTCCCGGGCGCGATCTTGCGATGATCGATGGCGAAGCCGGTGACGCGCTGCTGTGCGTCGCCGCCGGTCAACGCCCCGAGGCGCATCAGTCCCCCGCGCTGACCAGCAGCGGTCTGAGCGCCGACGTGTCGATGTCGCGATTGGGATCCGGGATGACGCCGAGCAGCGGCCCGACGCGCGAGATCACCCGGCTGACGACCGGCGCCGCGGTCCAGGCGGCGGTGGTCTGGCCATGATTGGCTTCGCTGGGGCGGGGCGCGTCCATCATCACCAGCACCACATAGCGCGGTGCGTCCATCGGGAAAGCCGCCGCGAAGGTCGAGACGTTGACCCGCCGGTTATAGCCGCCCGCCGACGAGACCTTTTCGGCCGTCCCCGTCTTGCCGCCGACCCGGAAACCTTCCGCATTGGCGTTCCGGCCGGTCCCGTTGGTGACGATCATCCTGAGGAGCTGGCGCATCCGCTCGCTGGTCGATTCGCTGAACACGCGGCGGCCCTGCGGCGCCTGGCCTGACGCGACCCTCAACAGCGTCGCCGGCCGCCAGATGCCGCCATTGACCAGAGCGGCATAGGCGCTGGCGAGATGGAGCGGCGTCACCGCGATGCCATGGCCGTAGCCGGTGGTCAGAGTCGTCGCCCGGCCCCACTCGCCCGGCCACAGCGGCCGGGCCCGCTCCGCCAGCTCGATATGGGCCGGCTCGTGGAAACCGAGCGACCGGAACAGCAGCTGCATCCGCTCCATCCCCATCTCGTCGGCGATCCGCGCGGTGGCGATGTTCGAGGAGTGGACGAGGATCTCGGGCACGGTGATCGCCCGGCCCATCGGATGATCGTCGCTGATCCGGAACCGGCCGACCGCCACCGGCGACGAGGCGTCCCAGTGCTGCGCCATCGAGGTGATCACGCCGGCGTCGATCGCCGCCGCGATGGTGATCGGCTTGAAGGTCGAGCCCAGCTCGTAGACGCCCATCGTCGCCCGGTTGTAGAGCGCATTGGGATCGGCGCGACCGACGGTGTTGGGATTGAAGGTCGGCGCCGAGGCCATCGCGACGACCTCGCCGGTGGCGACGTCGAGGACGATGCCGGTGCCGCCCTCGGCGCTCATCGAGGTGACGGCGGCGGCGAGCTCCGCCTCCATCGTCGCCTGGACGCGGCTGTCGATTGCCAGCGCGACCGGCTGGCCGCGGGTCGCGGGGGCGGTCAGCCGCTCCTCCAGCACCCGCTCCATGCCGGCGACGCCGCGCCCGTCCATATTGGTCCAGCCCAGGATGTGGCCGGCCATCGCGGTCTGCGGATAGAGACGCTCCGGCTCGCGGTTGAAGATGATGCCGGGTTCGCCGAGCGCGTTCACCGCCGCCACCATTTCCGGCAGGGCGCGGCGCGCGAGATAGACATAATTGCTGTCGGAGGCGAGCATGCGGAGATAATCTGCGGTGCTGCGCTGTGGCAACAGGCGGTGCAGCCTCTCGGCGAGCGCCGCCCGGTCGCCGATCACGTTGCGCGGCTGGAGGCCGATCGACCAGGCCTCGATCGTCCGGGCGAGCGGGATGCCGTTGCGGTCGGTGATGTCGGCGCGCGGCGGAATCAGCGGGTTGGTGAGCTCGCCGGCGCCGGAGCGGTCGGTGAACAGCTGCAAATAAGTGAGCCGCAGGACGACGACCATGGTGACGCCGGCGAAGAGAAGCATCAGCAGCATGAGCCGCTGATAGGTCAGGGTGAGCCCCAGCCCTTCGTCGCCGCGCGGCGCGCGCCGGTCGAGGTCGGCGGCGAGTGTCGCCATCAGTCGCGCTCGGCCCGCGCCTGCCGTCCAATCGCCCGCATCGCCTCGGCGCTGACCAGCGGCCGAGTCCGCTCGGTGCGCGGCGCGGCTGCCGGGCGTCGTTGCGGCGGCGGCGCGGCCTGACGCGCTTCGGTGGCGAGACTCGCGCGGCGCACCAGCGGCGTCGCCGGTTCGGTTCGGCGCGGCGTCACGGCGGGGCGATCCTCGGCCTGCGCTGTGCGGCGTAGGTCGGGAACGACCGCCTCGCGCTCGGTCGGGGCGGGCCGCTCAAGCGAGGCCTGACGCGGCGCAAGCTCGACCGGGTTCGGCGCGCGCGGCGCTTCGGCGGCGGCGACCTGCACCGGCGCCGCGGGCGTGAACTCCTGCACCCGGGTGTCGAAGCGGGCGAGATTGACGTCGCGGGCGACGAACTGGTTCGCGACGGGCGCGGCGAGCGCCAGCACCTCGGCGTTCCACTGCTCGAGCTGCTGGAGGCGGCCGCGCGTGCCCAGCTCGGTCTGGAGTGTGCGGATGTCCTGCCGGGCGGCGAGGATGCGCGTCTCGATATTGGCCAGCTCAGCTCGCTCGGCCGCGACCTTGAGCGAGAGCATGTAGCAGCCGAGCGCGGGGACGGCGACGGCGGCGACCCAGGCGACGGGCTTGAAACCCCTGGCGATCATCGGCTCGATCCTTTCTCGGTCCAGGCGGGGGCGGCGGTACGGCGAGCGGCGCGCAAGGTGGCGGAGCGCGCGCGGGGATTGGCGCTGACCTCCGCCTCATCGGCGCGGACGGGGCGCGCGACCGCCTCGAAGGTCGGGGGGGGACCTTCCTTCGAGGCGGCCGGCTGGTGGCGCGACGCGGCCGGGAGGGTGCCGCTGCGCGCCTTGAGAAACTGCTTCACGATCCGGTCTTCGAGGCTGTGAAAGGTGACCACGGCCAGGCGGCCGCCGGGCGACAACACTTGCTCGGCGGCCGCTAGCCCGCCCTCGAGCTCGGCCAATTCCTCGTTCACGTGGATGCGGAGCGCCTGGAAGGTGCGGGTCGCCGGGTCCTTCTTCATTCCCGGATGATGGCCCAGCGCCCTGCGAACAACGCCCGCGAGCTGCCCGGTCGTCTCGATCGGCCGCGCCGCGATTATCGCCCGCGCGACCTTGCGCGACTGGCGCTCCTCGCCATAGCGGAACAGCACATCGGCGATCTCCGCCTCGTCCGCCCCATTGACGAAATCGGCCGCGCTGCGCCCGCCGCGCTCCATGCGCATGTCGAGCGGCCCGTCGGCCTGGAAGGAGAAGCCGCGCTCGGCGCGGTCGAGCTGCATCGACGAAACGCCGATATCGAGCGCCACCCCATCGACGCTCTCGACACCGCGCGCGGCAAGCGCGGGCCGCATTTGCGAGAATCGCTCGGGAACCAGCTCCAGCTGTCCGTCGCTTTGTGCGGCCAGCGGCTCGCCCTCGCGGATCGCGTCGGGATCGCGATCGAAGGCGATCACCCGGGCGTCCTTGGCGAGCAAGGCCCGCGCATAGCCGCCGGCGCCGAACGTGCCGTCGACATGGGTCTCGCCGGGCGCCGGGGCGAGCGCCGCGATGACTGCGTCGAGCAACACGGGGATGTGGGGCGCGACGGCTTCGGTCATACCGAAATCCCCCGTTCCCTGAGCCGGTAGGCGGCGATCTTCTTCAGCCGCTCGCCGCCATGTTCGAGGGCCGTGTGGGGATTCCAGAGCGTCACATAGCGATGGCGGCCGACGAACAGGGCAAGCTCGCTCAGGCCGATCTCGTCGCGCAGCATCTGCGGCAGGCTCATCCTGCCACTGGGGTCGTAGGAAATGTCTTCTGTCATGCCGAAGACGGTGTCCTCGCGATCGTCGAGGTCACCGTCGGAACGATCGCCGTCGATCTGGTCGAGCAGGAAGCGATGGTAGGCGGCCCCGTGCACGGTGAGGCAGGGCAGGCTTTCGTGGACGCCGATCCAGAGCTGGCGCGCGCCGGAGACGCGGTCGATCTGGGCGCGGATGAAGGCGGGCACGGAGAGCCGCCCCTTCGCGTCGACCGCGGTCAGTGCATTGCCAAGGAAGACTTCCGAGTCCACGCCCGCGTCGCCCCCAAATCCTCTCCGCAAGGCTATCCCGTCCGCGGAAGCGCATGCCGCCGCGCGCCCGCGTTGCCGTCAGGCGATGAACAGGAATGCCCCGTGCTCGACCGAGGTGGATAACAAAGGCGGGCCCGGATGGGAAGGGGATTTCATGCCGTAGTGCGGGATTTTATGCCACTAGAGAGATTTCTGACCCTGTTTTCTTGGTTTGTTCTTGCTCTTTCTACGCCCGGTCATGCCCAACCAAATTGTGGATAAGTAAGTGAGCTTCCGAGTCACCGCGCGGCCGGCGGCGGCGCGGGCGAGGTGACCGAGTTGGCGTCCGCCTTGCCGGGCGCCACGCCCAGCTCCGCGAGCGGCTCGCTCGGAAGAACCGGCGCGGCCGCCGACGGGATGCTCGGCAAGCCGCTCTGGCGGTCGATCGAATTCGGTGTGATCTCCGCCTCGCCGGCTGGCGCGCTGGTCAGAGCGGCGGCGAGCAGCACGGCGACGAACACGAACGCAAGGCCGGTCAGCCCGATCCGCACTCTTTGCATTATCGCCACGATCCAAAGTTGTTCCAGCGCCGGATATAGGGACAAGGGAGCGCTTTGTCGAACCCCTGCCCCGCTTCGTCGAACCGCCATGGCGGCGTGCAATTGCGAACCAGTCACAATTGAAAGCTTGACGGGTCGCGTCGCGTTAACGAAGGGCAAGACATGAACAAGACATTCCTCCTCGCCGCCACCGCCGCGGCCTCCATCGCCCTGGCCGCGTGCAACAACGAGCCCGAGGTTATCGGTACCAACAGATACGATCCGCAGGCCGAGGCGCTGAAGAACGCCGCGCCGGTCGCGCCGCCGCCGATGGTCTCCGCCAGCAAAACCTATCGCTGCAGCGACAACAGCCTGTTCTACGTCGATTTCTACAGCGACAATACGGCGACGATCCGCACCGAGCAGACCGGCTCGCCGACTTCGCTGACCTCGACCAACGGGGCGCCGCCCTTCATCGCGCCGGGCTATTCGGTCAGCGGCAACGGCAACAATGTCCGTATCACCGCGCCGGGCCACAACAACGTCGCCTGCCACATCTGATTGTTCCGATCGCCACGAGGGCCGGTCCGGCGATCCGGGCCGGCCTTTTTCATGCCGCTAGGCGGCGCGGCGCGTCACCGCTACGGGACCGCATATGGCCGAATCCCCGATCACGCCCGAAATCGTCGCCGAGCACGGCCTCTCCCCCGAGGAATATGAGCGCGTCCTCCACGCGCTCGGCCGCGCGCCCAACCTCACCGAGCTTGGCATCTTCTCGGTGATGTGGTCGGAGCATTGCTCCTACAAATCCTCGCGCATCCACCTGAAGAAGCTGCCGACCGAGGCGCCCTGGGTGATCTGCGGCCCCGGCGAGAATGCCGGCGTGATCGACATTGGCGACGGCCAGGCCGCCATCTTCAAGATGGAGAGCCACAACCACCCCTCTTATATCGAGCCTTATCAGGGCGCCGCGACCGGCGTCGGCGGCATCCTGCGCGACGTCTTCACCATGGGGGCGCGGCCGGTGGCGAACCTCAATGCGCTCCGCTTCGGCCGGCCGGACCATCCGAAGATGCGTCACCTGATCGCCGGCGTCGTCGCCGGGATCGGCGGCTACGGCAATTGCGTCGGCGTCCCGACCGTCGGCGGCGAGGTCAATTTCCACCCCGCTTATGACGGCAACATCCTGGTCAACGCGATGACCGTCGGCGTCGCCGAGACCGACAGAATCTTCTATTCGGCCGCCTCGGGCGTCGGCAATCCGATCGTCTATGTCGGCTCGAAGACCGGCCGCGACGGCATCCACGGCGCGACCATGGCGAGCGCCGATTTCGGCGAGGACAGCGAGGAGAAGCGCCCCACCGTCCAGGTCGGCGACCCCTTCACCGAGAAATTGCTGATCGAGGCTTGCCTCGAGCTGATGGCCTCGGACGCGATCGTCGCCATCCAGGACATGGGCGCGGCCGGCCTCACCTCCTCCAGCGTCGAAATGGCCAGCAAGGGCGGGGTTGGGATCGAGCTCGACATGAACGCCGTCCCCTGCCGCGAGGAGGGGATGACGCCCTATGAAATGATGCTGTCGGAATCGCAGGAGCGGATGCTCATGGTCCTGAAGCCAGGCCGCGAGGCCGAGGCCGAGGCGATCTTCCGCAAATGGGAGCTGGATTTCGCGGTGATCGGCCGCGTCACCGACACCGGCCATATGATGCTCAGGTTCAACGGCGAGACGGTCTGCGACATCCCGCTCGCCCCGCTCGCCGACGAGGCGCCGCTTTACGACCGCCCCTATGTCTCGCCGGAAGAGTATAAGGCCTGGGCCGGCGTGAAGCCGCTCGGCGATGTGCCCGAATGCACCGACATCGCCGCCGATCTCCTGAAGCTGATGGCGTCGCCCGACATCGCCAGCCGGCGCTGGATCTGGGAGCAATATGACAGCCAGGTCGGCGCCGACACGGTCCAGAAATCGGGCGGCGATGCGGCCGTGGTCCGCGTCCACGGTACCGGCAAGGCGCTGGCGATGACCACCGATTGCACGCCGCGTTATTGCTATGCGGACCCGCGTGAGGGCGGCAAGCAGGCGATCGCCGAAGCCTGGCGCAACCTCTCGGCGGTCGGCGCCACCCCGCTCGCCGTCACCAACTGCCTCAACTTCGCCAATCCGCAGCGCCCCGAAATCATGGCCCAGATCACTGGCTGCCTCGAAGGCATGAGCGAGGCCTGCCGCGCGCTCGACTTCCCGATCGTGAGCGGCAACGTCAGCCTCTACAACGGGAGCAAGGCCCCAAAGGACTCAGACGGCGGCGGCGGCAGCGCCATCCTGCCCACCCCCGCGGTTGGCGGCGTCGGCCTGCTCAAGGACTGGGAGAAAAGTGTCGGCATCGGCTTCAAGGGGCCGGGCGACGTGATCGTCGTCATCGGCGACCGGCGCGGCGATCTCGGCCAGTCGCTCTGGCTGCGCGAGGTCCACGGCCGCGAAGGCGCCGAGGCCGGCTTGCCGCCCACGGTCGACCTGCACGAGGAGCACGCCGCCGGCGGCTTCGTCCGCGCCGCGATCGCCGGCCGCGCGATCACCGCCTGTCACGACGTTTCGGACGGCGGCCTCGCCGTCGCGCTCGCCGAGATGGCGCTCGCCGGCAATGTCGGCGCGCTGATCAACGGCCCCGCCCCCTATGGCGCTTCCGGCTGGTTCGCCGAGGATCAGGGCGTCTATGTCGCCACCGTCTGCGACAATTGCCTGCTCACCTTCCTCGCCCGCGCCCATGCCGCGGGGGTCGAGGTCGCCGCGATCGGCCGCACCGGCGGCGGCCGGCTGATCTTCGAGCTGCCGGACGGCGATCATGCCGTGACGCTCGCCGACTTGCGTGTTGCGCACGAGAGCTTTTTC
The DNA here is from genome assembly GCF_052388015.1 of Sphingosinicella sp. Classification (GTDB taxonomy): domain Bacteria; phylum Pseudomonadota; class Alphaproteobacteria; order Sphingomonadales; family Sphingomonadaceae; genus Allosphingosinicella. The sequence goes on from NZ_JBQTIN010000054.1 coordinate 10,668, forward strand.
CCAAAACTGATGGGCGATGGCATCGCCGCCTGAAATCCCGGGCTCGGCCAGGCTGAAGGAGTGAGTGCATTGGCCGCTTCCCTCTCCCGCCCGATCCTGGTCGCCACCCTGGTCGCCGGCACGCTCGACATCCTCGCCGCAACCATCCTGTCGCTGATCTTCGGCCGCGGTCCCGCAGCCATGCTCCGGTTCGTCGCCTCGGGCCCGTTTCCGGCCGCGAGCGAATGGGGCGCGGCCGGCGCGGCGCTCGGCCTCGCGGTGCATTTCGCGATCATGGCGGTGATGGTCGCGATCTACGTCGCCGCGGCTGGAGGGATCGCCGCGCTGCGTGAGAAGCCGCTGCTCTGGGGCACGCTCTATGGCCTCGCCACCTATGTGGTGATGAACCTCGTCGTCGTGCCGCTGCGCTTCGAGGGCGCCTTCCCGCCGAGCCCGCGCGGCACGATCACCCAGCTCTTCTGCCATATCGTCCTGGTCGGCCTGCCGATCGCCCTCATCGCCAGCCGCCATTTCCGCCGACCAGCCGGCCATTCATCCGAAACCTGATCGACGCCTGCCACATTGATTTCTCGGTTCGTTACGGCATGTTGACGGGCGGAGGACAACATGGCGAACGCCGGTTATTCGGGCACGCCGCTGGCGCGGAAGCTCAGCCTCAAGGACGGTCTGCGCGTCTGGTGGGAGGACATGCCCCCCGCCATCCGGGCTGAGATCGAATCCCACGGCTACCAGTTCCAGCGCCTGATCTGGCACGAGCCGCCGCTCGACGCGGCTCATGTCTTCGTCACCAGCCGCGCCGATCTGGAGTCCGCGATCGCCCGCCTGCGCCCGCTGCTCGCGCCCGACGGCTTCCTCTGGATCTCCTGGCCGAAAAAGGCGTCGCGCGTGCCGACCGACATCACCGAAGACGTGATCCGCGAGGTCGCGCTTCCCACCGGCCTGGTCGACATCAAGGTCTGCGCCATCGACGAAACCTGGTCCGGCCTCAAGCTGGTGATCCGCAGGGAATTGCGCGAAGGCTGAAATCGCTATTGCGAACCAGTCGCATTATCGGTTATATCAATCGCCATGATCGTTTGCGTCTGTAACGCGATTCGCGAGACCCAGGTCCGCCAGGCGGCGCGCGACGGCGCCTCATGCCCGACCACGGCCTATCGCTGCTACGGCGCCAAGCCGCGCTGCGGCCAGTGCTTCTCCTTCGCCCGGGATATCATCGCCGCGGAGCGCTCCGCCGCCTGATAGGGGTCCGTCTTCAATACCGGCAACGGCCGTGACGGAGTGGATTTTGGGTCAGGGCAAGGAGCGAGGAGCGGAGCGATGCTGACGCATCGTGACCGACGAGCGACGCCGCCCTGGCGCAAAAGCCGCCCGCCGCTTCGCGGTATTGAAGACGGACCCTAGCCTTCGATTGCAACGCATTCGCACTGCGACTGACTCGCAGTCTCGCGCAATTTTTCCCGGTTTTCCGCCATTTTTCGCGGTGCTTTTTGTCGTCCAGGGCGTTATAGCCCGTAGCCGAACAGGAGGCCGCGATGAAGGGCGACGATCAGGTCATCCAGCATCTCAACGAGACGCTGAAGAACGAGCTCACCGCGATCAACCAATATTGGCTGCACTACCGGATGCTCGACAATTGGGGCGTCAAGCGGCTCGCCGACTATGAGCGGCACGAATCGATCGACGAGATGAAGCATGCCGACCGGCTCGCCGAGCGCATCCTGTTCCTGGAGGGGCTGCCCAATCTGCAGATGCTGGGCCGCCTGCGGGTCGGCGAGACGGTGGAGGAGATTCTCCGCGCCGATCTCGAGCTGGAGCGCGAGGCGGTGGAGCAATTGCGCGGCGCGATCGCTCATGCCGAGAGCGTCCGCGATTTCGTCAGCCGCGACCTGTTCGTCGACATCCTCGAGAATGAGGAAGATCATGTCGACACGCTCGAGCAGCAGTTCGACATGATCGAGCAGATGGGCCTGCAGAACTACATCCAGCTCCAGTCCAAGCCGGCGGAGGAATAAGACGCGCGGAAGGTTCCGCCGCCCGCCTTTTTGCCGCATCACGCGGCCATGAGCGAAGCCACTCCTTATCGTCCCGTCCCCTGGTCCGGACCTCCCGCCTGCCCGCCCGATGCGATGATCGACCGCGCCCGCGGCTTCTACGAGCGGATCGCGTCGCGGCGCACATGCCGCTTCTTCTCGGCCGACCCGGTCCCGCGCGAGGTCATCGAATATGCCATTCGCGCCGCCGGCACCGCGCCGTCGGGTGCCAATCACCAGCCCTGGCATTTCGCGGCGATCTCCTCGCCCGACCTCAAGCGCCAGTTGCGCGAGGCGGCGGAGACCGAGGAGCGCGCCTTCTACGCGGGCAAGGCGGGGGACGAATGGCTGGACGCGCTCGCGCCGCTCGGCACCGACGAGAACAAGCCCTATCTCGAGGTCGCGCCCTGGCACATCGTCGTGTTCGGCCAGCGCAAGGGCGGCCTCCATCCCGGCGATCTCAAGCAGAATTACTATGTCACCGAGTCGGTGGGCATCGCCTGCGGCTTCCTGTTGCTCGCCCTGCACGAGGCGGGCCTGGCGACCCTCACCCACACGCCGAACCCCATGGGTTTCCTGAACCGGCTGTGCGGCCGACCGACGCATGAGAAGCCGCTGATGGTGATCGTCGCCGGCTGCCCCGCGCCCGATGCGACCGTGCCGGAACACGCCCTCGTCAAAAAGCCGCTCGACCGGATTTCGAGCTGGCTTTGACCGTTGAGCCGCCGGGCTCATTCGGCTCCGTGCCGCCCGCCCACAAAAAGCGCTTTCCTACATGAGTGCCGATATGGTTCATAATGCCAAATGGAACAGAACCATATTCGCGCACGGCGCGATTCGTCCGGAACGGCGACCGATGAGCCCGTTCCTTTCCCCGATCCCGACCGTCCAATTCGTGACGGCGATGCGGACGTCGCCGGCCCTGACCGGCGCGACACGCTTGTGCGCGACGGCCGGGATCCCGAGCTTGTCTCGGCACGCCTGTCGGAGAGCTACGAGCCGCTGACCGCCGACGCGCGTGGCCGCGCCATCCGCCATGACGGCTTCACGCCGGACCGGCAGCGGCTGTTCCTCGACATCCTCGCCGCCTGTGGCGTCGTCGCCGACGCGGCCCGCGCGGCGGGAGTCTGCCGCGACACGGTCTACGCCTTTCGCAACCGGCCGGAGGCGCGCGCCTTCTTGCTCGCCTGGGACGCCGCCTTGCTGCTCGCCCGCGCGCGGATGAGCGACGAATTGATGTCGCGCGCATTGAACGGTTGCATCGACCGGCTCTACCGCGATGGCGAGCTGGTCGCCGAGCGCCACCGGCACGACAATCGCCTCGCGATGGCGGTGCTTTCCCGGCTGGACCGCCAGGCCGAGGGGCTGGGCGAGGGCGCCGCCGTCGCCCGTATTATCGGCCAGGATTGGGAGCGCTTCCTCGGCATCGTCGAGAGCGGCGGCGGCGAGGCGGCGCAATATCTCGCCGAGCGCGCGCCGGCCGCGCCGAAGCCGGAGGACCGCAGCCAGATCGAGAGCGCCGGCGCGCTGATCGAGCGGCTCGAAATCATTGCCCTGCGCGATTCGGGCCGCGCCGCCGAGATCAGGACGGACGATCTCGATCCGCAGGCGATGGACAAATGGACCGACCTGCAATGGATGCGCGCCGATCTCTCCGGCTTCCTCGACGCGCTGCCTAAGGACGCATGGCCCGATTCGGCGCACGACCCGCTTCACGACCGCAACCTCTATCGCACCTGTCGGACTCGTCGGGTTTATCTCGCCCGCCATCCCGATCGGGCCGGTCCCGACATCCCCCTCGGCGACGTCTGGTTCGACGAGGTCGAGGAGAGCTGGCGGACCGATTTCCCGCCACCGCCCGACTTCGACGGCGCGGAGGAAGGCTGCTTCGGCGATGACGATTATTCGCGGTCGCTGAGCGAGGAGGAAGAGCTGGCCGCCGAGGCGATGGCGGAGGCGGAGCGCGAGGATGCGGCCGACGAGCTCACCGCCTACACCGCCGAGGCGGAAGCCGCCCGCGATCTCTATTTCGGCTTCCTGCCGCGCCGGCCGGGCGACGCACCGTTGGCTGACGACACCGGCCGCGCTAAGGTGCCCGCGAACGCCGGCGAAGGGGAAACCGGATGACCGATAGCGCCGTACCTGCCGCCGCGACGCCCGCCCGCATCGCCCAGCTCGACGTCGTCCGCGGCGTCGCCGTGATGGGCATATTGGCGATGAACATCGTCGCCTTCGCGATGCCGTTCCAGGCCTATTTCAACCCGATGGCCTATGGGACGGAAAGCGCCGCCGACCTCGCCTCCTGGGCGTTCAACTTCGTCTTTGTCGACGGCAAGATGCGCGGTCTCTTCTCCTTCCTGTTCGGGGCCAGTACTTTGCTCGTCATCGAGAAAGCGGAGGCGGCCGGGCTGTCCGCGGCGCGCATCCATTATGCGCGGATGTTCTGGCTGCTCGTCTTCGGCCTGATCCATTTCTACCTGATCTGGTTCGGCGATATCCTCTCGCATTACGCCCTGATCGGGCTGCTGCTTTTCTTCTTCCGCCGGTTGGCGGTCCGCGCGCTCCTCATCTGGGGTGCGATGCTTGTGCTGGCGCAATGCCTGATGATGGCCGGATTCGCCTTCGGCGCCTTCACTTTGTCGGCCGCCGCGGCGGCGTCCAATCCCGATCCGGAAGCGGTGCGGCAATGGCCCGAGATGAGCGGGATGTTCGGCGCGCCGGGCCCGGCGGCAATCAGCGAGAAGCTCGCCCATTTCCTCGGTCCCTGGTCGGAGCAGGTCCATGACCGGCTGGTCGAGCGCGGCGCCGAGCCGTTCACCAGCACCTTGTTCTTCGGCTGGGAAACGCTGGCCTATATGTTGTTCGGCATGGCGGCGCTGAAGAGCGGCTTCTTCCGCGGGCAATGGGCGCCGGCGCGTTACTGGCGGGTTGCGGCGATCGGGCTCGGAATCGCGATCCCGGCCTATGTCCTGATCGCCTGGCTGCTGTGGAGCCGCGGGTTCGCGGCCCAGAATGTGATCGCGGCGTTCAGCGCCCAGACCCCCTTCCGTCCTTTCATCGTCATCGCCTATGCCGCCCTGATCGTCCTCGCCGCCCGCAACGGCGGCTGGCTGGCCGAGCGGATCGCGGCGGCGGGCCGCGCCGCCTTCACCAACTATCTCGGCACGTCGATCCTGATGACGACCCTGTTCTACGGCTACGGCTTCGGCCTGTTCGGCGAACTGAGCCGGATCGAGCTCTGGCTGCCGGTGCTCGGTGTTTGGGTATTGATGCTGCTCTGGTCGAAGCCCTGGCTCGAACGGTTCCACTACGGCCCGCTGGAATGGCTGTGGCGCAGCCTCTCGCGCCTCGAGCTCCAGCCGATGCGCCGCCGGGAGCCGGCGACCGCTTCAGGCTAGAGCCGTCCGAAGCCCTGGTTGCTGGCCGCGCGCGAGGCGCCCGGGTGGCGCTGGGCGAGCGGGTTGGTCGCCTCCTCCAGCGCGTCGATCGTTTGCCGGTAGAGGGGCCGCAATTGCGCGACCTGGGGCAGCAGATGATCGGGAAACAGCTTGGTCTCGAGCGCGTGCCGGCCGCCATCCTCGATCTCTTCGGCGAGGTTGGCGAGCGCCTCGGCGCCGAACTGCCGCGCTTCCGCCTTGACCTTGTGCGCCGGCAGGACGAGCGCGGCGGCGTCGCGATTCTGCATCGCCAGCGCGATCGCCTCGACCGCCTTCTCTGCATCTTCGCGGAAATAACCGAGGATCCTGACGAAATTCGCGCCGAGCTCGGCCCTGAGGCGCGAGAATTCACCCCAATCGACCACGCCGTCGGCCGCTTCGTCCACTGTCCGGTCCTTCCCTGTCCGCTCGCTAGTCTACGCGCTCGAAAGTAAAGGGCGGGTTGACGCCGCCCTCCCAACTTGCCGTAATGTTTCGCGAAACTTGGTTAACCCGCCGTCAGCGATCGAAGGGATTGCGCGCCGCGCGGACCTGCAGGCGCACCGGCACCGAGCCGAAGTCCAGTTCGCGCCTGATCCCGTTGATGAGATAGCGCAGATAGGAATCCGGCAACTGGTCCACCCGGGTGCCGAAAAGGACGAAGCTCGGCGGCCGGGCGGCGACCTGGGTGATGTAGCGAAGCTTGATCCGCTTGCCGCCAGGCGCGGGCGGCGGGTTCTTCTCCACCGCCGTCTCGAACCAGCGGTTGAGCTGGCCGGTCGACACCCGTCGCGACCAGGCGTCGCGCAGCTCGAACGCCGCGCCGATCAGGGTGTCCAGCCCCTTGCCGGTCTTGCCCGAGACGGTGAGCACCGGCAGCCCGCGGACCTGGCTCAGCCCTTCCTCGAGCGCCGCCTTGATGCCGTTGAACAGGCTGGAGGCATGCTCCGCCACGTCCCATTTGTTGACCGCGACGATCAGCGCCCGGCCTTCCTGCAGCACCGCGTCGGCGATCCTCAGGTCCTGCGCCTCCAGCCCGCGCGCCCCGTCGAGCAGCAGCACGACAACCTCGGCGAAATCGACCGCCCGGCGGGCGTCGGCGACCGAAAGCTTTTCCAATTTGTCGTCGACCTTCGCCTTCTTGCGCATCCCCGCCGTGTCGATCAGCCGCACCGGGCGTCTGGTCCCATCCTTGGCCCGCCAGCTCCAGTCGATCGCGATCGAATCGCGGGTGATCCCCGCCTCCGGCCCGGTGATCAGCCGATCCTCGCCGAGCATCCGGTTGATCAAAGTCGACTTGCCCGCATTGGGCCGGCCGACGATCGCCAGCTTGAGCGGCCCTTCGCCCTCCTCCGCCGCATCTTCATCCTCCGCCTCGTCGCGTTCAACATGCGGCCGCAGGTGCTCGAACAGATCGATCACGCCCTCGCCGTGCTCGGCGCTGATCGGGATCGCCTCGCCGAGGCCGAGCGCATAGGCCTCCAGCACGCCCGCTTCGCCCGCCCGGCCTTCGGCCTTGTTGGCGGCGAGGATGACCGGCGTCGCCTCCGAGCGCAGCCAGCGCGCGATCTCCTCGTCGAGCGGCGTCACCCCGGCGCGCGCGTCGATCAGGAACAGGGCGGCGTCCGCGCTCCTGACCGCGGCGGTCGTCTGCGCCCGCATCCGTCCGGGCAAGGTCGCCGGGTCCTCGTCCTCATAGCCGGCGGTGTCGATCACCCGGAATTCGAGCCCGAGCAGGCTCGCGTCGCCCTCGCGCCGGTCGCGCGTCACGCCCGGCCGGTCGTCGACCAGCGCCAGCTTGCGGCCGACGAGCCGGTTGAACAAAGTCGATTTGCCGACATTCGGCCGGCCGACGATCGCGACGATTGGGAGCGGCCTTGCCATTGCGGCGGGTTGGCCGCTGGCGCGGCGCGGGTCAATCATATCGGCGCCGGAAGTTGACGAACCTGACGCTACGTGAGGGGG
>NZ_JBQTIN010000055.1:0-4830 GCF_052388015.1 Sphingosinicella sp.
GAGAGGAAGCAGTTCGGCAAGGCGATCGGAAGCTTCCAGCTGATGCAGGCAAAGGTGGCGGACATGTATGTCTCGCTGAATTCGGCGCGGGCCTATGTCTATCAGGTGGCGCGGGCCTGCGACGCGGGCAAGACGACGCGCTTCGACGCGGCGGGCGCAATCCTGCTGGCGAGCGAGAATGCGGTCAGGGTGGCCGGCGAGGCGATCCAGGCGCTGGGCGGGGCGGGCTACACCAAGGACTGGCCGGTCGAGCGCTATTTCCGCGACGCCAAGCTGCTCGACATCGGCGCCGGCACGAACGAGATCAGGCGGATGCTGATCGGGCGGGAGCTGATCGGGGCATGAGCGACGCGGAAGACGAAACCGCCGCCGCGACCGAAAAGGTGGCAGGGAAGAGTTCGGCGCGGCGGCGCGCGGACGAGATCAAGGCGTTTCGCTGCAAGAACCTGATCGCTGTGATCGAGAACCCCAGCGACATGCGGAACATCGGCACGGTGATCCGCAACGTCAACGCGCTCGGCGTGGAGAAAGTCTATGTCGTCGACGAGCGCCATTCGTTGCCGGACGACTGGCAGGAGATGCGCGAACGCAAGTCGCTCAGCAAAACGTCCGTTTCAGCCGTCAAGTGGAGCTTCGTGAGGCGTTTCGACAGCACCGACGATTGCTTCGACCATCTGGAGTTTCACAATTTTACCTCGATCGTCACGTCGCCGCACGTGAAGGGAAAGAAGTGCATCTTCCTGCATGAGGGCGACTTTACAGCCTTCACCAAGCTCGCCGTCTGGTTCGGCAGCGAAGCGGTGGGCATCAGCGACCGCGCCGTCCAGCGTAGCGAAATGTGCGTCAGCATCCCGATGTTCGGCATGATCGAGAGCCTGAATTTAGGCACTTCGTCGGGCATCGTATTGTACGAGGTGGCGAAGCAGCGGCGCGAATATCAAAGCAAGTATCGGCTTCGGGACAAACGCGGTGTACGGACAAACCCTTTGCCGACAGTCATGGCTCCGAAGCCGCGCTAGGTTTGGTGTAGCAAGGGAAGCCGGATGACCGAGAGGCTGCTAGACATCCTGCAATATTATGGAGCGGTTGCCGGAGCGGGAGCGGCGCTGATCGTCAGCCTCGATCTCGGCCGGCGGCCGACCGGCTGGGCGTTCGTGATCTTCGTCACCGCCTCGGTGGCGCTGATCGGCTGGGGGTTCATGAACGACGAGGGCGAGGGGATCGGGGCGCAGAATGTCGTCCTGCTCGCCATCAACCTGATCGGCGTCTATCGCTATCTGATCCGCAAGAAGCCCGTGCAGGGGACGGCGCCCGCATGACCTATTCTTCCGTCATGCCGGACTTGATCCGGCATCCGCCTTCCTTTCACAATGGCCGCAAAGGCAGGTGGACCCCGGATCAAGTCCGGGGTGACGAGGGGGAGAGTGGGCGGTGACCGTCCTGACTAGCAAGCTCGACGAGAATTCGGAGACGTTCCGCGCCTATGTCGCGCACAACCGGGCTCTGGCGGAGGAACTCCGCGCACGGGTCGCAGAAGCGGCGAAGGGCGGGCCGGAGAAGCATCGCGAACGCCATGTGGCGCGCGGCAAGCTGCTGCCGAGGGAGCGGGTGGAAAGGCTGCTCGATCCGGGCTCGCCCTTCCTCGAAATCGGCCAGCTCGCTGCCTGCGACCTCTATAAAGGCGAGGTGCCGGGCGCGGGGATGATCGCCGGGATCGGCCGCGTGTCGGGGCGCGAGACGATGATCGTCTGCAACGACGCGACGGTGAAGGGCGGCACCTACTACCCGATGACGGTGAAGAAGCATCTGCGCGCGCAGGAGATCGCGCTGCAGAACCGGCTGCCGTCGGTCTATCTGGTCGACAGCGGCGGCGCGAACCTGCCGCACCAGGCCGAGGTCTTCCCCGACCGCGAGCATTTCGGGCGCATCTTCTACAACCAGGCGCAGATGTCGGCCGAGGGGCTGGCGCAGATCGCCTGCGTGATGGGGAGCTGCACGGCGGGCGGCGCCTATGTGCCGGCAATGAGCGACGAGAGCGTGATCGTGCGCGAGCAGGGGACGATCTTCCTCGCCGGGCCGCCGCTGGTGAAGGCGGCGACGGGCGAGGTGATTACGGCCGAGGAGCTGGGCGGCGGCGATTTGCATGCCCGCAAGAGCGGCGTGGTCGATCATCTCGCCGAGAATGACGAGCATGCGCTCAGCATCGTGCGGGACATCGTGGCGCGGCTGAACACAGTGAAGGCGGTGGACATCGACCTGGCCGAGCCGGTGCCGCCGAGGCTCGATCCGGAGGGTCTGTACGGGGTGATCCCGGACGATGTGCGCACGCCCTATGACGTGCATGAGGTGATCGCGCGGATCGTCGACGGCTCGGAGTTCCACGAGTTCAAGCCGTTGTTCGGTTCTACGCTCGTCTGCGGCTTCGCGCGCATCTGGGGCATCCCGGTCGCGATCCTCGCGAACAACGGCATCCTGTTCAGCGAGAGCGCGCTCAAGGGCGCGCATTTCATCGAGCTGGCCTGCCAGCGGCGGGTGCCGCTCCTCTTCCTCCAGAATATTTCCGGCTTCATGGTCGGCGGGAAATATGAGGCGGAGGGGATCGCCAAGAATGGCGCCAAGCTGGTGACGGCGGTGGCGACGGCGAGCGTGCCGAAGATCACCGTCCTGATCGGCGGCAGCTTCGGCGCGGGCAATTACGGGATGTGCGGGCGAGCCTATAGCCCACGCTTCCTGTTCACCTGGCCGAACAGCCGGATCAGCGTGATGGGCGGCGAGCAAGCGGCGAGCGTGCTGGCGACCGTGCACCGCGACGCGGAGAGCTGGACGCCGGAGCAGGCCGATGCGTTCAAGCAGCCGATCCGCGACGATTACGAGGCGCAGGGGAATCCGTACCACGCCACCGCGCGGCTCTGGGACGACGGCGTGATCGACCCCGTGCAGACGCGGGACGTGCTGGGGCTGGCCTTCGCCGCGACGCTGAACGCGCCGATTCCGGAACGGGCGAAGTTCGGCGTGTTCAGGATGTGATGGTGTACCGGTTCTCGTTCCTGTTGCTGGGGTTGGCGGCACTCCCGGCTATGGCTCAGACCGACGATGCGGGTCGGCGGGTTTCCGCTTGTGGCACGCCGGTGCTCGAACTGGAGCCGCAATCGCCGGATACTGCCATCGTGATTTCGAGTGACTCAGCGATGTTCCGTGCAACCGCTCGGAATTTCCGCATCGCCTACCGGCGCGCTTGTCGCGAGGGCAGACTTCGCGGCGCACCATGGACCCTTGTCCTTGTGAGAAATGTCCCGCCGCCCAGGTTTGCCTCCATTCACCGCGTCAGGCCCGACCCAAATGGGGCGCGCCGATTTGTGCTCGAATATCCGTTGGTCGTTGGTGAAGGCGTTCGACCGCGAGCCCCATCCGTCCCCGAGCTGCTTCACGCCATCGATTGCCATGCGGACAGCGCTTTCGAAGCCGAAATCCTGCGGTGCTTGCCAAGCTGATGAATGTCATTCCGATCAATGCCGAGGGGCCTCCCTCCGCCTCCGGCGGCTATGCGCAGGCAGTGCGCGTTGAAGGCACGCGGGAGCTGCTGTTCGTCTCCGGGCAGATTCCGGTGGATGAGGACGGCAACGTGCCCGCCGCGTTCGGCGATCAGTGCCGCCTCGTCTGGCGCAATGTCGAGGCGCAGCTTCGCGCCGGCGGCATGGGGCTCGCCGATATCGTCAAGGTGACGACCTTCCTCTCCGACCGCGCCTACGCGGCCGAGAACAGCGCGATCCGGCAGGAGGTGCTGGCGGGCTTGACCCCGGCGCTCACCATCATCATCGCGGGCATCTACGATCCGGCCTGGCTCTTGGAGATCGAGGTGATCGCAGCGCGATAAGGGAGGCGAGGATGCGGAAGGCCCATCTGTCTGTCATGGCGCTGGCGGCGCTCGTCACGTTCGTCGCCGGCTCCTCGATGATCGCCGCCCAGCCGCGCGCGCCGGCGGCGACTGCGCCCTTGCTGCCGCTCAGCGAGCGCGATCTCAGCGCGACCGGCGAGAGCGGCTGCGAGTGCAGCTTCAATAGCGGCCGAGGCACCCTAATGCGGGTGATCGGCAACGAGCTGACGCTCAGCACCCGCGCCGGGCGGCAGGTCTGCCGGATCAGCGACAATGAATTTTCGGCGCTGTCGAACGGGCGGGCGAACGTCGCCTGCGCCGGCTTGAGGCTCAGCCTGCGGCGAACCGGGCGGATCAGTTCCCATCCGGAAAGCGACAGCGCCGACTGGCCGGCGTCGCTGACCGTCGGCCAGGGCCGGCTCTCCCGCACCCTGGCCGGCCGCTTCGGCTGCGCGTGCTGATCAGCTTTTCATTCCTCCCCGAGCTTGTCTCGGGGAGGGGGACCGCCGGGCGCAGCCGGGTGGTGGAGGGGCAGGCGAGCCAGGACCCGCGCGCAGATGCCGCGGACCACCGCTTCCAAGTCACCCAGCAGGTCGGCTGCCGGGATGCGCATCGCCTCGATGCCGGCGGCCATCAGCCAGGCATCTCGCGCCGCATCCCGCTCTGGTCTATCGCCGCGCGAATGGGCATCCCCATCGATCTCGACGGCGAGTCTTGCATCGCTGCTGAAGAAATCCAGAATGAAGGGGCCGGTCGGATGCTGGCGACGGAATTTGAGGCCGTCCGGATGCTTGCGAAGCGCCTGCCACAGCAAGATTTCCGGAAGGGTCATCTCGCGGCGGAGTTTTCGGGCGCGGCGGACAGTCCTTGCCGGTCCCTTCGGCGCGATGTTCCTGAGCATCGGTCTTGCCCCTCCACCGTGCTTCGCACGGTCCCCCTCCCCGAGACAAGCTCGG
>NZ_JBQTIN010000056.1:0-14391 GCF_052388015.1 Sphingosinicella sp.
CCGGCGAAGCTCTGGTTGACCGGCATCAGCTCGAGCGCGTTGATGTTGACGTGCGGCGGCAGGGTCGCGACCCACCAGATCGTTTCGGCGATATCCTCGGCGGTCAGCGGGTTCATGCCGGCATAGAGCGTGTCGGACGCGGCCTGGTCGCCGCCCGTGCGGACGAGGGTGAATTCCGTCTCGACCATGCCCGGCTCGATCGAGGTGACGCGCACCCCTGCGCCGTGCAGATCGGCGCGCAGATCGAGCGAGAATTGCCGGACGAACGCTTTCGTCCCGGCATAGACCGCGCCGCCGCGATAGGGATAGCTCGCCGCGACCGAGGAGAGGTTGATCACCGCTCCCTTGCGCGCGATCAGGCCGGGCAGCATCGCCCGGGTGAGCGCGACCAGCCCGGTGATGTTGGTCTGGATCGCGGTGTCGAGGTCCGCGAAGGCGCTGTCCCGCAGCGTGCTCAGCGGCGGCGGCAGGCCGGCATTGTTGAGCAGCACATCGACGTCGGGATGGGTCTGCGCGACCGGCGCCAGGGCGTCGATGTCGCGCATGTCGAGCGCGAGCGGCTCGAACGCGTCGCCCAGCTCGGCCTTCAATTCGTCGAGCCGCTCCACGCGCCGGCCGGTGCCGATCACGCACCAGCCGTCGCGGACGAAGCGCCGCGCCGCCGCCGCGCCGATGCCGGCTGTCGCGCCGGTGATGAAGATCGTCTTGCTCATCCGTGCTGCTCCGCGGGCGCGCCGGCGAGCCTTTCGAGAATCCAGGGCAAGGCCGCGTCCCAATCGTCGATCCGGGCATGGGCATGCGGCGCCGGCGGCCAGAGCTTCGCCATATTGGGCTCGGCGACCATGTGCAGCCGCCAGACCTCCGGCGCGTGCTTCAGCACCGATTCGTGATGGACCGGAAGGTCGTCGACGAAGACGGTGGCCGGCGGCCGCAGCTCGTCGATCAGCTCGCGGACCGGCCGCCCCTTGCCGCCCTGGTTGCACAGCACCCGGTGGCGGATGTCGAACGCGGCGAGCTGTTCCACGCGGTTGGCCTGATAGTCATCGCCGATATTGGTGAGGATGACGATCTCGGCTTGGTCCGCGATCGCGGCGAGTGCTGAAACCGCGCCGGGAACGACATTCTGTCGGTGCATCTCGCGCTCGAAGAAGAGGTCGAGCAACGCCCAGATCCGCTCCTCCGGCACATGGGCGCCGCTCTTGCTGGTCAGCGCCCCGGCGAAGCTCGGCGCATCGAGCCGCAGCCGCAAGTCGGTCGTCTCGTCGATCCATTCGGCGAAATGCGGCATGAAGCGGAGGATCACCTCGTCGCAATCGCTGATGAAGAGCGGGCGGCTCATGCCTCCAGCCGCCGCCGTGCCTCGGGCAGGCTCGCCGGCGCGACGCCGATCGCTGCCGCGCAGGCGATCAAATCGGGCTCGTGCGCCTCGAGGAAACGCAGCGCCGCGGCGAGCATTTCCGGCTCGCCGAGCCGTGCGCGCAAGTCCTCCGGAGCGAGGCCGGTGAGCGCCAGGAAGCGGTCCGCGCGGACGTCGTCGCCCAGCGTCCAGCCGAGCGCGTGGAGCGCCAGCGCCGCGTCATTTGTCGGATCGTCCGCCATCTTCTAGGGATGGCGCCGTGGCGCAGAAAATCCTGGTTGTCGAGGACAACGAGCTCAATTTGAAGCTGTTCTGCGACCTGCTGCGCGCGCACGATTATGTAGCCGAGCCGGTGCGCGACGGGCGCGAGGCGGTGGCCAGCGCGCGCGCCTTCGCGCCCGATCTCATCATCATGGATATCCAGATGCCTTATGTCAGCGGCCTGGAGCTGATCGAGGAGATCAAAGGCGACGAGGAACTGAAGGCCACGCCGATCATGGCGGTCACCGCTTATGCCGCGCGCGGCGATGAGGAGCGGATCCGCGACGCCGGCGCGGAAGGCTATGTCTCGAAGCCGATCTCGGTGGTTCGCTTCGTCGAGGCGGTGCGCGTGCTGCTGGAGGCGGCGCAGGAGCCGGTGGTGGATGAGCCCGCGTTGCTCCCCGGCGAAGGCCGGGGCCCAGGCGCCGCAGGCGCGGAAACAGAAGAAGGAAAGCTGGATCCCGGCCGCAGTTTATCCAGAGCGACGCCGCGGGCGGCGTCGAAGGGCCGGGATGACGCGGGACCTAAGGGCGAGACGCCCTAAGGTCGCGCGTCACTTGATCTTCGCTTCCTTGAACTCGACGTGCTTGCGCGCGACGGGATCGTATTTCCGGAAGGTCATCTTCTCGGTGATGTTCCGCGGATTCTTCTTGGTGACATAATAAAAGCCCGTATCGGCGGTGCTGACGAGCTTGATCTTGACCGTGGTCGGCTTGGCCATGGCGGGCCTCTTTCTCAGACATGAAAAAATAAAGCGGCGAAACCGCCGCCTCCGTTGCCGCGCCCTCTGCCGCCGCAGGGCGATTCTGTCAAGTGAGCAGGTCGCCCACGGCTGCTTCGCAGCCGAGCTGCGGCTTCCGGCAGTCCCCCGGACTGCCGCGCACCTGCGCTCTCCCAGACACGGCACCGGATTGCCGGGGGCAATTCGCACCTGCTCAGCGCCCGATCGCGGCGGGTTAACGCGACGGTAACCATAATCGTCGATGGTCGCGCCGGACAAAGGCCTGGGGGCTGGACCAATGCGGGGCGATATCGACGGAATGACCATCATCCGCGCGGAATTGTGCGACCGGCTCGACAGCCTCAGCGCCGCCGCGCAGCGAATGACGGTGCGCGAGCTAGTTCAGGGCATCGCCACGATCCGCACGGTTGCCGGGGCCTATGGCATGATCCCGGTCGTCTGCGTCGCCGACGCCTTCGAGCGCGCCGTCCGCGCCGAGCCGCGCGGCTGCCCGGCCGGCCTCTATTTCGAGCGTCTCAGGGACGCGATCGGCTGCGGCGCGGCCGATGACGACGCGGGAACGCGGATGATTGCCTCGATCTCGGTCCGTCTCAGCGCCTGAAGGCGCTACACGATCTTCATGGACGCATTGGTTGCCAGCTTCGTCGCCGCCTTCCTCGGCGAATGGGGCGACAGGACGCAATTGCTGCTTGCCGTCCTCGCCGCGCGCACCGCGCGCCCTGGTACGGCTTTCGCCGGCATTGCCGTTGCCGTGGTCGCGGCGAGCCTGCTCGGGGGCTTTGCCGGCGGCGCACTGGTCGGGCTGATGTCGATCCGCGCGGCGGGTCTGCTCGTCGCCCTCGCGCTCGGCTTGGCCGGGCTTGCCGGTCTGTTCCGGCGGCGGATGCCTGATCCGGGCTCGCTCCGACTGCCGCTGATCTTAGCCGCGTTCGTGATGGCGCTGGCCGCCCAGGTCGGCGACCGGACCCCTTTCATCACCTTCGCCCTCGCCGCCCGCTTCGATGCGCCGCTGCTTGCCGCGGCCGGCGCCTCCGCTGGTGCCCTCGCCGCCTGCATTCCCGCCGTCTTGCTCGGCGACACGCTGGCGAAAGCCGTTCCGCTCCGCGCGATCCGCCTGATCAGCGCGGTACTTTTCCTTTTCGCCGGAATCGCGACTGGGCTCAGCGCCCTCCGGCTGATCTAGCGCAAGCCCTTGCGCGCGTTCGCGATAAGCGAAACAAGCGCCGCCGCATGCGCGATTTCTCCCAGCTGCTCGACGCGCTCGTCTACACCCGCTCGCGCACCGCGAAGCTGAAGCTAATCGGCGACTATCTTCTCCGTGCGCCCGATCCGGACCGCGGCTACGCGCTCGCGGCGCTGACCGGCGAGCTCGATCTGCCGGGCGTCAAGCCGGCCGTGATCCGGGCGCTGGTCGATGAGCGGGTCGATCCGGTGCTGTTCCGGATGAGCCGCGACTATGTCGGCGACATGGCCGAGACGGTGTCGCTGCTCTGGCCGAAGCCCGAAGAGGCCTGCGACCTCGACGACGGCACGTTGCGGCTGTCCGCGATGGTCGAGCGGCTGGCGACCCTGGGAAAGTCGGAGGCGCCGGCGGCGTTGGCGCACATGCTCGATCATCTCGATCCCAGCGGGCGTTTCGCGCTGCTGAAGCTCGCCACCGGCGCGCTCAGGATCGGCGTTTCCGCCCGACTCGCCAAGGTCGCGCTGGCCCAGGCGTTCGATCTCGAAATCGATGCGCTGGAGGAGGTCTGGCACGGCATCGATCCGCCTTATCTCCCGATCTTCGCCTGGGCCGAGGGCAAAGGCGAGCAGCCGATGGCCCACGACGTCCCCGTCTTCCGCCCGTTCATGCTCGCCCATCCGCTCGACGAGCTGCGTATCTCGATGGAGGATTATGCCGCGGAGTGGAAATGGGATGGCATCCGCGTCCAACTCGTCCGCGCCGGCGGCGAGACCCGGCTCTACAGCCGCGCCGGGGACGTTATCTCGCGAAGCTTTCCCGACGTGGCCGAAGCGTTCGACGTCGACGGCGTGCTCGACGGCGAGTTGCTCGTGCGCGGCGATACGCAGGGCGGCGGGCTGGAAGCGGCCGGGGCGGCGAGCTTCAACGCGCTCCAGCAGCGGTTGGGCCGCAAGCAGGTCTCGGTGAAGATGCTCGGCGACTATCCCGCCTTCGTCCGGCTCTACGACATCCTGTTCGATGGCGATGAGGATTTGCGCGCCCTGCCCTGGGCCGAGCGGCGCGCGCGGCTCGAAGCCTTCGTACCGCGCCTCGATCCCGAGCGCTTCGATCTGTCGGCGACGATAGACGCGGCCGATTTCGAGGCGTTGGAGGAAATCCGCGCCGGCGCCCGCGACGCGGCCATCGAAGGCGTAATGCTGAAGCGGCGCGACAGCCCGTACGTCACCGGCCGCAAGACCGGCCTCTGGTACAAATGGAAGCGCGATCCGCTCACCGCCGATTGCGTGCTGATGTATGCGCAGCGCGGCAGCGGCAAGCGCTCGTCATTCTATTCCGATTACACGTTCGGCTGCTGGACCGATGACGGCGAGCTGCTCCCGGTCGGCAAGGCCTATTTCGGCTTCACCGACGAGGAGCTGAAATGGCTCGACCATTTCGTCCGCAACCACACGCTCAATCGCTTCGGCCCGGTGCGCGAGGTCGAGAAGACGCTCGTGCTCGAGGTGGCGTTCGATTCGATCCACTTGAGCAAACGGCACAAGTCCGGCCTCGCGATGCGCTTCCCGCGCATCGCCCGGATTCGCACCGACAAGCCGGCCGCCGAGGCGGACCGGATCGATACGCTGCTGAAGCTGGCGACCTAGAGCCAATAACGAGACCATGATCCACGCTTCAGGCTGGAGCAGCCTGAAGCGATCATGGTCTAGGCCGTCGGGTGCGACACGGGCGGGGCGAGCGCCTCGCCGAGCGCGCGGAAGTCGCGCACCGGCATGGCCGCGCCGCACCGGCGGAGCAATGCGGCGCGGGCCGCATCGCTTGCCGGCGCCGCGTCCGCCGCGGCATCCGGATCGAAATCCGAGGCCCCGGCGTCGATCCGCCCGAGGAAATATTGCGCCGCGACCTGACCGGCGGCGCTGAGGCGGGGATCTTCGTCCCCGGCCAGCGACGCCATCAGGCCGAAGCACTGACGGTCCAGTGCCGGGCCGGCGTTCTCGCCTGGCGCAGCAAGGGGTGAAGCCGCCAAAAGGGCGGCGATGAGCACGCTTTCCATGCCGCTCCAATTAAGCGGCAATCATGGAAGATGGCTCGCCGGAACTGGTTTACGTTCCGGTAGGCATGATTCACCGGCGGGTGGGCTGCCCTTCGCGCGCACCGATCCGGTTGCCGACGTCCACCAGCCGCTGGCCGCGCGCCTGCATATATTCAGCGCAGGCCGGAATGATCCGCGTGCCCTCGTCCTCGCGCATATTACGCGTCTCGCGCCAGATCGCCGCTTCCAGCTCGGCGTCGGGAACCCGGCCGTCGATCCGCCCGAAAAAATATTGCGAGGCGGTGCTGGCCGCGCTGCGCGCGGTCTGATCCCCGGATTGGGACATCTGGCCGAGCGCGATCATGCAGCGGACGTCAAAGGTCAGCGTCCCTGGCGTGGCGGTCTGAAGCGCGAGCAGCAACGCGGCGGCGACGCCCATGCTACTGGATCGGGACCAGGTTCACCGCCGCCGTCTTGCCGCGCCGGTCGACCTCCAGCTCGAACTCGACCCGGTCGCCCTCATTGAGGGAGATCATGCCCGCCCGTTCGACCGCCGAAATGTGGACGAACGCGTCCGGCTGGCCGTCGTCGCGGGTGATGAAGCCGAAGCCCTTGGTCGCGTTGAAGAACTTGACCGTGCCCGACGCCTTCTCGCCGGTCAGCTGGCGCTGCGGCCCGCCGCCGCGCGCACCGGCGGCGTCGCCGCCCCGATTCTCGACCGGCAACGGATCGCCGTCGATCTTGAGATCGGTGGCCGAAATGCGGCCACCGCGATCGACGAGGGTGAATTCCAGCGGCTGGCCTTCCGCCAGGCCCTGCAGCCCGGCCTGCTCGACCGCCGAGATGTGCACGAACACATCCTCGCCGCCATCGTCGCGGGTGATGAAGCCGAAGCCCTTGTGCGGGTTGAAGAACTTGACGATGCCCTTGGCCTCGCCGACGACCTGGGGCGGCATTCCGCCGCCGCCGCGCGGGCCGCCGAAGCCGCCTCCACCGCCGCCGCCACGATATCCGCCGCCGCCGCCGCCGCCGCCGAAGCGATCGCCGCCGCCACCGCCGAATCGGTCGCCGCCATAGCCGCCCCCGCCGCCATAACGATCGCCGCCGCCGAAGCCGCCGCGCTCGGCGCCGCCGAAATCGTCACCGCCGATATTGTCGCGCTTGTCTCTGCCGCGTCCTCCGCGCTCGCCGCGGCCGCCTCTGTTGAAACCCATCTTGCTTAAACACTTCCCGCGCCCAATCCCCTGTCAGAACCGCCGCGCCGGGCAAAGCGCGAAAAGGCCGCCGCGCCGGAACGGCCGGCACGTCGGGCGAATCCATAACCGAAAACGCTCCTGTGGGCGAGGCTCTTTCGACTCAGCCTTCTTCGGGCGCCGCGCCATGGCCGCCGCGCATGTGCGCGAAGCCATGATGGAGGGCGACGATCACCGCGCCGATCGCGAAACCGATCAGGCCGCTGATCCCCGCGTCCGCAGCCCATTCGACGATGCCGCCATGCGCGCCGACCCAGTCGGCGGGATGCAGGCCCACGCCATGAACGATGATCTGGCCGCCCACCCAGAGCATCGCCGCCGTTCCGATCAGCGCGAGGCCCGAAAGCAGCTTCGGCATCGCATGGACGAGGCCGCGGCCGATCGCGCGGCGGGCAGCCGATCCCTCCTTCGCCATGTGCAGGCCGATATCGTCCATCTTCACGATCAGCCCGACGACGCCGTAGACGCCGATCGTGATCGCGACCGCCACGATCCCCAGCGCCAGCGCCTGGGCGACGACGGGTGGCAGGCCTTCACCGACGTCGGCCAGCGCGCCGCCCGAGGCCAGCTCGGCAAGCGCGATCGCCATGATCTCGGCCGAGAGGATGAAGTCGGTCCGGATCGCGCCGGCGACCATCACTTCCTCATGGTCGGAGGCATTGAGCGTCGCCACCTCCTCGGCCAGCTCTTCGCCTTCACTTTTCGCGATGTCGCGCAGCTTCTCGATCACCTTCTCCGCCCCCTCGAAGCAGAGATAGGCGCCACCGACCATCAGGATCGGCGTGATCGCCCAGGGCAGAAAAGCGCTGAGCAGCAGCGCGACCGGCAGGATGAACAGCAATTTGTTCTTCAGCGAGCCCTTGGCGATCCGCCAGATGATCGGCAGCTCGCGCTCCGGGGTGAAGCCGGTGACATAGCGCGGCGTCACCGCCGCATCGTCGATCACCACCCCCGCCGCCTTGGCGCCGGCGCGGCCGGCCGCGAGGCTGACATCGTCGACCGAGGCCGCGGCGAGCTTGGCGATCGCGGCGACGTCGTCGAGAAGGGCGGCGAGGCCGCTCGGCATGGGTATCCCCCGTTCTGGCTGGCCGCTTCCTCTAGATGCTCGGGCCGGGCGATCAAGCCCGCCGGCCGCGAAGGCATTGAGCGTTCAGGCGCTTGCGCCTATCTGCCGGGGACGATGGCTGTTCATTTCCACGAGGAAGACCTGCCGGCCGATGCGCTTGGCGACGGCGCGGTCGCGGTCGATACCGAGACGATGGGGCTCGCGCTCGGGCGCGACCGGCTGTGCGTCGTCCAGATCGCCGACGGGCGCGGCGACGAGCATCTCGTCCGCTTTTCGCCCGGCAGCGATTATGCGGCGCCGAACCTCAGGGCGGTGCTCGCCGATCCGGCGCGGCTGAAGCTCTATCATTTCGCCCGCTTCGATCTCGCCTCGATCCAGGCCTATCTCGGAATCATCGCCGCGCCGGTCTATTGCACCAAGACGGCCTCGCGGCTGGTCCGCACCTACACCGACCGGCACGGGCTCAAGGATCTGGTGCGCGAGCTGCTGGGGCAGGAAATCTCCAAGCAGCAGCAGACCTCGGACTGGGGCGCGCCGGAGCTTTCCGACGCGCAGAAGGATTATGCCGCGGCCGACGTGCGCTACCTCCACCAGCTCAGGGAGAAGCTCGACGAGCGCCTGGCCCGCGAAGGGCGCACCGCTTTGGCCCGGGCCTGCTTCGATTTCCTCCCCCATCGCGCCGCGCTCGATCTCGCCGGCTGGCCCGAGCAGGACATTTTCGCCCATGTCTGAGGCGGCCGTCCGCGACGCCGCGATCAAGCGCGGCTGGGCGCGGCCCGGGGCGGCGCACGACCGGCTGATCGGGATCATGAAGATCGCGCTGCCGGCGTTGATCGGCATCGTCCTGGCCTTTCTCGTCTTCGCCCCGCTCGAGGAGAAGCAGGAAGTCAGCTTCCTGCTCAAGAAGGAGGATGTCGGCCGCGCCGAGGAAAGGATGCGGGTCCAGGCGGCGCAATATCGGGGGCAGGACAATCAGGGCCGGCTGTTCGTGCTCAACGCCAGGCAGGCGCTCCAGCAAAGCTCCCGGGTACCGATCGTGGAGATGGCCGGGATGAGCGCCGAGCTTCAGCTCGACAACGGTCCGGCCCGGATCGAGGCCGGCCGCGCCCGCTACGACACCAGCCAGGAGCGGGTGCAGGTGATCGGCCCGATCCTGTTGTCCGCGGCGAACGGCTACCGGATGGTCACCCATGACGTCGTCGTCGATCTGCGCGGCCGGCGGCTGGCGAGTCAGGGCAGCGTCGAGGGCCAGATGCCTTTGGGCCGCTTCTCGGGCGGCCGGCTGGAGGCCGATCTCGGCAGCCGCACCGTGGTGCTGACCGGCCGGCCGCGGCTCCACATTGTCCAGGGAGCGATCAGATGAGCCGCCTGCGCTGGGCCGCGCTCGGCCTGACCGCCGGATGCTGCGCCGCGCTCGCCGCGATCCAGCCCGCCGCCGGGCAGGGCGGCGCGTCGGCGCTGAAGGGCCACGACACCAATGCGCCGATCGACGTCGCCGCCGACCGGATCGAGGTTCAGGACCGGGCCGACCGGGCGATCTTCTCCGGCAACGTCCAGGTCCGGCAGGGCAATATGAACCTGAGCGCCAGCCGGATTACCGTCGCTTATGCCAATGCCGGCGGGATCGAGGTCGAGCGGGTCGAGGCGTCGGGCGGCGTCACGCTGCGCAGCCCGTCCGAAACGGCGCGCGGCCAGTTCGCGATCTACGACACCGGCCGGCGGCTGGTGACGATGATCGGCGGCGTCGTCCTCACCCGCGGCGATTCCAACCTGCGCGGCGGCCGGCTGGTGATCGATCTCAACAGCGGCCGGGCGGTGATGGACGGCGGCGCCCCCGGCGCGCCGGGCCAGACCGGGCGCGTCACCGGCCGCTTCACCGTGCCCCGGCGGACCGGCGGCTGAGCCGTTCCGCCCCGTCGTCCGTTTTCCATGCAAGACTCTTGCCATTCTTGGGCCTGATCGCCTAACCGATTCAGCGCGATAGCCGGAGCCTGAATGAACGAGACCCTCGCCGTCGAACGCCCGGCCGCGGATGCGGCGCTGGAGGCGATGACGCACGGCCTCGCGGTGGTGTCGATCGCCAAATCCTATGACAAGAAAGCGGTGCTGACCGACGTCAGCCTCGGCGTCGACCGCGGCGAGGTGCTCGGCCTGCTCGGCCCCAACGGCGCCGGCAAGACGACCTGCTTCTATTCGATCATGGGCCTGGTGAAGCCGGATTCGGGCCGCATCCTGCTGGACGGCGAGGACATAACCGGCCTGCCGATGTACCGCCGCGCGATCCTGGGCCTCGGCTATCTGCCGCAGGAAACCTCGATCTTCCGCGGCCTCACCGTCAGCCAGAACATCATGGCGGTGCTCGAGATCGCCGAGCCGGACCGGCGCGCGCGCGAGGAGCGGCTGGAGGAGCTGCTCGCCGAATTCCATATCGAGCGGCTTCGCGACGCCCCCGCCATGGCGCTTTCGGGCGGCGAGCGTCGCCGTTGCGAGATCGCCCGCGCGCTCGCCGCCAAGCCCTCGATCATGCTGCTCGACGAGCCCTTCGCCGGCATCGATCCGATCTCGATCCAGGACATTCGCGATCTCATCGCCCAATTGAAGACGCGCGGCATCGGCGTCCTCATCACGGACCATAATGTCCGCGAGACGCTGGAGATCGTCGACCGCGCCTGCATCATCTATGGCGGCCAGGTCCTGTTCGCCGGCAGCCCTGAGGACCTCGTCGCCGACGAGAATGTCCGCCGCCTCTACCTCGGCGAGAGCTTCGAGTTATGACGGCGCCGGCTTTGCTTCTCCCCGTTCGGGCTGGGCCTGTCGAAGCCCATTCCTTCTTCCCGTCGCCGGAAGAAAGAAGGCCCTTCGACAGGCCTAGGGCGAACGGAATCTGATGAGCTGATTTCCCATGGCGCTCGGGCCCCGCCTCGAACTTCGGCAATCGCAATCTTTGGTGATGACGCCGCAGCTGCAGCAGGCGATCCGCCTGCTCGCGCTGTCGAATCTCGAGATCGAGAGCTTCATCGCCGAGGAGATCGAGAAGAATCCGTTGCTCGAGGCCGCGCGCGAGGAGGGCGACACGCCGCCGGCCGAGGCAGACCCCCCCGCCGAGCCTGACACGGACTTCGATGCTGACGATTTCGACGATTTCGACGCCGCACCGACGGCGGACGCCGCCAGCGGCGAGGCGGCGCTCGACGTCGATCATGACGGCGAGGATTTCCATCAGGACAGCGCCGCTGATCGCATGACCGGGCCGGACCTGGGCCTGGGCGAAATCGGCGGGGGCGGCCATGACGGCGAGGGGCCGGATTTCGACGCTTTCGAAGGCGGCTCCCCGTCGCTGCACGAGCATCTGATCGCCCAGGCCGGCGAGGCGCTGAGCGGCGGCGAGTTGCTCGTCGCCGAGGCGATCATCTTCGAGATCGAGGAAACCGGCTATTTCACCGGCCAGCTGCTGGCGATCGCGCAGCGGCTCGGCGTCCCGCTTGTCGAGGTCGAGCAGATTCTCGCGGTCGTGCAGACCTTCGATCCGGCCGGGATCGGCGCCCGCAACCTGGCCGAATGCCTCGCGCTCCAGGCGAAGGAGGCGGACCGCTACGATCCGGCGATGGCGCGGCTGATCGCCAATCTCGATTATCTCGCCAAGGGCAATCTCGCCGCCCTGAAGCGGATCTGCCAGGTCGACGACGAGGACATGGCGGACATGATCGCCGAGCTGCGCGCTTATGATCCCAAGCCCGGCTGCCGCTTCACCGCCGCGTCCGAGCGGTCCGATACGGTCGTCCCCGACGTCTTCGTCACCAGGGGCAAGAACGGCTGGGCGGTCGAATTGAACAGCGCCACCTTGCCGCGGCTGCTCGTCAACCGGGTCTATTATAACGAGCTCGCCGGCGGCCCGCAGGACAAGCAGTCCAAGGCCTGGCTCAACGAATGTTTGCAAAGCGCCAACTGGCTGCTGAAGGCGCTCGACCAGCGCGCCCGGACGATCGTCAAGGTGGCGAGCGAGATCGTCACCCGGCAGGACGGCTTCTTCCGCCACGGCGTCTCGCAGCTGAAGCCGCTCACCTTGCGCCAGATCGCCGAGACGATCGGCATGCACGAATCGACCGTCAGCCGGGTCACCTCGAACAAATATCTCTCCTGTGAGCGCGGCCTGTTCGAGCTCAAATATTTCTTCACCAGCGGCATCCAGTCGTCCGACGGCGGCGACGCCGCGTCGTCGGAAGCGGTGAAGAGCCGGATCAAGGCGCTGATCGCCGCCGAGGCGCCGGACGCCATTCTCTCCGACGATACGCTCGTCGACATGCTCAAAGGCGAAGGCTTCGACATCGCGCGCCGCACCGTCGCCAAATATCGCGAGGCGATCGGGCTGGGGAGCTCAGTGCATCGGCGCCGGCAGAAGGCGATCGGCCGGGCGGCCTAAGGTGATATATTTTGATATAGACAAACATGTCAAATCGTTATATCTGGGCAAGCAATGTCGAAGCGGATCGTCTACAGCCGCGATGCGCAACGAACGCTGCGGCGCATCGATCGGGCGACATCCGCGCGAATACGCGAAAAGATTGCCTTGCTGGCGCGCGATCCCGAGGCGCTCGCCAACAACATCAAGGCGTTGAAGGGCCATGCGGGATTGCTGCGTCTGCGCGTCGGCGATTGGCGCGTAATTTACACTGATGACTTGCGAGTGCTGTCGGTTGTGAAAATCGCTTCTCGCGGATCGTCCTATGAATGAGGATGGCATGAACTACGAGCCGCAGACCTTCTCCGCCCCAGACGGCACCGAGATGGTGATACTTCCGGCTGCCGATTACGCCCGGCTCAAGCTGCTAGCGGAGGAAGGCGAGGATCTGGCTGAGGCGCAGCGGACATTGGCGCGGATCGAAGCCGGCGAGGGGACGATGCCGGGTGACGTGCTGGATATGATCCTCGACGAAAATCTCCACCCCGTTGCCGCATGGCGTCGCTATCGGCGTCTCAGTCAGGCGGCGCTGGCCCGCAAGACCAAGCTCAGCCAGGTCTGGATCAGCCGCATCGAGCGGGGCGGCGGCTATGGCTCGCGCGAGACGCGCCGCAAGCTCGCCGAAGCGCTGGAGGCGCCGCTCTGGGCGCTCGAGGATGAGCATGGAGGATGATGCGCTTGACCGCGAGATCGCCGAAGCCGTGCGCGAATATGAGCGGCTCATCGGCGGCTACGCGGCCTATACGCACAGGATGCTCGAACAACTAGGTTCAGTTACGGCGCTCGGGCGGCTGATGTCGGAGGCGCGCATCCAGAAGGGGCTGAGGACGCTCGCCAAAGCTGGCCGGCTGGAGCTCAGCTTCGAAGCGGTTATTCTTCGGCATCCTGTCCGATTTCCAAAAGCGGTTGTCGAAGCGGCCGAATGGCGTTTGGCGCGCGCTCGCAGCGGCGATTTCGACTGAAGGCCGGCAAGCCCGGATCCTCGATTCCCGCTTTCCTACACGGGCGGCTTTGGTTCAGATGGCTTCATGCGTCGATCTACTCATACGCAGGTTTCGCCGCAGGGCGCCGTCCGGCAGAGGAACTTTTTTCTCCTCAGGGAAGCTGAAACTTATGAAACTTCCGGCGCTACCGCCGAGGCGGGCGGCGGGGGTGGATTCGTGTGGCCTGCTATGCTTTAGCCGCGCCCCATGAACATCCACGAATATCAGGCCAAGGAATTGCTCGCCAAACATGGCGTGCCGGTGCCGGCCGGCCATGCCGCGATGAGCGTCGACGAGGCGGTGGCGGCCGCCGCGCAGCTGCCCGGGCCGCTTTATGTCGTGAAGGCGCAGATCCATGCCGGCGGGCGCGGCAAGGGCAAGTTCAAGGAGCTTGGCCCCGACGCCAAAGGCGGTGTCCGCCTGGCGCATACGTCCGAGGAAGTCCGTGCGGCGGCGTCGGACATGCTTGGCAACACGCTCGTCACCATCCAGACCGGGCCGCAGGGCAAGCAGGTCAACCGGCTCTACGTCACCGACGGCGTCGACATCGCCAGGGAATTCTACCTCGCGTTGCTCGTCGATCGCGCCACCGGCCGGGTCGCCTTCGTCGCCTCGACCGAGGGCGGCATGAACATCGAGGAGGTCGCGCACGACACGCCCGAGAAGATCCACACGCTGACCATCGATCCGGCGACCGGCTTCATGCCGCATCATGGCCGCGCCTTCGCTTTCGCGCTCGGGCTGGAGGGCGATCTCGCCAAGCAGGCGCAGAAGGTCGCGAAACTGCTCCACGACGCCTTTGTCGCACTCGACGCCAGCCAGATCGAGATCAACCCGCTGGCGATCACCGACAAGAATGAGCTGCTCGTGCTCGACGCCAAGGTCGGCTTCGATTCCAACGCCGAATTCCGTCATCCCGATCTCGAGGCGCTCCGCGACGTGACCGAGGAGGACCCGATGGAGGTCGAGGCCGCGAAGCACGACCTCGCCTACATCAAGCTGGACGGCAATATCGGCTGCATGGTCAACGGCGCCGGCCTCGCCATGGCGACGATGGA
>NZ_JBQTIN010000057.1:0-3639 GCF_052388015.1 Sphingosinicella sp.
TCTCGAACAGCCGGTTCATGATGCCGGTGCCGCGCGTGTCGGAGAGGAACTCGCCGTGATAGCCGATCAGGCCGCGCGAGGGGGCGGAGAAGGTGAGCCGCGTCTTGCCGCCGCCGGACGGGCGCATGTCGGTCATCTCGCCTTTGCGCTGCGCCATCTTCTCGACGACCGTGCCCGAATGCTCGTCGTCGACGTCGATGACGACCGTCTCATAGGGCTCCTCGCGGCCATTGGGGCCGTCGCGGAACAGGACGCGCGGGCGGCTGATCGAAAGCTCGAAGCCCTCGCGGCGCATCGTCTCGATCAGCACGCCCAATTGCAGCTCGCCGCGGCCGGCGACCTCGAACGCGTCCTTTTCCTGGCTCTCGGTCAGGCGGATCGCGACATTGCCCTCGGCCTCGCGCTCCAGCCGGTCGCGGATGACGCGGCTCTGCACCTTGTCGCCGTCGCGGCCGGCATAGGGACTGTCGTTGACGCTGAAGCTCATCGCCAAAGTCGGCGGGTCGATCGGGCGGGCGCGTAAGGGTGCGGTGAGGCCCGGATCGGCGATGGTGTTGGACACGGTCGCCTTGGTCAGCCCGGCGATGGCGACGATGTCGCCCGCCTTCGCGCTCTCGACCGGCACCCGCTCCAGTCCGCGGAAGGCGAAGACCTTGGTCGCCCGGCCTTCCTCGACGGCGGCGCCGTCCACGTCGAGCGCGCGGATCGGCATGTTGACGTTGAGCGTGCCGCTCTCGATCCGGCCGGTCAGGATGCGGCCGAGGAACGGGTCGCGATCGAGCAAGGTGGCGAGCATCCGGAACGGACCGTCGGCGTCGAGCCGGGGCGGCGGGACGTGGCTGACGATGGTCTCGAACAGGGGCGTCAGGTCGCCCGAGCGGACGTCGTCGGTCAGGCCCGCATAGCCGGCGCGGCCCGAGGCGTAGAGGGTCGGGAAATCGAGCTGCTCGTCATTGGCCTCGAGCGTCAGGAAGAGCTCGAACACCTCGTCCAGCACCTCGGCCGGGCGGGCGTCCGGGCGGTCGATCTTGTTGACGACGACGATCGGCTTGAGGCCGAGCGCGAGCGCCTTGCCGGTGACGAACTTGGTCTGCGGCATCGGCCCTTCGGCCGCGTCGACGAGCAGGATGACGCCGTCGACCATGCTGAGGATCCGCTCGACCTCCGCGCCGAAATCGGCGTGGCCGGGCGTGTCGACGATGTTGATATGGGTCGTCGTGCCGTCATGCTCCCATTCGACCGAGGTGCATTTGGCGAGGATGGTGATCCCGCGCTCCTTCTCCAAATCGTTCGAATCCATCGCCCGCTCCTCCACGCGCTGGTTGTCGCGGAAGGTGCCGGACTGGCGGAACAGCTGGTCGACAAGAGTCGTCTTGCCGTGATCGACGTGGGCGATGATCGCCACGTTGCGGAGGCTCATCTCAAAATAACTCTCGAAAGGGGAGAAATGTTCGCCCGCCTGTAGCGATTATGCTGCGCTGCAACAAGAGCGCAACCCGACGCCGCGCGAAGGGTTGAAGGGCCATGGACGAAGACCTCGAAAAGCTCAACCGCGAGGCGCTGATCGCCGAGGCGCAGCGGCTGCGTGCCGGCATCCGCGCCCATCGCGACGCCAGCGGGCATGGCCTGTGCTGGCACCACCCGCAGCTCTGGGGCCTGTTGCCGGAATCGATTCCGCCCGAAATCGCGGTGCCGGCCTGGCCGCAATTCCTGCGCGGCTGCCTCAAATATCGCGAATCGCTCGATCACCAGCGGCCGGACGCGCCGCGGATCGAAACGGAATATGATCGCGACCGCTGATCAGCGCGTCACCCGCTCCAGGATTTCGACGCCCCGCGCCAGCGCCCGCCGCTCATAGTCGGTGAGCGACGCCAGCCGTTCGACGAGCGCGCCGACCCGGCGGGCGCGGCCCTCCTCCAGCAATGTCCGGCCAGCCGCCGTCGCCTCGATGCGGACGCTGCGCCGGTCGCCCGGCGCCGCCTCGCGGGTCGCCAGCCCGGCCGCGACCAAGGCGTCGACGATCCGGCTCATCGTCGGCGGCCGGACCTGCTCGGCCGCCGCCAGCGCCGCCAGCGACAGCGGCCCGGCGAACACGATCACCGACAAAGCGGACAGGCGCGGCGCCGAAAGTCCGCTGCCGTCATCCTCGCGACGCAGCGTCCGGAGCAGCCGGATCGCGGCCGCGTGGAGCCGCCTCGCAATGTCGTGAATCTCGCCTTCCACCATCTTTACACCATATGTTAGCTATGCTAATTATTGTCCGAATCGAACTGTTAGCATACGGAGAGGTTCGAAGCCATGCCCCTGAATCCCATTCATATCGCCCAGATCGCGGTGCCGGTGCGCGATCTCGACCGCGCCCGCGCTTTCTATCGCGACACGCTCGGCCTCCCGCATCTGTTCGACGCTCCGCCGGGCCTCGCCTTCTTCCAGTGCGGCGAGACGCGGCTGATGCTGAGCCAGCCCGAGGGGCCGGAAAGCGCCGGCAGCTCGATCCTCTATTATGCGGTGTCCAGCGCGCGCGCGGCGGAGGCCGGGCTTGCCGGCGAGGGTGTTACCTTCGATGCCGCCGCGCATTGCATCGCCCGCATCGCCGACAAAGATGTCTGGCTCGCCGTCGCCCGCGACAGCGAAGGCAATCTGATCGGCCTGATGAGCGAGGAAGCAGCGGACTGAGGCGACTGTCGTTGCTCGAAAAATAGCGCGGCCCCGTCGCCGCCGCCGTTGCGCGGCGATGGCGCCGGCCCTAGGCGGACTCGTCTTCCTGGAGAGCCCGCAGATGCTCGATCGCCGTACCTTCCTCGCCAGCACCACCGCGCTTGGCGCGCTTGCCTTTGTCGGGATCGACGAGGCTTTCGCGCAGGCCGCCCCGGCGTCCGCCCCCGCCAGCGAACGCGACGCGGCGTTGGACCGGATGCTGATGGGCTGGTTCAACGAGGATCTGCGCGAGAACCCGCCCCAGGCGACCAGTCTCGGCCTCGATGTCGGCGAGCTTGCCAGCCTGCGCGGCGAGCTTGGCGACAACAGCCAGGCGCGGGCCGACGCCGACCGCGCCAAAGGCGTCCGCCGCCAGCGCGAGCTGACCGCCTTCGGCCGCGCCGGCCTCTCGCCCGCCGGCGCGCTCAATTACGACATCGCCGAGTTCCGCGGCGGCACCGCTTTGGTCGCGGCCAATTTCCGTTATGGCAATGCCGGCGGCCGGCCCGCGCCTTATGTCGTCAGTCAGCTCGGCGGCACCTATTACAACGTCCCCGACTTCCTCGACAGCCAGCACCCGGTCCGCAACGCCGCCGACGCCGATTTCTATCTGTTACGGCTCGGCCAGATTCCGCTCGCCCTCGATCGGGAAACCGAGCGGGTCCGCCACGATGCCGCGTTGCGCGTCGTCCCGCCCGATTTCGTGCTCGACAAGGCGATCGGCAATCTCCAGCGGCTGCGCGCCACACAGGCCGGCCAAACGACCCTGGTCGCCTCGCTCGTCCGGCGCACCCGCGAGGCGAACGTCGCCGGCGACTGGGAAGCGCGGGCGACCCAGACCGTCTCCGGCCCGATCGCCGCCGCGCTCGACCGGCAGATCGCCGCCCTTCAGGAGCTCCGCCGCAATGCCGTGCACGACGCCGGCTGCTGGCGGCTGCCGGA
>NZ_JBQTIN010000058.1:0-13687 GCF_052388015.1 Sphingosinicella sp.
CTGGCCCGTCGACGCATACTGGGCAGCCGCATTGTCGAGGATCGCTGCAGCAGCGGCAGTGATCTCATCCATGTCCCAATCGAAGAACACGATGAACGGCCCCGGAATCGGCGGCGGCGGAGGCGGCGGCGGAGGCGGAGGCGGAGGCGGAGGCGGAGGCGGAGGCGGCGGAGGCGGAGGCGGCGGAGGCGGCGGCGGAGCGCCGAAATTGTAGGTGATGCCGCCGAGCAGCGAATGCGACCGGAACCGCGACTGCGACTCTTGCCCGCGCCAGTTCACCGTCCGGATGTCATCGACGTTGAACCAGCGATAGCGCAGGGTGACGTCGATATTGTCGCTGATCGCCTGGCGAACGCCGGCAACCACCTGCCACGCGAAGCCGGTGTCGGAATCGTCGAGGAAGGGGGCCCGGTTGGCGAA
Source organism: Sphingosinicella sp. (assembly GCF_052388015.1). Taxonomy (GTDB): domain Bacteria; phylum Pseudomonadota; class Alphaproteobacteria; order Sphingomonadales; family Sphingomonadaceae; genus Allosphingosinicella. Next base: position 421 of record NZ_JBQTIN010000058.1, read on the forward strand.
GCGGCGCAGGTTATTGTAGCTGACCCGCGCGATACCCGCGCCGGCGCCGACGAACCCGCTGATGCCGTCTTCGTCACCGAAATCGAACATGCCGTTGATCATGAAGGACAGCGCGGTGGTCCTGCCGCCGCCAGCTGGTGCGACGATGGCCGGACGAGCGGCGCCGTTGCCAGCCACACTGCCATCACCCGGCAGGTTGATGACCGTCTCGAGCTCATCCAGCTGCGCCGTGCGATAGCCGACCTCGGCCTCGAGCCGGAAGGCGCCGAGGTCGTAGCCGACGAACAAAGCGCCGTCGTAACCGTAATTGTGGTCGATCTCGACTTGGCTGGTGCCGGTCGGGATAATCGGACCCGTGCCGAAGTCGAATGCGATGTCCTCGACGATCATCGCACCGAAATCGCCGCCGACATACCACGCATTGTTGCGCGCCAATGCCGGAGTCGCGAGCACGGTGGACGACAGCGCCACAACAATGGCGAGCTTCCGCATAAATCTTCCCCTTTCTTATTCGCGTCCCAACCGGGAACGACAGGCCATTCCTTACGGGAAGCCAGCAAGGCGCGCAAGCGCGCTGAACTCCCGTTCTGTTGCCGAAATGCCGCAGTCGGCAAGGAACATGCCGGCCCCGGTACGGACGAACGCCCTACGCCTTGCCGCACATCTGGTTCCCGCCTGCGCTCGGCCAAATTCAATCGATGAGGCCATGCGCCTTTAATGTCACAATCAGGAGATCGATCGCCGTCCGCGCTTCCGCATCGATTGTCGTTCCGCCAGAAGGACTTGGGACATCCGGCTGGCGCGCACCGACGACCTGGTCGCCGTCGATGAGCAGCGCCGCCACCGGCCAGCCGCCGACCCATGCCGCGCCGGACCAGTGCAGCCAGTTGCCGGCGGCCTTGTTCCACGCCGTCATGCCCGAGACCGGCACCGCGAAGCGCCAGCCGCCGCCGGTCCAGGTCGCGAGCGAATCATCTCGGTCCGCCCAGTCGCCGATCGCGCCCCCCGCGACGAGCCAGCTCTCGCCCGCCGCTGGCGCTGTCGGCGGATCGGTCAACGGCCTGTCCTCGACGCAGGCATGCAGCGCCGCGTCGATCAAGGTCAGGGCCTCGTTGTGATAGGCCTCCTTCTGTGCCTGCCCCGGTGCGATCAGGGGCAGCGCGAAGCGCGTGGTCGTGCTCATCTCTTTCCTCCGCTGGTCAGTCGAGCGTCAGCGCGGCTGGTTGTGATAGCCCGTGGTCGCCGACCTGCCGGACGGAAAGGACGAGCGTGCCGACCGCCCCGTCAGCCGCCTGCTTGGCCGTGTCGTAGACGAAAGCGGGTGCGTCGATCTCGGCCACCCGTTCGAAGCCTTCGCCCGCGATCGTCAATCGATAGCGCTCGCGCTCCTCGCCGTGCGGCGTGTCGGCCCCGCTGGCCCAGGCCCAGCCAAGCCGGCTGCGCCGCGTCCATGCGATCGCGACGTCGCCGCTGGATAACCGGAGCGCCCGGAGATGAACCGGCGCCGGCGGCAGCAGCGACTGGCCGAAAATGGTGAGCGAGGAGACGGCCGGCGCCAGGTCGCCAACCCCCGTCGCGCTAACCACGGCCTCGGCGCCGATCGATCCGGCCGGCGCCTCAAGCGGCGCGAGTGCCGCCGTCTCGATCAACGTGAAATTCTCGCCTGTCGCGTGCGTTGCCATTGCCCACTCCGTGCCGCGCCGCCCGCGGAGCAGCCGGGACAAACGATAATGCGCGCCGCCCAGTGCCGTGGCGCGGCCGAACTGGATCAGCTCAGCGCCGACCAGCGCCAGATTCGCACCCGCGATCAGCGCCTCGTCCGACGCATTTTCGAGGACCGTTGCCGCGCTGAGCAATTCGATCTCGACGGCGCCGACGTTATCGAACAGCAAGGCCTGCCCCACGCCCAGCGCGTGCACGGCTGTCCCTATTATCGCCGGGGCGGCGGTTGCCCCCGCATCGATCCAGCTCGCACCGCCATCGAAAGTCGCGAGCAGTGCTGCCCGCCGCCAACCGGGCTCGCTGCCGGCCGCCGCAACGAACAGCAATGGCCGTCCGCCCACCGGCTCGCCGATTGGCGTATCGATCAGCTGCACGGTGGTCGGGCCGTGAACGAGATCTGGTTGGCCGCTCCCGTATCCCGCTTCGGCCGGTGCGACCGCCGGCGCCGGCCCGGCGAGCCGCTCCAACTCCATTTCAACGCTCATCCGTCCCAACTGCCAGCGCCGTATTGCCCAGCGCCCCGCCTCATCCTCGATCGTGACGATATCGCCCGGACGGGTGTCGGCTTGAGCCCAGCCTAGGCTGAGCGTGGCGCGCGTCCGTCCGGCCCGTACCGCCGCCAGCCGCGCCTCCGCCAAGGCCTTCGCCGCGTCGGCGGCAAGCGCGGCGGGGAGCGCCCGACGCTCCGCGTTGCGCCCGTCCTCGCCGGTCGTCGCGCGCTGGAGGCCGGTCTGGAAATCGCGCGCCGGGTCATAATAAGCCAGGCTGACCTCATCGGGAGCGGCGCCGGCCGCTTGCCGCACGATCTCGCGCCTGCCCTGCTCTGCCTGACGTTCGATCCCCACCGGAAATCCGTCACGCACGCCAAGGCGCAGCGCGGTGCCCCGGTCCATAAGCGCAAGACCAGCCGTGTCGGCCAACGCCTCGATCGCGCCGCGCACGCTGTCGCCACCCGCCGCATAGCCGACCAGCGCGGGACTGGGGCCGCCAACAATCGCGCCCTCGGCCAGAACCTCGGCGATCGCGCCGATCGTCGGCGGCTCGCCATCCGCCTCCACTTCGAAGGTGAGCGAAGGGATACGATTGCCATAATCGGCCAGCTCGAAATCCTCGAACAGAGCATAGGCGAGTCCGCGAAATGCGGACGTCTCCGCCAACCCTTCTGCCGACGCGATCAGCGGATCGACATCCTGGTCCTCGTCGCCAGGATACAGTCGAAAACCGGTCGCAGTCTTGAAATCGCCAGCCGCGCCGCGCAGCAACTTGCCGTCGGCCCAGATTCGCCCGAGGCCAAGAATCGGCCGCGCCGAAAGGGCAACCGCGAAATTGGCCGAATAGGCATAGTTGACGGTCTTCGGCTGACCCTTGCCGCCGCTGGTCGAGCGCCGCTCGATGAGATCGGTCGCCCAGATCACGCTGCCCGCGACCCGCATGCGCCCGAACAGCTTCGGCAACATCGCGCCATAGCTCGAAGTCTGGACAGCGAGTTCGCCGAGCCTCGGCCCCTGTCGGGCCTTCGGTGCGAACAGGCTGCGGTCGACCTGCTGGCCGAGGATCGAGCCGAGAGCGCCGCCGATCGGACCACCGACCGCGGTGCCGACGGCCGTCAGGATGAGCGTCGCCATCTCTACCGACCGGCGCCGGAATAGCGCCAGGCCGCGAGAACCGGCCAGGGCAACGCGCCCGGCGTCTCGACCACCCGGCGCAGCCCGGCATGCGCGTGAACATAGCCGCCCGGCGTAAGCACCGCCGCATGCAGCTGCCCGGGGCCGCTTTTCGCCACCAGCACGTCGCCCGGCTCGCCCCGGTCGGACGGCAGCCGCACGAAACCCATGGCGGCGAGCCCCGCATTCGCCGCGTCGATGTCGCTGCCACGGAGCCGATAATCGTCCGGCGTCCGTTCGCGCCCGATTCCCGCGGCCATCATCACGACGCCGACGCAATCCAGGCCCTGCTCCGCCGACCGCCCCTGCGGCCGAAATCGCGTCCCGATCAGCGCCCGCGCCCGCGCGACGGTCGCCGCGCCCTCATTCGCCACCCGCCGGCTCCTTCTTGCCGATCTCGACCCGATAATCGTCGATCTCGATCGTCAGCCGCTCCGGCCGGTGCGCGCAGCCCGCCAGCGCGAGCAGCAGAATGACGATGCCAGCCCTCAGCCGCATGTTCCTCTCCTCTCCAATATTGTCCCCTCCCGCCTTTGCGGGAGGGGATTAAGGGGTGGGCTCTTCAGGCGCCCGGATAGCGCGTCAGCAGATCCATCCCGGGCAAATGCGGTTCGCCGCGAAAATTCACGGCGTTGCCGAACCGGCCGACGCAAGTAGCGAGCCGGCGGTCGCAACCCTGGATAAGCTCGACCAGATCGCCGACCGCCGCCGCGAGAGCCGGCGGATCGCGCAACGTGACGACCGCACCGGCCGAGCCCATGATCGCGCGCTCCAGCCCGCTGTTCGCGCCGGCCAGCCAGCGCAGCCTGCCATAGCGCCAGGCGTCGTCCGCCGCGCTCGCATCGACCTCGATCTCATCCTCGCTCGCCACCGCCACGATTTGCACGGTCCGCGTCAGGCCGGCCAGGTCGACCCGGCACTTCTTGTCGCCGAGTCGCGCCCGGCATTCGGGCGACGTCTGCTCGACCGCCGGCCGGTCGAGCGCCGCTGTCGGCCCCTTCAGCTCCGCCTCGAACGCGTCGCCCTGGATCGAAACCTCGCCCAGCTCGCCGCGCGCCAGATGGAGAATCTCGCCCTCCGGCTCCTCCCAATCGACCATGAATACGGAGACCGCCGCCCCATCCCAGCGCCCGGCCTTCAGGTCGGCGGCAGTGATTGCGTCGCTGGTCAGCGCCCCCTCGACATCCAGCGTGTCGAGATCGAAGCCATCGGAGCGAGTGATCGACGAAGGCAGCATGCCGGGCGCGGCCCGGTAGACGAGGCCGCCGATCGCCAGATCGCGGTCATGCGTGGTGAAGCCGAGCGCCACTCCATCCCGCCGCTCCAGCCGCCAGCACAAGGCGATGGTGACCAACGGCTTCGCCAGAAACGCAACCATCTCAGCCTTCCCGCACCTCGATCAGCGGCACGCTCGGTACCTCGCCGGCGAGGAAGGTGGCGCGGTTTACCTCCAGTCGATCCTCAGCGAAGCGCACCGGAACGTCGAAGCGGAACCCAGCCGTCACCGCCACGCCCTCCGCCGGCGGCTCGGCGAAGCTCACCACGCCCTTGTCGCCCAGCAGCCAGCCCGACGCCTGCTCCACCCCGTCGACCGCGACCCGCGCCGTCCCGCTCACTGGCCGCGTGATCCGCCGCCTCTGACCGTCATAATCCTTGACGAGTTCGAAATCGGTCCGCGCCCCGTCGCCCTCGCCGAGGACCTGGTCGGTCGGCTCAGGCGCGCCGGCCATCCCGCTGGAGCTGTTGTCGAACGGATCCTCGAACCGGAACGCCACCGCCGCCCCGCGCCGCGCCCGGAAGAAAGCGATCAGCGCCTGCAATTCGGCCTCGCTGCGCACGCCAGGCCCGGCGTCGAAGCGCAGCCGCGCGTCGGCCCAATCGGCATTGCGCTGCTCCACACCGTTCGCCGTCGTCACGATCGCGGTCGAGAATTCCGGCGTGACCGCCGCCTCCCGCCCCAAAGCGATCGGAAACCGCACGTTTGCGAAAGCCTCCACACGTTCCTCCCCGGTGCTGAAATAAGTGAACCCGTCCCGCATCACCTGCGGCAGCGCCCAGACGAACGTCTCCGCCGCGCCGCGCGCCCGCGCCGCTTCCACCGCATGAGCGATCCGCGCCCATTGCGGTGCATCGTCCGCGTTCAGCACGAACCCGCTGAAATAATGCTGCTCCCCGATGGGATAGCCGAGCCGAGCCGCCATCGCCGCGACCGCTCCCGCCGTCGCGCCGCCGCGCCCGGACGTTACCCAGTCATAATCTTCGAGCTGCAGCACATCGAAGGCCGGCGCGGCCCAGCCGAGCGGTATATTGGCCCGCTTCACCTCGGCCCCATCCAGCACCGTTGGCGGATAGACGAGGAGCAGTGCCTCCGCCTCCGCGTCCACCGCCCGCACCGCGTCGCACAACGCCGCGGTCGAGGCCGCCAGCGCTGCCCCCGCGGCATCCAGCGTCGCCAACTGCGCCGCGTCCAGCTCGGCCCGGACATCGGCGATCGCCGCCGGGTCGAACGCCGCCACCGCCGCATCGTCGTAGAGGCAGATCGTCCCGTCGCTTCGGACCCACCACCAGGGCTCCCCGACCTGGAACCGGACCCGCTGCCCGGCGTCCACCGCCAGCCCCGCGAACGCCCCCGCAATCCCCTGTAGCCATCCCATCGCCCCCGCATGGCAAGGCGAAAGCAGCGCCGAGGGCGGCTCCCACCCGGTCAGCGCCGGCGCGCCCGCCATGTCCCGTTGCTTCCACGCCTCCGGGCAATGCTGGTCGAGCAGTTCGTAGGAGAGCGACAGGATCACCTCGAACCCGAGCCCCTTCGCCCGTTCGAGAAAATCCGCATGCCACGCCGCGCACGGAGCATTGAGCTCGGCGACCGCCTTAAGGTCGCCGTCGAGCCGGAAATAATGGCTCATCCCGACATAGTGATTGATCACGCCGCGATAGCCGAGCCAAGCGATGTTCCGCAGCACCCGCGCCGGCGTCATATGATAGAGATCGTCATAGCCGGTCGCGACCCGCAGCTTGTGCTCCGGCACCAGTCCGTCGCCGATTTGGAGCACCGAGCCCGATCCGTCGCAGGCGATCTCGGAAAGCTCCGCCCACCCTTCCGCCGGCTCCGCCAGCAACGCGTCCTCGCCCGTATAGCCCGGTGCGACCAGCGAGACGAACATCCGGTCGATATCGCCCGCGAACACCGGATCGTCCCCGGCCCAGCCTCCCGCCAGGGCCCCAAAGTCGAGCGCCACCGCCGCATCTTCCGGCGTGCCTTCCGCATGGTTCCACAGCCGGACGAACCAGCTCCTGGCCTCGCCCGCTTCGTCCCGCCCCTCGATCGTCAGCGTCGGCCCGTTCACGGCGTCGAGCGGCAGCACGCCGTCCGAGCGCCAGCGAAAGCGCAACTGGCAGCGCCGGAAATCCCGGCTCGTCTCGTAGCGCAGCAGCGGATGATCCCACCGGTCCGCGGCCTCCCAGATCACCCCGGCCAAATCGTTCGCCGTGTAAAAGACGGCATCGACCCGAAGGCTGTTCGGCCCGGTCGTGACGGCGGACGCCATCATCGGCCGCGGAAAATCGACGCACCAGTAACGCGCGTCGAACCGCTTCGCGAACCCGAACGTCTTCGCCGCGCCAACCGGCGCGAGCCAATGGGGCATCGCCCTCTCCCGTCACTTTCCAGGGCCGTCATTCCCGCGAAAGCGGGAATCCTGCTTCTTGAACTGGGCCGATCGACGCCTAAGGTCTCTGCATGGCTGGCTCGCTGATCCTTGCTCTGGCTGCGTTGTCGATCAACATGCAGCAGACCGAACCTTTGGGCGATTATTGCCCGACCTACCTGGTGTTTTTCGATGAGAGATCGGACCGGCTGGATCGCCGCGCTATGGCTATGATCGATAGTTGGATGTCCTTCGCCCGCATGTTCGAGATTCCGCAAAATAGGTTTCTGATTGAGGCGGGCACGGATAGCGAGGCGGAAGCTCGCGCCAGTCTCGATTTGTCGTTCCGACGCGGCCGCGCCGTCATGCGCTATCTTGTGTCGCGAGGATATTCTTCTAGTCGCTTTGTGATTCGCTCAGTCGGCGCTCGTCCCCTCACAAATCCTTCAGACCCGGCAAGCGACCGCAGGGCGCTTCTGATCCTTCGCACGACACATTCGAACTTCGGTCGTGTTATGGGCGACCTCGTCTGCTGAAACCCGTATCGAAGTACCACTTCGATCCGATCAATCCTCCACCCGCATCAGCGCCGCCTTCACCGCTCGCGCCACCTGCCGCCCGGACACCTGCAACGCCCGCGCCTCGCCGCTCGCCGGGGCATTGATCGTCACGTTCACCCGCACCTCGCGCCCGCCGCCGCCGCGCCCAAGAGGACGCATCGCCTCGATCCGCCCGCTCGCCGCCGGCACGAACAGTTCCGGCCCGCGCTCGCCGACCAGATAGGGCCGCCCGGGCGACACTGGCCCGCCGATCGCCTTGCCCGGCGCGCCCACAATCGCCCCGAACAGCTGCGCCAGGCTGACCCCGATCCCGCCTTTCTTGCCGCCGCCCAGCAGTTCGTTGAGCCCGCCCCGGATCGACGCCGCCGCGATCTCCGCCAGCACGCCGAGCGCGGTCCGCCTCAGATCCTCGAACCCAGCCTGCCCGGACCGGATCGCGGCGATCAGCGATCGCTCCAGCACCCGCCCCGCCCGATACGCCCCCTCCGCGAACGGCCCGTCCAGTTCGGCCAGCATCGCCTTCACGTCGCTCGCGAACGCTGCCCGGTCCGCCCGCACCGCGACCACCGCTTCGTCCAGATCGTCATCCATCGGGAAACATCTCCATCAGCCGCGCGAGGTCGTCCGCCGTGGCTGCGTCCGGCGTTTCGTCCACGAAGGCGCTCAACACCGCCACAAGCTCCGCCGGCGTCGCCCGCCAGAACTCCTCCGGCCGCCAGCCCAACACCGCGCCGGCGAGTCCCGCAAGCCGCACCGCCGCCTCGCTAAACACGGCCGTGCAGGATCTGCCCGAGCAACGCCCGCAGCGCCGGCGCCGCCTTCGCCAGCCCCATCTCCACCAGCGCCTCGCCAATCCTCTCGCGCGGAACTCGCCCGTCGGCGCAATGCCCGAACAAGGCCGCCGTCTCGGCCAGCGTCAGCCGTCCTTCCGCCGCCCGTTCGACGAGCGCGAACAGCGGCCCCAATTCCTCCTCCGCGGCGACCAGCGCCTCGAAGCTCGGTCGGAGCACCACCTTCTCTCCAGCCAGCACAATCGCCGCTTCGCCGCGAGCCCAATTGGCAGTCTTCTTCCCCTCCCTGGCTGCAGGGAGGGGATTGAGGGGTGGGTGCGCGTGCGAAACGCGCGCTTCTACCTCGGTCATACCGCCGCCACCGCACCGGAGCTTTCGAGGCTGACCGCATAGGTCCGCTCGCCTCCATGATCGCCGGCATAATCGAGCCGGGTCACCAGGAACCGCCCACGCAGCCGCTCGCCGCTCTCGAAGCTCAACTCGTAATCGTCGAGCGCGCCGCCCAGCGCATTGCCCTTGATCCGCCCCTCGGCCGCCGAGCCGGTGAAGATGCCGCTCGCCGCCACCGAAACCGATCGCACGCCGGCGCCCGACAGCAATTCGCGCCAGCCTTCCGAGTCCTTGCTGGTCACGTTCACCGCCTCGCCGTTGACCGACAATTGGGTCGTCCGCATGCCGCCGATCGTCGCGTAGCTGGGCGGGCTCCCGCCATTGCCGACCTTAAGCAGAAACGCGCTTCCTTTTTCCGCCGCCATGGCGCAGACTCCTTTTCGTCAAAGCATTGAAAAGATGGAGAGGAGGATGCTTTCATCTTTGCTTGCGCTGGCGATGGCGATGCAGTCCGACACCACCCGCGCCAGCCGCGAGGCGTTCACCCGCTGCCTCAGGCAATTCGTCGAGAGCAGCATGCAGGCCCGCAAGACGGCCGCGCAGTTCGAGGCCGAATATGCCCAGGTCTGCACCGCTGAGCAGACCGCGTTTCGCGAAGCGATGATCCGCCGCGACATGGCCATGCGCTCGACCCGATCGAGCGCCGAGGAAACGGCCAATCTCGAGGTCGAGGACGCCCGCACCAACCTCGCCGGGCTATTTGAACCGCCAAGATGAGCGCGACCCGGAAATAAGGACTGCGGACGCAAAGCGGCCCCAGTCCTTGTTTGGGAGTCGCGCCAGCCGGCCGGCGGGTCGGCCGTCCGGCCGAGCCCGACCGACGTCACGCCACAATGGTGCGGTGACGGCCTAGTTCTCGCGTTCCATCCTCACCCGCACCTCAATCATCCCTGTCCATTCCCCCGCGCGCTTCTGCGCGGTTCGCGTCCGCGACGTCACGACGTTGACGATCCGCCAACCCTCGACCGCACCATCCAAGCCGAGCAACGCAACCTCCGCTGCGGCCATCAGCCTCCTCAACCGCCCCGGCCGCTCGCCCGCGTCGCGGATCGTGACGGCCAGCCGAACCTCGCGTCCCTCGCCACCCTTCCAGCCCCAGTCGCTTTCCGGCCCCAGCTCGATCGCCGCATAGGGCAGGCTCGCCTTGACGGGCACGCCCTCATAGGCCCCGTTCAGCCCGACCGTGCCGGCCAAGGCGCCCAGCGCCGCCGCCGCCAGCGCCTCGCTCGCGCTCGTCATCGCGGATTCTGGCCGAGTCGCAGCCGCCGCCAGGGCCGCCACAAGGCGGTCACCGCGGCCGGTGGCGATCCCGGCTTCTCCGTGTCGCGGCTCGCGAAATAGTGGATCGCCAGCCGCGCGATGCCCAGGCGCAACGCTTCCGGCACGCCGTTCGCATCGCCGGCCAGCCCGGCGACATAGCTCACCTGCAGCCGCCTTTCCGTCCGCGCCGCGGTCAAGCGGACCCAGCCGTCGCCGGCTGCGTCAATATCGACCGCATAGCCGTCGGCCGGGAGCAGTGCCTCCGCGCCGTCCAGCCCGATCGCGGCAACCGGACCGATCGACCGCACCGGTGCGGCGCCGAGCCGCGTCCAGGCCGTGCCTGCCGCCACGGTCTCGCTCACCTCCCGCGCGATCAGCAAGCTGCCGGTGAAGCTTTCGCAAAGATCGGTCGCCGCGCGCGCCAGGCCGGCGAGCAACGCGTCTTCCTCGCTGGTCGCGATCCGGCCGTCGGCCTTCAGCTCGGCGAGCGAGACCGGCAGCGCCAGCGCGGCCGCGGCGACAAAGCCTGCCATCACCGCTCCTCCACGCGAATGGTGAGCGATCGCTCGTCGCTGCGCCCGTCCGACAGGGTCACGCGATTGCCGATCCGATAGACACGACCCGGCACGCCGCCCGACACCGTCGCCGCCGTCCGCCTGAGGTCGAAGCTGCCGACCTCGACGATCGCGCCACCTTCCTCCTCGGGTTCGACCTGCCAATCGCTGGCGGCGATCACCTGCCCGTCGAGATAGGCCGCGCCCCAGTCGATCGCATAGTCGATCCGCGCCTCCGGATCCTTCAAGTAAAGACTCATTTCAAAGGCTCCCTCCCCTCCCTTCCAGGGAGGGGATCAAGGGGTGGGTGCGCGAAGCGCCAGCTTCGCACTTAGGGCTTGGTCGCTTTCGCCGTACGCGCGTCGACTGGCTCCACCATGGTCTCGCCGCTCCGCACGCCGCCCGGGCGCGGTCCGCCATGTTCCGTCGCGAGCCGTTGCAAGCCGGCGTCGCCGATCGCCAGCGCGCCGATCGCGGCGCCGTTCATCTCCGTCAGCTCCCGATCAGCCCGTGCGCGGTCAGGTCGTCGATCAACGCCTTCACCCGCTCGGCCAGCGCCTCGGTGGTCACGCTTGCCGTGTCGAAGCCGCTGCGCGCCGCAGTGCCGGAGGGCGCCGCCCAGCCGGTCCGCCGCGTCGCGACGACCTGGCTGCCGCCGATGGAGATCGCGTCCTCGACGAAGAGGGCGCCGGTAAGGGTGGTTGCGCCGCTGCCGGCGAAGGAGGCCGCAATGGCGCCGCTCGCCGTCGCGATCTCGACCATGTTGGCCTTGTCCGCGTGGGCGCTGCCATAGGCGCGGACGAACGCGCCGCCGCCGCCTGCCGAACCGCCATAGAGGGTGAAATCGGCGTTGGTGGCGATGCGGTAGAGATAGTCGCCGGCGAATGCGCCGAGACCGCCAGACCCGGCGGCGACGGCGCCGCTGACCGACAGGCTTGAAATCCCGCCGATCGTGCCTCCCGTGATCGAGACGTTGGCGGCGTCCTGCGTGGCGATGGAGCCGAGGCCGAGATTGGTCCGTGCCGCCGGCGCGCTGCTCGCGCCAGTGCCGCCGTCGGCAACCGCGAGATCGATGATGCCGCTGATGCTGCCGCCCGTGATCGCGACTGAATCTGCGGCCTGGACCGCAATGCCGCCCAGCCCGGCATGACCGCGCAGCGCCGTTGCGTCGGCGAGCGCGAGGTGGGCGCGGCCGAATGCCGTTGTGGAGAGGCCGGCGATCGCGCTCAAATCGGAATCCGCCGGCTGATAGGCGCCGGCATGATCATGGCCGGCCGCCGCCGCGTCGGCGATCCCATAGCCCGCGAGCGTCGTCGGCCTGCCCGACAACGAGCCGAAGCTGTGACCATGATCCGCCGCGGCCTTGCCAGCGAGCGCCTCGGCCAGGCCGTCGACGTCGGCAATCCCGACACCCGCCTCCTGGTCCTCGAACCAGGCGGCGTTGGCGGTCAGCGCCACCGTCTTCAGCCCCGCCGAAAACGCCACCGCAGCGCCGCCGGCGGACGAGGCGATCGGACTCCGCGCCAGCGCACCGCCGACGATCTCGCCCTCGCCCGTCTCCCATTCCTGCGGATGAGTGACGCCGCAGATCGCATAATGAAAGCGCGCCCCGCCCGGCACCGCGGCAGCGAAGGTCCGGTGCCCCGGCAAGGCGCCGCCCAGCGCCAGCTCGCCGGCGCCGGTCACCCAGCACGCCTCCCGCACCAGGTCGGCGAAGTACAAAGCCATGATCGGCCTTTCGATGTTTCGAAAAGGGTCGCGCCCGCCGGCAAGGGGGGAACCGGCGGGCGCGTTCCCTCTCCCGCTTGCGGGAGAGGGTTAGGGTGAGGGCCCGCCTAAGCCGCGAACTTCAGCAGCTTGATCGCCTCCGAATTCATCACCTGGCCGCCGATCCGCTTGGTCGCGTAGAAATGGACGAACGGCTTATGCGTGTAGGGGTCGCGCAAAATCTGCGTCTCGCTGCGTTCGGCGATCAGGTAACCCGCCCTGAAATTGCCGAAGGCGATGGCGAGCCCATTGGCGCCGATATCCGGCATGTCCTCGGCCTCGATCAGTGGATAGCCGAGCAGGCTGTCCGGCTGGCCGGAGACCAACCCCGGCTGCCACAGGAACGCGCCGTCGTCGGTCTTGAACTTGCGGATCGCCGCCGCGGTGGCCGAGTTCATCACGAACGCCGCGCCTTGCCGGTAGGGCGTGCGCAGCGACTGGACGAGGTCGATGAGCTTGTCCTGCGGCGCGCTCGCCGGGAAGCCGCCGGCGACGCCGGTCCTGATGAACTGCAGCGTCCCGAAGGCGCGCGTCGCGTCCGGATCGGCGCTGTTCGGCGCCGCGAGGAAGCCCTTGGGCTTGTTCGTCCCGTCGCCGGACACGAACGCCGCGCCCTCGGCCCGCGCGAACTCGACCGCGATCTCCTCCGCCAGCCAGGCCTCGACGTCGAACGCCGCGTCGTCGAGCATCGCCTGGCTCGCCGCCGGATTGGCGTAGAGGTCGCCGAAGGGCGGCGCGATCTCGGCGAAGTCCGGCGTGTCGGTCTCCGCCCGCGCCCCGCCTTCCGCGGCCCAGCCGGACGGCGTGCCGCCGGTCGTCACCAGCTTGCGATAGCCGGCCGAGCCGACCCGCACGACATTGGCGATCGCCCGGATCGGCGAGATCGCGGTCAGCGTCTTCTCGATCCGCGCG
>NZ_JBQTIN010000059.1:0-14736 GCF_052388015.1 Sphingosinicella sp.
ACGGACAATCCGCCACCGCTTCGGCCACGCTTTCGAACACCCGGGCCCGTTCCAGCACGATATCCGCCCCCGATGCCGCCGGCCCGGCGCCCGGATTGGGCCACCCGTCGCGCGGCGCGACAAGCCGTATGTCGGTCAGCCCGAAGTTCAACATCGCCCGCGCCGCCTTGCCGATATTCTCGCCGAGCTGCGGCCGGACGAGGACGATGGCGGGGGTCCTTCGAGACGCGCCTTCGACTTCGCTCAGTCGCTCCTCAGGATGAGCGAGCGTAGCAGATGATGCTAGTCGCTCATCCTGAGGAGCCGCTGAGCCTGTCGAAGCGGCGTCTCGAAGGACCGCTCGGCTCGAGAGACTGCGCAAAGCCTCCCAATCGCCGCGGATCAACGCCTCCTTTTTCGCGCGGCTCCAACCCTTGATCTGGCGCTCCGCTGCGAAAGCTTGATCCCGATCGGGAAAGCGATCCGACCATGCAAGCGCAATCGGCCTTCGCTTTTTCGTGTAGCCCGGAATGGAACCCGCCTGGTGCTGAGCGACGCGCGCGTCGAGATCATCGGTATGACCAGCATAGTAGCTGCCGTCCGCGCACCTGAGCAGGTAAGCGTAGAAGTCCAATTCAAATCCTTCGATACGGGCCTTCGCCCGGCTCAGCCCTACTCAGGATGAGCAGTTGTTGGGAGCGCTATTCCTTCCCCGCTTCGCTCACCGCTCCCGCGAAATCCTCGAAATCCTTCGCCTCCCGGAAATCCTTATAGACGCTGGCGAAGCGGATATAGGCGACCGGGTCGAGCGCCTTCAGGCCCTCCATCACCATCTCGCCGATCCGGGCCGAGGGCATCTCGCTCTCGCCCGACGTTTCGATCTGGCGCTGGATGGAGGAGGCGAGCCGCTCGATCCGCTCGCGCGGCACCGGACGCTTGCGGCAGGCGATCTCGATCGATCGCTCCAGCTTGGCGCGGTCGAACGGCTCGCGCTTGTCCTCGGATTTGAGCACCGTCAGCTCGCGCAGCTGGATCCGCTCGAAGGTCGTGAAGCGGGCGCCGCAATCCTCGCACTGCCGCCGCCGCCGGATCGCCGAGCCGTCCTCGGTCGGCCGGCTGTCCTTCACCTGGCTGTCTTCATGGGCGCAGAAAGGGCAGCGCATCAGGGTCCAAACCCGGTGCTGGAGGTGGCCGTGATCGGCCGGAGAAGCCGGCTGGATAGAAGGATGGTGAAGGCCGGGCCTGGCAGCCCGGTCGAGCCGGCCGACGCAGCCAGTCGGTTTCTCCGGCCGACCGCAAAGCGGCGGGCTGTCCTTTGCTGCCCGGACAGCGTCGCTCGGTCGGTCACGATGGAAGGTCCATCGCTCCCACCTCGTTCCTTGCCGGACAACAAATGGCAGCCCGTCACGACCGCCTCCAGCACCGGGTTTGGACCCTCATTGCTCCGGATAGATCGGGAAGCGGGCGCAAAGCTCGCGGACTCGCGCTTTCACGCCGGCCTCGACAGCACCGTTCCCCTCTTCGCCATTGACCCGCAGGCCCTCCAGCACATCCGCCACCATGTCGGCGATGTCGCGGAATTCGGCGACGCCGAAGCCGCGCGTGGTACCGGCCGGCGAGCCGACGCGGATGCCGCTGGTCTTGACCGGCGGCAGCGGATCGAAGGGAACGCCGTTCTTGTTGCAGGTGATTGCCGCGCGCTCCAGCGCCTCGTCGGCATCCTTGCCGGTAACGCCGATCGGACGGAGATCGACCAGTGCCAGATGCGTGTCCGTGCCGCCGGAGACGAGATCGGCGCCGCGCTCCTTGAGGCGCCCGGCCAGCGCCTTGGCATTGGCGATCACGTCGCGCGCATAGGATTTGAACTCGGGCCGCAGCGCCTCGCCGAACGCCACCGCCTTGGCGGCGATGACGTGCATCAGCGGACCGCCCTGAAGGCCGGGAAAGACCGCCGAGTTGATCTTCTTGGCGATCGCCTCGTCGTCGGTCAGCACCATGCCGCCACGCGGGCCGCGCAAGGTCTTGTGCGTCGTGGTGGTGACGACATCGGCGTGACCGAAGGGGGAAGGGTGCTCGCCCGCCGCGACCAGGCCGGCGAAATGCGCTATGTCGACCATGAAGATCGCCCCGACCTCGTCGGCGATCGCCCGGAAGCGGGCGAAATCGATGTGGCGCGGATAGGCCGAGCCGCCGGCGATGATCAAGGTCGGCCGGTGCTCTTTCGCGAGGCTCTCGACTTGCTCGAAGTCGATCAGATCATCGTCGCGCCGCACGCCATATTGGACGGCGTTGAACCATTTGCCGCTCATCGCGGGCTTGGCCCCGTGGGTCAGGTGGCCGCCGGCGTCGAGGCTCATGCCCATGATCGTGTCGCCGGGCTTGGTGAGCGCCAGCATCACCGCGCCGTTCGCCTGCGCGCCCGAATGCGGCTGGACGTTGGCGAAGCCGCAGCCGAACAGCTGCCGGGCCCGTTCGATCGCCAGATTCTCGACGGAGTCCGAAGGCGCGCAGCCCTGATAATAACGCCGGCCCGGATAGCCTTCGGCATATTTATTGGTGAGGACCGAGCCCTGCGCCTCCAGCACCGCGCGGCTGACGATATTCTCCGATGCGATCAGCTCGATCTGGTTCTGCTGCCGGTCGAGCTCGGCGCGGACCGCATCGGCGACGGCGCGATCGGCCTGACCGAGTCTGTCAGTGAAGAAGCCGTCGGGTTCGGAGACGGGTCGGCTGCTCATGCGGGCTCCTTGGCGAAATGGGGATGGGAGAGCTTCTCGACGCGGCGTTCGTGGCGGCCGCCGTCGAACGGCGTTGAGAGGAAGGCGTCGATGCAGGCCTTGGCCATGTCCGGCCCGATCAGGCGCGCGCCCATGGCGATCACATTGGCGTCATTGTGGCGGCGGGCCAGCGTCGCCGAGAGCGGCTCGTCGACCCGCGCGCAGCGCGCGGCGGGATGACGGTTGACCGAGATCGAAATGCCGATGCCGGACCCGCACAAGGCGATGCCGCGCGTCGCCCGCCCGGCGGCGATCTCCTCGGCGATCTTGTAGCCATAATCGGGATAATCGACCGGATCGATGCCGTCGGGGCCGAGATCGGTCACGTCATGGCCGCCTTCGCTGAGATGCGCCAACAGCAGCGCCTTCAGCGCGACCGCCGCATGATCGGAAGCAATGACGATCCGCTCGCCCATTTGGCTTGCCTTGTTCGGATTTCCAACTGGCCCACATCTAGGCGCGGCCGGCCGGATTCGCCACCACCGATTGCGCTAGAGCTTGTCGATCCGGGTGAGGCCGAAGCGGGCGAAGCCGGCACGATAGGGCTCGGCCGCCTCCAGCGCGCCGGTCACCACCGCGCGTCCTTCCGACGGTACCTTGGGCCAGGCCAGGTCGCGCGTCAGCCACTGGGTGCGCCGCGCAATCCCGGCTGCGCCATCGACGAAGGCGAGCGGGCGCGGGCTGGCCGCTTCCAGCTCCTCCCGCACCAGCGGGAAGTGCGTGCAGGCCAGCACCACGGTGTCGATTCTCTCGCCGCCCGGCTGATTGAGCAGTCCGGCGAGGATGGCGCGATAGGCGTCGGCGTCGGCCGGTTCGCCGCGCAATTTCGCTTCCGCCAGTTCGACCAGCTCCGCCGAGCCGTGCCGGATCACCGTGCAGTCCGCCGCGAACTCCGCCGCCAGCCGGTCGACATAGGGTTGCACCACCGTCGCCTCGGTGCCGAGCACGCCGATCGTCCGGGTCTTGCTGAGCGCCGCCGCCGGCTTGATTGCCGGCACCGTGCCGACGACCGGCAGATCGAGCGCCGCACGCACCCAGTCGAGAGCGATCGTCGAGGCGGTGTTGCAGGCGATGACGATGAGGGCGGGATCGTAGCGCTCCTCCAGCCTGCCGAGCAAAGCCGGCACCCGTGCGGTCACCTCGCGTTCCGTCTTGGTGCCGTAGGGAAAGCCACCGCTGTCCGCCGCATAGACGATCGGCGCGGTCGGCATCAGCCTCGCGATCTCGGCGAGCACGGAGAGGCCGCCGACCCCGGAATCGAAGATGAGCAGCGGCCGCGTCACGGCCCGAAGGCTTAGCGGCCGTCCGCTTTGGCGGCAAACGCGGTTGCGCGCTCCCGCGCCGCTGCTTTACCCACGCGATATGGGGGCGTTGTGATCACGTTCGAAACCCTGTTCCCGCCGCTCGCCGCGATCGTCGGCGGCTATCTGCTCGGCTCGATCCCGTTCGGGCTGCTGCTGACCCGCGCCGCCGGGCTCGGCGACGTGCGCAATATCGGCTCGGGCAATATCGGCGCGACCAACGTGCTGCGGACCGGCCGCAAGGGCCTCGCCGCCGCCACCTTGCTGCTCGATGCGGCGAAGGGCGCGGCGGCGGTGCTGCTTGCCCGGCTGATCTGGCCGGAATTGGCGCTCGATCCGCTCGCCGGCCTCGCCGCCTTTATCGGCCATCTCTACCCGGTCTGGCTGCGCTTCAGGGGCGGGAAGGGGGTCGCGACCCTGCTTGGCGTCGTCGCCGCGCTCGCCTGGCCGATCGGCCTCATCGCCGCTCTGGTCTGGGTGCTGGCGCTGCTCCTGACCCGCTACTCCTCGGCGGGCGGGATGGCGGCTGCGGTCAGTGCCCCGATCGCCGCTGCGGCGATGGGCCGCTTCGGCCTCGCGCCTTTGTTCGCCGGCCTCGCTTTGCTCGTCCTCTGGCGACACCGCGAGAATATCGCTCGCCTCTGGCGCGGTACAGAGCCGAAGGTCGGGCGGAGCAAGGCCGCTTGAGCGCGCCTGCCGATATCGTCGCTCGGCTGCGTCTGATCCGTTCCGACAAGATCGGCCCGGTTACCTATGCGCAGCTGGTCGCCCGTTTCGGCTCGGCGCAGGCGGCGCTCGACGCCATCCCAGACCTCGCCCGGCGCGGCGGTGGACGGCCCGGCAAGCTGGCGACCGCGGCCGAGGTGGAGAGTGAGATCACCGAGGTCACGAGGCTCGGCGCGCGCTACCTGTTCCGCGACGACGACGCCTATCCCGCCTTGCTCGCCGAGATCGACAGCGCGCCGCCCGTACTGATCGTCAGCGGCGATACGGCTCTGCTGGCACGCCCGACGGTGGCGATGGTGGGAGCGCGCAACGCCTCGGCCGCCGCGTGCCGCTTCGCCCGCCAGCTCGCCCGCGATCTCGGCCAGACCGGCACGGCGATCGTCTCTGGCCTCGCGCGCGGCATCGACACCGCCGCCCATGACGGCGCGTTCGACACCGGCACCGTCGCGGTGATCGCCGGCGGCATCGACATCTTCTACCCGCCCGAAAATGAGGAGCGGCAGCGCGCGATCGGGACAAAGGGCCTGTTGATCGCGGAACAGCCGCCCGGCGTGGAGCCGCGCGCGCGCCATTTCCCTTATCGCAACAGGATCATCGCCGGCCTTGCCGCCGGCACGGTGGTGATCGAGGCGGCGCCCAAGTCCGGCTCGCTGATCACCGCCCGCCATGCCGCCGATTATGGCCGCGAGGTGATGGCGATCCCCGGCTCGCCACTCGATCCCCGCGCCCAGGGCTGCAACCAGCTGATCCGCGAGGGCGCGACCCTGGTCCAGACCGCCGAGGACGTGCTGGAAGCCATTCGCCCGCTCCATCTCGGCCCCGCGCGCCCGTCGCGGCAGCGCCAGGCTGTCGCTGAGGAGCCGGCCGAGGCCGGCGACAGCGAACGCCGCGCGATCCGCGACCTGATCAGCCCGACGCCGGTCCCCGTCGACGAGCTGGTCCGCCAGTCCGGCCTGCCTGCCGCCGCCGTCCAGCTCGTTCTGCTGGAGCTCGAACTGGCCGGTCATCTCGCTCGCCACGCCGGTGGCCGGGTGGCGCTGGCATGAGCGATGCCGGTCATGTGATCCGGCGCACGGGACGCCTGCTCCGGCGCCACGCGGCTCGCGTAGCCCTCGCGCTTGTCGCCTTGGCGGGCGGGTATGCGACGATCGACGCGGGGCTGGTCACGGGCGAGGGCGAGCGCGCGATGATGCTGTTCCTCTCGATCCTGACATTGGTGCTGCAATACGCCCTTACCCGCGCGGTGCTGGGCGACTTGGGCTACAGTGTGACGGCGCGATCGCGGCTGCTCGCCTTTTTCGGGATGAGCCTGGTCACGGTCCTGGCCACCGCGGTCGGCCTCCTGCTGCTGGTCGTGCCGGGGCTGATCCTGCTCGCACGCTGGTCGACGACCTTGCCGTTGCTGTTGACGAGCGGCGAGGGCGTTTTCGCCTGCCTGTCGCGCGGCTTTCAGGAAACGCGCGGGCGGACGTCGCCGATCCTGCTGGCGTTTCTGATCATCTATGCGCCCGGTCTCGCGGCCATGGCGGGCTTGCTATTGGCGTGGGACTCGCTGTGGTTGTCGCTGCCGGAAACAAGCGCGATCGGCTTGGTCGCTGTCGCGAACCTCGCGTTGGAGGCGTCGCGCATTGCTGGCTGGTATGCCTCGGTCGCGATCTTCACGCTCTTCCATGATTCGCCCAAACTCGGCGAAATCTTCGAATGAGCCGACGGGCCTGGAGGCACCGGTCTCCTTTCCAGACTAACGCGGCGTGCGGGCCGGACCGCCTCGCAATAGCTCGCATCACGGCACCCAGCGTTTCTCCCTGATCCAGCGGCTGGCGAGCAGCTTGACGCCGCGCGTCACCGGCAGTCCGGCATGCTCCGACAGCGGGTCGATCTCGCGGTCCGCCGTGGCGCTGCGGAAAATCAGCGCGTCGCCTTTGAGCCCCTTCACCTTGAGCCCGGTCTTCACGAATGAAGTCTCGCCGCCCTCATAATCCTCGTTGAGATAGACGAGCGCCGTCATCATCCGCTGGTTGTCGGAAGCGCGGACGAAATCGAAATGCGGCCGGTATTGCTCGCCCGGCCGATAGCGCAGGATCTGCATCGCTTCGCCCTGACCGGCATCGGTTCCGGCCGCCGCGGCGAGCCGCCGGTTGAGCGCATGGACCGCGGGGTCCTCGATCAGCCAGTGGAGGGTCGAGCCGTCGGAGGTGCGGATCGGATCGCGCACCGCCTTGCCGGCCGCGTCGTTCACCACCGAAGGTGTGAAGCCCGGCGCCGCGAGCCGGGCGAGATAGTCGCATTCGGCTGCGGTGAAGAGCTGGCGAGACATGATCACGTCCGGCGCGTCGCTCAGGCGCTCGGGTGCCGGCAGCGTCACCGGGTCGCCCGCATCGTCCAGCCTCATCTTGACGATCAGCTCCAGCGCCGCCTTGCGCGCCGGGTCGCGCCGCGCTTCCTCGCCCAGCCGGTCGAGCGCCGCGCCCCAGTCCCGCGCGCCGGCGATGCCGCTGGCCAGAAGGTTGGTGACGCGCGTCGCCGCGATTGCATTGCCGCCTTGCGCCGATTTCTCGAACAGCACGCGCGCCGCGACCGGGTCCTGCTTCACCATCCCGCCCCAGGTCATCTCGGCGAGGGTCAGCTGCGCATTGGCGTCGCCCTGAGCCGCGAGCCGGTTGACGATCAGGATCGCTTCCGGCGCGCGCCCGGCGCCCAGCAGCTGAAAGGCCTGCACGAGCATGGGATGAGGCGGCTGCATGGCCCGCCTATGCCAGCGCCCCGGCGACGCCGCCAGCCCGGCGCTGCGCACTTGACGAACCCCCGGGAGCCTTCCCACCCTCGCGCGTACACGTGAAGGACAGAACGGGGCCGCATGAAGCTCGTCATCGTCGAATCGCCGGCCAAGGCGAAAACCATCGAAAAATATCTGGGCATCGGGCATCGGGTGCTCGCCTCCTACGGCCATGTCCGCGATCTGCCGCCGAAGGACGGCTCGGTCGATCCCGACGACGGCTTCGCGATGATCTGGGAAAATTATGCCGACAAGGCGCGGCAATTGAAGGCGATCACCGACGAGGCGAAGAAGGCGGACACGCTGATCCTCGCCACCGATCCCGACCGCGAAGGGGAGGCGATCAGCTGGCATGTCAGGGAAGTGCTGGCGAAGAAAAAGGCTCTGCCGCAGCATGTTGAGCGCATCACCTTCAACGCGATCACAAAAAGTGCGGTGACCGAGGCGATGGCCCATCCGCGCCAGTTGGATGACGACCTTGTTGACGCCTACCGCGCCCGCCGCGCCCTCGATTATCTGGTCGGCTTCACTCTCTCGCCGGTGCTGTGGCGCAAGCTGCCGGGCGCCAAATCGGCCGGCCGCGTCCAATCGGTGGCGCTGCGCCTGATCGTCGACCGCGAGCGCGAGATCGAGCTGTTCCGCACCCAGGAATATTGGAGCGTCACGGCGACCTTGGAGGCGGACGGCACCGAATTCCTCGCCCGCCTTGTCCGCTACAATGGCGAGAAGCTGGAACGGCTGTCGATCGGCGATGAGGGCACCGCGCTCGCCGCGAAGAAGGCGGTCGAGGAGGGACGTTTCGGCGTGGTCTCGGTCGAAACCAGGCCGCTCACGCGCAATCCGCCGCCGCCGTTCACCACCTCGACCCTGCAGCAGGAGGCGGCGCGCAAATTGGGCTTCTCGGCCAGCCAGACGATGCGCGTGGCGCAGAGCCTCTACGAGGACGGCGCGATCACCTACATGCGGACCGACGGCGTTCAGATGGCGCCCGAAGCGATCTCGGCCGCACGCAAGGCGGTCGCCGACCGCTACGACGCGGGCTACGTTCCGGACAAGCCGCGCCACTACGAGACCAAGGCGAAGAACGCCCAGGAGGCGCACGAGGCGATCCGCCCGACCGATTTCTCGCGCGACCGCGCCGGCTCCGGCGACCATGCCCGGCTGTACGAGCTGATCTGGAAGCGCGCGCTGGCCAGCCAGATGGCCTCGGCGCGGCTTGAGCGCACGACCGCGGAGCTGGCCGACGCCACCGGGCAGCACGCCCTGCGCGCCACCGGCCAGGTCGTGCTCTTCCCGGGCTTCCTCGCGCTCTATGAGGAAGGCCGGGACGACGCCGAGGACGAGGATTCGCGTCGCCTGCCGCGCCTTCGCGAAGGCGACACGCCGGCCAAAAAGGGCGTTCAGGCCGAGCAGCATTTCACCCAGCCGCCGCCGCGCTATTCCGAGGCGAGCCTGGTCAAGAAGATGGAGGAGCTCGGCATCGGCCGCCCCTCCACCTACGCGTCGATCCTGCAGACGCTGAAGGACCGAGATTACGTCCTTCTGGAGAAGAACCGCTTCATTCCGCAGGAGAGCGGCCGGCTGGTGACCGCGTTCCTGGAGCGCTTCTTCGAGCGCTACGTCTCCTACGATTTCACCGCCCATCTCGAGGACGAGCTCGACGACATCTCCGGCGGCCGGGCGAACTGGCAGGCGGTGCTCGAAGAATTCTGGCGGGACTTCAAGCCGAAGACCGCCGAGGTGCTGGAGCAGAAGCCGAGCGAGATCACCGCCGCGCTCGACGATTTCCTCGCGCCCTTCCTGTTCCCCGACAAGGGCGACGGCAGCGATCCGCGCCTTTGCCCGCTCTGCGGCACGGGCAGGCTCGGCCTGCGCGGCGGCAAGTTCGGCGCGTTCGTCGCATGCTCCAACTATCCCGAATGCAAATATACCCGCCGCTTCGGTCAGGGCGATGAGACGAGCGCCGACAGCGGGCCGCGGGTGCTGGGGCAGGACCCGGAAACCGGCCAGGACGTGACCCTCCGCGCCGGCCGTTTCGGCCCCTATTTCCAGCTCGGCGACGGCAAGGAGGCGAAGCGAGCCTCGCTACCCAAGGACGTGCCCGCCGCCGACGCGGACCTGGAGATCGCGCTCCGCTTCCTGTCTTTGCCGCGCACCGTCGGCGACCACCCGGAGACCGGTAAGCCGATCACCGCCAGCATCGGCCGCTACGGACCCTATCTCGCCCACGACGGCAAATTTGCGAAGCTCGCCTCGACCGCGGAGGTGTTCGAAGTCGGCATGAACACCGCGGTGGCGAAGCTCGCCGACGCCGCCAATGGCGGCGGCCGCCGCGCCGGCTCGCGCGAGCCGCTCAAGCTGCTCGGCCCCCATCCGCGCACCGAGGCCGAGATCAAGCTGATGGACGGTCGCTTCGGTCCTTACGTCACCGACGGCACCACCAACGCGACATTGCCGAAGTCGCTTGCGCCGGACCAGCTCACGCTGGAAGAGGCGGCGCAGCTGATCGACGAACGCGCCGCCAAGGGCCCGGCAAAAAAGGGCAGGGCCCGGCGCGCTCCGGCAAAGAGGGGGAAGAAATGATGCTGCGAACCGCTTCGGCACTGCTTGCCGTGACGATCGCCGCCGCCGCCGCGGCGCAGGAAACGCCGGCCGCGACGCCGAATCCGGCCAGTGCGGACTGGCATTTCCAGTATCTCAACCGGCTCGATCCGGCCCAGGGCTGGCATCGCACGGTGAGCGGGCTGCGCTGGCGGCGAATCAGCGGCAACGGATCGGGTCGCCATCCGACGGTCGCCGACACCGTGACGATCCACTACGTCGGCACCTTCATCGACGGCACCGAATTCGACAGCTCGGTCCGGCGCGGCGAGCCCGCGACCTTCCCGCTCGGCCGCCTGATCCGCGGCTGGCAGGAGGGCGTGCCGATGATGGGCGTCGGCGACCGCTACGAGTTCGCGATCCCCTACAATCTCGCCTATGGCAACGGCCGCGGCCCGATCCCCGGCGGCGCCACCTTGCTCTTCACCATCGACCTGATCGCGATCGCGCCGCCGGCGGCCAACTAAGGTTGATCCGGCGTTTACCGCGCTGGGTCCGCCAATCTTTACAGCGCGATGGCTAGAACTGCGGCATGCGTACGGGCCGCCTCGCCATCTCCCGCGGCTTCCCCTCGGCCGAAGGTTCGGGCGAGGCGGTCCAGTTTCCCATCGTCGAGTCGGCGCAGTCTCCGGCGTCCCAGGTTGCGGGCGCGATCGCCGCGGCCAACGCCCGGCTCGAAGCGCTGGAGCGGCTGACCCGGCTCTGCGAAGCCGGCGCGCTCACCATCGACGAGTTCCTGATCGAGAAGGCCGCGATCCTCGGCTATCCGTGCAGCGATCTGGTGACGCCGCGCGAGGAGGGCGAGCCGCCGATCTCCTTCATTCCCGCCGCGCCTCGCGCGCCTCCACGCGGCAGGTCTCTGCTCGGCAGGCTGGGCTGGACGATCGTGCCGCTCGGCCTCGTCGCCGGCCTCGGCCTCTCGGCGTTCAGCCAGCCCGACGCGACCGCGCTGCTTTGGCAGGAAAGCCTACGCCTGTTCGGTCTGTAGCCGGCCGCAGCCCCTGCAGGCCGGATCCTTGACGATCCGGATCGTCCTGAGCGACGGCGCCAGCCCGTCGAAGACATGCAGCTTGCCGCCCGGATCGCCGCCGAAGCCGGTGGTCGCCCGGATCGCTTCGAGCGCCGCCCAGCTTCCGGCGAGACCCGTCATGGCGCCCAGCACGCCGAGTTCGGAGCAGGTGTCGCAATCCTCGGCATCGAACGCATCGCCGACGAAGCAGCGATAACAGGGCTGACCGGGCAGCCAGCCGCGGAACGTCCCGATCTGCACCTGGAACTGGCCGATCGCGGCCGAGACGAGCGGCACGCGATTGGCGGTGCACCAGTCCGATACGGCGAGCCGGGTGGCGAAATTGTCGCTGCCGTCGAGCACGAGGTCGATCCCGGTGAGCAGGCGGTCGACATTTTCCGTGTCGAGCCGCTCCGGAACGATATCGATTCGGCTGTCGGAATTGAGTCGAGCCAGGTTTCGTGCCGCGACCTCCGCCTTGCCCTCGCCGACATCGTCGGTGCCGAACAGCACCTGGCGCTGGAGATTGTCGAGGCTCACCCGATCGTCGTCGATCAGCCTGATTCGTCCGACCCCCGCCGCCGCCAGATAGAGCAAGGCCGGTGCGCCGATGCCGCCGGCGCCGACCACCGCGACATGGGCCGCGAGCAGCGCCTGCTGACCGGCCCCGCCGATCTCCCTGAGAACGATATGCCGCGCGTAGCGATCGAGCTGCGCGTCGCTCAGTGCCACAACAGGTCGGTCAGGTTCACGACAGGTTGAAGTTGATCCGGTTCGCGTAGATCGTCGGCCGGGCCGGCGGCGCGGTGCGGACCCAGCCGCGCCGGACGATGTCCGCCGCGATCCGGCCGACCATCAGCTCCAGCGGCCGGCAGCCCACGTCCTCGACGATGATCCGGGTCGCGTTGCCGGCGCTGTCCAGCTGGACGCCATAGCTGATGTCTATGCTGAACCGGCGCGGGCGCTGCCCTTCGAAGCTGCATTCGCCACTTTGCATCAGCCGCTGGACTCGGGTGACCATCTCGCCGTTCGGGATCGCCAGCGTCGGCGTCTCGAGCCGCGGATAATTGTTCCAGTTCGCTTCGGCGACGTCGATATTCTCCGGCACAGTGGGGTTGAAGAAGGCCGCGACGACAAGCCCGAACATCATGGTCACCTCCCGGTCGATCCGAAGCCGCCCGCGCCGCGTGGCGTGGCGTCAAGCTCTTCTACCACATCGAAATCCGCCCGCAACACGGGTGCGGGGACGAGCTGGGCGATCCGCTCCCCCCGAACCACCTCGAATGGCCGTTCGCCGATATTGGCGAGGATGATCTTCACCTCGCCCCGATAGTCGGCGTCGATCGTCCCGGGCGTGTTCGCGCAGGTGACGCCATGCCTGAGCGCAAGGCCCGATCGAGGCCGCACCTGTATCTCGTAGCCGGGCGGAATCGCGATGGCGAAGCCCGTCGCCACCGCGTGGCGCTGACCGGGCGCCAGCGTCAGGCTCTCCGCCGCGACCACGTCCATGCCGGCGGCGTCGCTGCTCGCATAAGCGGGCAGCGGCAGGCCCTCGCCATGCGGCAGCCGTTTAAGCGCGATTCGGATCATTCTTGCTTTCGGGCCAGCATCGCGTCGAGCGCGTAGCGGCCAGCGCCCTGGGTCGCAAACAGGATGCCGAGGAACACCAGGATCAAAGCCGGCCACCAGCCCGGGAAATCCTGTCGCCAATGCACCATCCACACCGCGACGATGAAGACGAAGGTCGTCACCAGCCCCGCCCAGCGGGTGGCGAGACCCAGCACCAGGGAGATTCCGCACAGGAACTGCGCCCAGACGCACAGCGGCGCCATCAGCCTCGGCGCCCAGAAGTTGAACTGGGTCAGGAAGCGCTCGAACTCATGCATCCGCGCGGCGCTGAAAATATTGTCGTGGCTCTGCCAGATCAGGAAGGCGCCGGTCACGAGCCGCAGCAGCAGCAGGCCAAGATCGCCGAAACGGGCGAGGGCGGGCAAGAACAACCAGTCGCGCATGTCAGGCCTCCAGCGCGGCGGCGATACGTGTCGCGAGTGCGCGCGCGATCTCGGCCTTGGGCGCCCGGTCCCAATGCTCGACGCCTTCGGCGGTGACGAGATGGACCTTGTTCTCGATCCCGCCCAACACGCTCGTCTCCTTTGGGCCGGACACGTCGTTGGCCACGATCCAGTCCGCCCCCTTGCGCTCCCGCTTCGCGCTCGCATTGCCGACGACATTGTCGGTTTCCGCCGCGAAGCCGATCAATAGGCCGGGGCGATGCGGCGAGCGGGCGAGTTCGGCGAGGATGTCGGGATTTTCGACCAGCGAGAGGACAGGCGGCCCGCTGGCGCGTTTCTTGAGCTTGCTTCGCGCCGGCTCGACCCGCCAATCCGCTACGGCCGCCACCATCACGGCGACGTCCGCCGGCAGTGCTGCCTCCACCGCCGCCGCCATCTCGCGCGCCGTTTCGACATCGACCCGGTCGACTCCGGCCGGCGTCGGCAGATGGACCGGCCCGGCTATCAGCGTCACCCGCGCGCCGAGTGCGGCCAGTGCTCCGGCGATCGCGAAGCCCTGCTTTCCCGACGAGCGGTTGGCGATGTAACGGACCGGATCGATCGGCTCATGCGTCGGCCCGGCGGTGACGATGGCATGTTTGCCGGCGAGCATTCAGCCGCCGAGCCGTTCGCGGATCGCGGCCAGGATCGCCTCCGGCTCGGGCAACCGCCCCGGGCCATATTCGCCGCACGCCATCTCGCCCTCGTCGGGCTCCAGGATCGTCACGCCGTCCTCGCGCAGCCGCGCAACGTTGCGCCGGGTCGCGGCATGCTCCCACATGCGCACGTTCATCGCCGGGCAAGCGAGCACCGCCTTGTCGGTCGCGAGCAGCAGGGTGGTGGCGAGATCGTCCGCGATTCCCGCCGTCATCTTGGCGAGGAGATCGGCGGTCGCCGGAGCGACGACGATCAGGTCCGCCTCGCGGCTGAGCTGGATATGCCCCATCTCGACCTCGTCCTTGAGGTCCCAGAGGCTGGTATATACCGGCTGCTCGGAAAGCGCGGCCAGCGTCATCGGCGTCACGAACTGCGCGCCGCCTTGGGTCAGCACGCAGCGCACGCTCCCGCCCGCCTTGCGGATCAGCCGGATCAGCTCGCACGCCTTGTAGGCCGCGATACCGCCGCCGACGATCAGCAGGATGCGCTTGCTTTGCATCGCCCTAGATTAGGTACTGCACCGCCGCAGCGCCAGCCGCTGCGCCGATCGCCGCGGTCAGCGCATAGCGCCACCAGCTCGCCGGCCGCAGCAGCACAACCTCCGGCAATGGCGGCTCGGGCGGCGCGCCGCCCGGCACCGGATAGCTTTGCTCGATCCGCTCGATCAGATCGGGCAGCCGCCGCAGCAGCCGCACGGTCCGCACGATGCCGTCGGCGAGCCGCGCCTCGGGTCCCAGCTCGGTCCGCACCCATTCGGTGACGAACGGCTCGGCCGTCTCCCACATGTTGATGTCGGGATCGAGCGCGGTCGCGACCCCTTCCTCCATCACCATCGTCTTCTGCAACAGCAGCAGATGCG
>NZ_JBQTIN010000060.1:0-31084 GCF_052388015.1 Sphingosinicella sp.
TGCTCGTCGTCGCCGAACAGGCGGGGTTTGTGGTCCAGGGGTCGGGTTCCTTTTGCACAAAAAGAAGTGAGCGCGCTGGCCGGGCCAGCGCGCTCCCGATGAAAGAGCGAAATGAAGGCGGCGGTCAGGCGGCGGTGATGATCGGCTCCGCTTGTTGTTGCTGGCCGCCGGCCCGGGGCGCGGCCGCCCGCACGCCGGCGTCGACATGGCTCTCGAAGCGGGCGAAATTCTCGTTGAAGAGCGCCACCAGCTTCGCCGCCGTCGCGTCATAAGCGGCCTTGTCGGCCCAGGTGTCGCGCGGGTTCAGGATCGACTGGTCGACGCCCGGAACGCTCACCGGCACCTGGAAGCCGAAATTCTCGTCGGTGCGGAACTCGACATTGTTCAGCGAGCCGTCGAGCGCAGCGTTGAGCAGCGCCCGGGTCGCCTTGATCGGCATCCGGCTGCCGACGCCATATTTGCCGCCGGTCCAGCCGGTGTTGACCAGCCAGCATGCCACCCCACCCCTGGCGATCCGCTCCTTGAGGAGGTTGCCGTAGACGCTCGGGTGGCGCGGCATGAACGGCGCGCCGAAGCAGGTCGAGAAGGTCGCCTCCGGCTCGGTGACGCCGATCTCGGTCCCCGCCACCTTGGCGGTGTAGCCGGAGAGGAAATGGTACATCGCCTGATCCGGCGTCAGCCTGGCGACAGGCGGCAGCACCCCGAAGGCATCGGCGGTGAGGAAGATCACGTTCTTCGGCACCGGCCCCATATTCTCCGCCGAGCAATTGGGGATGAAGTCGATCGGATAGGCGCCGCGGGTGTTCTCGGCGAGCGTCGCGTCGTCGAGGTCGAGCGTCCGCGTCTCGGGGTCGATCACGACATTCTCCAGCACCGTGCCGAAGCGCCTGGTCGTCGCATGGATTTCCGGCTCGGCCTCCGGCGAGAGCCGGATCATCTTGGCGTAGCAGCCGCCTTCGAAGTTGAAGACCGCGGTGTCGGACCAGCCATGCTCGTCGTCGCCGATCAGGGTGCGGCTCGCGTCGGCGCTGAGCGTCGTCTTGCCGGTGCCCGAAAGGCCGAAGAAGACAGCGGTGTCGCCCTTGGGGCCGATATTGGCCGAGCAGTGCATCGGCATGATGCCCTCGACCGGCAAAATGTAGTTCAGGAGGCCGAAGACCGACTTCTTCATCTCGCCGGCATAAGCGGTGCCGCCGATCAGGATCGTCTTATCGGTGAGGTTCACCGCGATCACCGTCTCGGAGCGCGTGCCGTGGCGGGCCGGATCGGCCTTGAAGCTCGGCAGGTCGATGATCGTATATTCGGGCTCGAAGCCTTCCAGCTCCGCCGCCGACGGCCGCACCAGCATCGTGCGGATGAAGAGGTTGTGCCAGGCGAGCTCATTGATCACCCGCACCTTCACCCGGTGCTCGGGCTGCGAGCCGCCATAGAGATCCTGGACGAACAGGGTTTCCCGCTCCGCCAGCGCGGTGAGGAAATCGGCCTTGAGCGCGGCGAAATGGTCCGCGCTCATCGCCTTGTTATTGTCCCACCAGACATTGCTCTCGGTCTCGGCGTCGCGGACGATGTATTTGTCCTTCGCCGAGCGGCCGGTGTGCTTGCCGGTTTCGACCACCAGCGGGCCGTCCTTGGCGAGCATGCCTTCCTCGCGGCGCACCGCCTGCTCGACCAGCTCGGACGTGCCGAGATTCCAGTGGAGCGCGGCGGGGGTGTCGATCCCCTGATGGTGCAAGTCGTAACGCGGGACCCGGTTGGCCACCTTCAAGCTTCCTTCCGTCTGAATGGTCCGGCCCCTCGGCGTGGGCCCTCGTCATGCCGGCGCGCATAGTGGAGGCGGGTCGTTTCGTCAAAGGGTGGCGCGGCGGGCCGCGCTTGCGCTAAGCCGGCCCTCCCGCACAGGAACACCGCCAAGCATGTCGAACACGATCGCCCTTGTCGACGACGATCGCAACATCCTCATGTCGCTCTCCGTCGCGCTGCAGGCGGAGGGTTTCACGACGCGTCTCTATTCGGACGGCGAGGCGGCGCTGAAGGCGCTCACCGAGGCGCCGCCCGAGCTCGCCGTGCTCGATATCAAGATGCCGCGCATGGACGGCATGGAGCTGCTGAGGAGACTCAAGGAGAAAACTGATTTCCCGGTGATTTTCCTGACATCCAAGGACGAGGAGCTGGACGAGGCTTTGGGCCTCGCCATGGGCGCCGACGATTATATCGCCAAGCCTTTTTCGCAGCGCCTCCTCATCGCCCGAATCCGTGCCGTCCTCCGCCGCAGCGAGGCGCGCGCGAAACCTCCCGGGGATGAACCGGAGCAGGAAGCCGAAGAGATCGTCCGCGGCCGACTGGTGATGGACCCGGCGCGTCACCGGGTGCGCTGGGACGGCGCCGATGTCGTCCTCACCGTCACCGAGTTCATGATCCTCGAGGCGCTCGCCCAGCGGCCCGGCGTGGTCAAGTCGCGCAACCAGCTGATGGATGTCGCATACCACGATGACATCTATGTCGATGATCGGACGATCGACAGTCATGTGAAGAGGATGCGCCGCAAGTTCCGCGAGGCCGATCCCGCGTTCAGGTCGATCGAGACGCTCTACGGCGTCGGGTACCGCTTTGCGGAGGAATGACGAAAGGGAGGCCCGGCTCGGCTGGTCGTCGCGGCTGTCGCTCCGGCAGCGCATCCTCGCGGTCAACATCTTCGCGATCGCGATCCTCGCCGGCGGCCTGTTCTATCTCGACAGCCTGCGGGCGCGGCTGACCGAGGCCAGGGTTGAGCGGGCACGCTCCGAAGCGACGATGGTGGCCCACGCCCTCGCCGCGGCTCCGCGCCAGACCTGGCCGGCGATGCTCGATCGACTGGGGCGCGATTCGGGCACGCGCCTGCGCGTCTTCGCCCGCGATGGCGCCTTGCTCGGCGACAATTGGACGTCCGGCCCGCCTACCTATCTGATGCGCGATCCGACGGGCGAGCCCTGGTATCGCACCGTGGCCCGGTGGCTGGACAACGGAGTTGACGCAATTGTCGCCGCGTCGTCCACTCCGCCGCTCGGCGACGATGTGAGCCGGGTCGATGCCTGGCCCGAGATTGCGGCTGCGCGCCGCGCCAACGGCCCGGTGAGCGATATTCGGCGCGCGTCGGAGGGCACGGCCTTCATCAGCACCGCTATCCCCCTCACCGGCAACGCAGAAACGCTGCTCCTGACCGTCAACGCCCGCGACGTTCGGCGCCAGGTGCGCGCCGAGCGTTTCTCGCTCGCTTTCGCCCTGCTGGCCACTTTGGTGCTCGCGATCCTGCTGTCGCGCTTCCTCGCCCGCACCATCGCCAACCCGCTGCGCCGGCTGGCCAAGGCCGCACATAGCGTGCGGCTCGGCCGCGCGCGCGAGGTCGACGTGCCGCTCTTGCCGGAGCGGAGGGACGAGATCGGTCTCCTCGCCCGCGCGCTCCACGACATGACCCAGTCGCTGCGGCAGCGGATCGACGCCACCGAGGCCTTCGCCGCGGATGTCACCCACGAGCTCAAGAACCCGCTCGCCTCGCTGCGCTCCGCGGTCGATTCGCTCGACCGGATCGAGGACCCGGCTTTGCGCTGCCAGCTGCTCGACGTGGTGCGCCAGGATGTCGGCCGGCTCGACCGCCTGGTCGTCGACATCGCGGAGGCGTCGCGGCTCGACGCCGAGCTGTCGCGGGCGCGCTTCGAGCCGATCGACCTGGCCTCGTTCATCGAATCCCTGCTTCCGACCTGGGAAGCGCGGCGCGAGAATGTCTCGATCGCCTTTGCCCGTCCCCGTCTCGGCTCGGCCGTGGTCCAGGGCGAGGAATCGCGCCTCGCGCGGCTGCTCGACAACCTGGTCGACAACGCGATCTCCTTCTCGCCCGAGGGCGGCCTCGTCGAGGTCCGCGCCTGCGCGGATGGCGACGAGGTGATGATCAGCATCGAGGACGAAGGAACGGGCGTGCCCGAAGATTCGCGTGAGGTGATCTTTAACCGCTTCCACTCCATCAGGCCGGAGGCGGATTTCGGCCGCCATTCCGGCCTCGGCCTCGCCATCGCGCGGGCGATCGTGGAAGGGCATGGCGGCCGGATCGAGGTCGGCGACCGGCGCGATGGGCAGGCCGGTGCCCGCTTCGTCGTCCGCCTGCCGGGAGCCGCGACATGAGCATGGCGTCAACTTCGTCGGAAACCATCCACGTCAGCACGGTGGCGATCGCCGGCAAGGCGGTGCTGATCGGCGGCCTGCCCGGCGCGGGCAAGTCCGACCTGGCGCTGAGGCTGATCGACCGCGGCGCGGTGCTGGTCAGCGACGATTATACGATCGTGCGCCGCACCGCCACCGGCCTCATCGCCAGCGCGCCGCCCACCATCTCCGGCCAGATGGAGGTGCGCGGGCTCGGCATCGTCGAGATGCCCAGCGCGGTCGACGTGCCGGTCGCTCTTTTCGTCGATCTCGACGCCACGCCGCAGCGCCTGCCCGAGCCGGGCGAGACGCGCTCGCTCTGCGGCATCGCCGTGCCGGTCGTGGTGCTCAACGCGCATGAGGATTCGGCCCCGATCAAGGTCGAACTGGCGCTGAAACGCATTACATAGGGCCGATGCCCGCGCCCGCCGCCCCGAAAAGATTCCTGCTTGTCACCGGCATGTCCGGCGCCGGCAAATCGACGACGCTCAACACGCTCGAGGATCTGGGCTGGGAGGTTGTCGACAATCTGCCGCTCAGCCTGCTCGATCCGCTGCTCGCGACGCCGCTCGCCGCCGGCGCGGAGCGCGGCCGCTCGCTCGCCATCGGCCTCGACAGCCGCACCCGGGGGTTCAACGCCGAGCGCGTCGTCCGCCAGGTGAAGAAGCTGGCCAGGGAGCATGACCAGCCGGTCGAGACCCTGTTCCTCGAATGCCAGGCGGCCGAATTGCTCCGCCGCTTCTCCGAGACCCGCAGGCGCCATCCGTTGGCGCCCGACCGGCCGACCAATGACGGCATTTCCGAGGAGCGCGAGATGATCGCGCCGCTGAAACGCTGGGCGGACCATGTCATCGACACGACCGACAGCGATACGAATGCGCTGCGCCAGCAGATCCGCAACCACTTCGGCGGCGAGGAAGGCGCGCCGATCCTGACCGTCCAATCCTTCGGCTTCGCCCGCGGCCTGCCGCGCAACGCCGACCTCGTCTTCGACATGCGCTTCCTGCAGAACCCGCACTGGGTGCCGGCGCTCCGCCCGCTCACCGGCCTCGAGCGGGAGGTCGCCGACCATATCGCCGCCGACCCCGCTTATGAGGATGCGGTGACCCGGATCGAGGAGCTGCTCCTCGCCCTCCTCCCTCGCTACGAGGCGGAGGGGAAGAGCTATGTCTCGATCGCCTTCGGCTGTACCGGGGGGAGACATCGCTCGGTCCATGTCGCCGAGCGCGTCGCCGCACGGTTGCGCGAAGCGGGATTTTCGCCCAGTCTGGACCATCGCGACCTCGCCACGCCGCCGCGCGACGGCAGCGAGCGCTCCTAGAGCGAGTTCCACTTGCGTGGAATCGCCCTAGGTGTGTTGAAACCGCGATTTCCGAGTCGCTGAGTGCGTACACTCGGCCTGAAATCGCTCTGGGGGCGGACGAGTTTCACAGGTGAACAGATGATCGGTCTGGTGCTGGTGACCCATGGCGGGCTGGCGACGGAGTTCGTGACGGCGATGGAGCATGTCGTGGGGCCGCAGGAGCGGATCGCGGCGATCTGCATCGGCCCCGACGACGACATGGAGACGCGCCGCACCGAGATTGCCGAAGCGATCGAGGCGGTCGACGACGGCGCCGGCGTGATCATCCTGACCGACCTGTTCGGCGGTACGCCGTCCAACCTCGCCATCTCGCTGATGAAGGACGCGCGCACCGAGGTGATCGCCGGCGTCAACCTGCCGATGCTGATCCGCCTCGACGGCGCCCGCAAGACGATGGACGTCAAGGGCGCGGTCGCCGCCGCGCGCGAGGCGGGCCGCAAATATATTTCCGTCGCCTCCGAAGTGCTCGGCGAGGCGGCGGCTTGAGCAGCGTCTCGCGCACCGTCGAGATCCTGAACAAGCGCGGCCTGCACGCCCGCGCCAGCGCCAAGTTCGTCACCCTCGCCGCCCAGCTCGGCATCAATGTCGAGGTCGAGAAAGACGGCAATTCGGTCTGCGGCACCTCGATCATGGGGCTGATGATGCTCGGCGCGGCGATGGGCGA
This sequence comes from Sphingosinicella sp., assembly GCF_052388015.1. Classification (GTDB taxonomy): domain Bacteria; phylum Pseudomonadota; class Alphaproteobacteria; order Sphingomonadales; family Sphingomonadaceae; genus Allosphingosinicella. Next base: position 6,198 of record NZ_JBQTIN010000060.1, read on the forward strand.
CTCGATCACGATCCGTGCCTTGGGCGACGGCGCCGAGGCGGCGGTGGAGCAGCTCGCCGCTCTGGTCGAATCGCGCTTTGGCGAGGAATGACCACTTCTCCGTCATTGCGAGCGCAGCGAAGCAATCCAGAGCGGCGGCGAGGCAGGCTGGATTGCTTCGTCGCTTCGCTCCTCGCAATGACGGTTGCCTAGCCATGCCCCGCCAAGTCACCGCTTTTTCCAACCCGCTGGTCAAGCAGGCGCGGGCCTTGCGCGAGAAGAAGCATCGCCGCGCCGAGGGCCTGTTCCTCGCCGAGGGACTGCGCATCCTGACCGAGGCGCGCGAGGCGGGCGTGCTGCCGGTAATCCTGTTCTTCAGCGACGCAACCCATGCGCTCGTCGCCGCCCTGGTCGAAGCGGTCGAGGCGGCCGGTGGCGAGGCGATCGAGACCACGCCCGACATCCTCCACAAGATCAGCGGCAAGGAGAATCCGCAGACCGTCATCGGCGTCTATCGCCAGCTCGACACCTCGCTCGACCGGATCGACCGCGCCGCCGCGCCGCTGTGGATCGTCGCCCAGGCACTGCGCGATCCGGGCAATCTCGGCACCATCCTGAGGACCGGCGACGCGGTCGGCGCCGGCGGGCTGATTCTGATCGACGATTGCGTCGACCCCTTTTCAGTGGAATCCGTACGCGCCTCTATGGGGGCTTTATTTACGCAAAGCATCGCAACGGCGCGCTGGCCCGATTTCGTTACTTGGCTGCGTTCAGCGCCTGCTCAGTTGATCGGGACAAGTTTGCGTGCGAGCGTGGACTATCAAGAAGCGTGCTATACGGCCCCGGCCTTCATCCTGGTCGGCAACGAGCAGGCGGGGCTGCCGGCGGCTTATGAGGAGGAATGCGACGTGCTGGTGAAAATGCCGATGCACGGCAAGGCGGACAGCCTCAATGCGGCCGTGGCGACCGCGGTGATGGCCTATGAGGTGATCAACCAATGGCGGGCAACATGATCGCCCTGCTGCTCGCGCTGCAGGCCGAGGCTGCGGTGATTCCGCCGCCGCCGCCGATCGCCGGCACCGAATGGACGATCGTCGCGATCGGCCAGGAGCCGGTGAGCGGCCCCCAATATGCGCTCAGCATCCGCGCGGGGGAAATCGCCGGCCGGACCGGCTGCAACAGCTTTTCCGCGCCTTATACCGCGGTCGGAGACACATTGGCGGTTGGCGAGGCGCGTTCGACGCGCATGGCCTGCGCCCCCGCCGTGATGGCCCGCGAGCAGCGCGCCTTCGCCATCCTCTCCGGAGCGGTCAGATTCAGCCGGCCGGACGCGAACACGATGGTGCTGACCGGCGAGGAAGGCGCGATCCGGCTGCGGCGGGCGAATTGATCCCGACAGCATTTCTTGCGCTCGTTATCCAGGCTTCACAGGTCGAACCAGCGCCGCCGTACCGCGCGTCGGGAGCGAGCCCCGCGTGGTCCCTTACCATTGCTGACGGCCGGATCAGCTTTTCCGAACCCGGCCGCCCCACCGTGTCTGTTGCGGCGGGAGTGCCGCGAAATGTCGATGGGATTGTCGATTACAACCGGCCTCCGCTCAATGTGACAATCATGGCCGATCCATGTGACGTGCCGGATGGCCGGTATGCCGATGCCGTCTTTGTCACCATTGCCGGGCGAGATTTCAGAGGTTGTGGCGGCAATCGCTTGCCAGCGGATTCACTTGCTGGAACGAGTTGGCATTTCGCCGAGATAGCGGGCGAAACCGTGCCCCTCACCGGCGATCTGCTCCGTGACGATGTCTACGCGATCGATTTTTCGGCCGATAGTTTTGCTGGCTACGGCGGCTGCAATCGCATCGGCGGGCAGTATGTGCGCTCGAACGAGGTGCTGACCGTCGTTCCGCCAATCATGTCCACCCGCCGTGCCTGTGCAGAGCCCATCATGCGTCGCGAGCAACGATTGATCGAGATTCTAAGCGCACCGGTCGAGTAAGGTTGGCCGATCGCGACACCCTGCTCTTGACCGGCGAGATCGGCACGCTCCGGCTCAGACGTACCAGGCCCGATCCTTAGTTCGGCGGTCCTTCGCCATCCCTCGCGAACAGCTTGGTGAGCGGCCGGGGTGCCGCTTCCACGACGGGCAGCGCCTCGATCTCCTTCGCGCCCGACGCGACCTCGAGTGTTTCGAAGCGCTTCGCCTGGGTCATGACCTGCGTTTCGAGGCTGCCGACGAAGGCATTATAGGCCCCGGTCGCCTGTTCGAGATTGCGCCCGAGCCGCGCCACATGGCTCCCCATCGTCGCCAGCCGCGAATGGAGCTCCTTGCCGAGCCGGGCGATCTCCGCCGCCTCCTCGGCCAGCTTCTCCTGCCGCCAGACGCTGGCGACGGTGCGGGCGATGGCGACGAGATTGGTCGGTGTCGCGAGCAGCACCCGGCGCTCAAACGCCCATTCCCAGAGCCGATCGTCCTGCTCCAGCGCCGCGGTGAGGAAATGCTCGCCGGGGATGTACATGACGACATAATCGGCCGCGTCGCCGAACTGCTCCCAATAATTCTTCGAGCCGAGCTGCTGGGCGTGGGTGCGGATCGAGCCGGCATGCGCCTTCAGATGCGCCAGCCGCGTGGCCTCATCCGCCGCCTCGCTGGCGTCCAGGAAGGCGTTGAGCGAGCATTTGGCGTCGATGATCAGCTTGCGACCGCCCGGCAGACTGACGATCACGTCCGGGCGAAGCCGCCCATCCTCGGTGTCGACCGAAACCTCGGTGCGGAAATCGGCATATTGGGTCAGCCCCGCCTGCTCGAGCACGTTCTTCAGGCTCTGCTCGCCCCAACGGCCCCGCGCCTTCGGGCTGGAACGGAGCGCGTTGACGAGGTTGCGCGTCTCGTCGCGGACCTGGGCATGGCCGGCATGGAGCAGGCCGACCGCCTCGCGCAGCGCCTCGTAGCTCCCCACCCGTTCCTTCTCGACCTTGGTCAGGCCCTCCTCGTAGCGCTTGAGCGTCGCCTCGACCGGCTGGAGCAGCGCCTTCAACTGCTCCTGGCTCTTCTCGCCCGCCTGGTTGAAGCGGGCGTCGGCGCGCTCCAGAAACGCCTTCTGCGCCTCGCCGAGCAGCTTCGCGCCGATCTCGTTGAACTGGGCGGCGAGCACGTCCTTCGCCTCGCGCAATTCCTGCATCCGCGCGTCGAAGTTCCGGGCGTCGGCCTGCAACGCCGAAACCTCCCGCTGCGCGGCATCGCGCTCGTTCGTCACCTCGGTCAGCGTCATCCGCAGCAGCTCGGCTGTCTTGCCCCGTTCCTCGGCCAAGGCACCGGCGCGGCCACGTCCCACCAACCAGCCGAGCGCGACACCGGCCGCCAGCGCGGCAAACACCAATAGAATGACGACGATCGGGTCCATGCCCATTCCTTCAGGGGGAACGAACAGCGAACCTAAGGCACAGAGGGCGCGAGGGAAAGCCTTAACCTATTCGCCATTGCGAGGCACGCAGCGCCGCGGCAATCCAGGACTTCGGACTGGATTGCTTCGCTCCGCTCGCAATGACGGAAAGCGTTACGCCGCCTTCTTCGCCCCGCCGTCGCGGCGCGCCTTGACCAGCTTCTTCATGATCATGTCGCGCTTGAGGCGCGAGAGATGGTCGATGAAGAGGATGCCGTTGAGATGGTCGATCTCATGCTGGAGGCAGACGGCCAGCAAACCCTCGATCCACTCCTCGCGCACCGTGCCGTCGCGCTCCTGCCAGCGGACTCGGGCGCGATCGGGGCGGAGCACCTCGGCATATTGGTCCGGCACCGACAGGCAACCCTCATTGTAGGGGACCGTGACGTCCGAGGTTTCGAGGATCTCGGGATTGATGAAGACGCGCGGATCCTTGACGCCTTCCGCGTCTTCCTCGTCGCTCTCCGGCTCCTGCAGGTCGATGACGAGCAGCCGCTTCGGCACGCCGACCTGGATCGCGGCGAGGCCGATGCCGGGCGCGACGTACATCGTCGCGAACATGTCGTCGATCAGCGTCTGCAGCTCGGGCGTGATCTCCTCGACGGGCGAGGAAATCTGGCGGAGGACCGGATCGGGAGTCTCGTAAATGGGCAGGATGGCCATGCGGGCGAGATAGGGAAAAAGCCCCTGTGCTTCAACTATCCTCCCTGTGCGCAACGCGCATGGGGAGGGGGACCATGCGTAGCATGGTGGAGGGGCTAACCGCCTCGCCTGCCCCTCCACCGCGTTTCATGCGGTCCCCCTCCCCATCGCCTACGGCGACAGGGAGGATTTAGGCCACCGGCCTTCTCGCCCGCAGAGCCTGCGCCAGCGTCCCCTCGTCGAGATAATCGAGCTCGCCGCCGACCGGGAGACCGTGGGCGAGCTGGGTCAGGCGGACCGGATAAGCTTCCAGCCGCTCGGCGAGATAATGGGCGGTGGTCTGGCCCTCCAGCGTCGCGTTCATCGCCAGCACGACCTCGTCGATCCCGCCCGCGGCGACGCGGCTCACCAGGCCGGCGATGTTGAGGTCCTCGGGCCGCACGCCCTCCAGCGCCGAGAGCCGGCCGCCGAGGACGTGGAAGCGGCCGGGGAAGAGCCGCGCGCGATCGAGCGCCCAGAGGTCCGCCACCTCCTCGACCACGCAGAGCATCCGCGCGTCGCGGCGCGGATCGGCGCAGATGCCGCAGGGATCGGTGGTGTCGACATTGCCGCAGGTGGCGCAGACCGACAGCGTCTCGTTCACCCGCTCCAGGGCGCGCAACAACGGCGTCAGCGCCGTCTCGCGCTTCTTCATCAGATGCAGCACAGCCCGCCGCGCCGAACGCGGTCCGAGGCCGGGGAGCCGGGCGAGCGCCTGCGCCAGCGCGTCGATCTCGGGAGAAGCCATCGGAACAAACTAGGAAGGCTGGCCGGAGCGGGCAAGCGCTGCTTATCCTCCCTGTGAGCGAAGCTCATGGGGAGGGGGACCGCGGTACGCGGTGGAGGGGCAAAAGCGGGCACAGGCCCCTCCACCAGCCTGCGGCTGGTCCCCCTCCCCATCTAACGACGGGGAGGATAAGGCGTGACCATGCGCCTCGCCTTCATGGGAACGCCGGACTTCGCGGTGCCGACACTCGATGCCCTGTTGGCGGCGGGGCACGAGGTGGCGGCGGTCTATACCCAGCCGCCGCGGCCGGCGGGGCGCGGCAAGGCGCTCCTGCCCTCCCCCGTCCAGCGCCGTGCCGAGGCGGCGGGGATCGAGGTTCGGACGCCCGCGACCTTGCGCGACCCGGAGGCGCAGGCCGCCTTCGCCGCGCTCGATCTCGATGCGGCGGTGGTCGCCGCCTACGGGCTGATCCTGCCCGCGCCGATCCTGGAGGCGCCGCGCCGCGGCTGCCTCAACGTCCACGCCTCGCTCCTGCCCCGTTGGCGCGGCGCCGCGCCGATCCAGCGGGCGATCCTCGCCGGGGACGAGATGACGGGCGTCTGCATCATGCAGATGGAGCAAGGACTCGACACGGGGCCGGTTTACGCGAGCAGCGCGACAGTCATCATGCGCCAGACCGCCGGCGAACTGACCGCGAAATTAGCTACGATGGGCGCGATGCTCATGGTGGATGTGCTGGCGGAGTTCGACCACTACGTTGCCGAGCCGCAACCCGACGAGGGTGTTACCTATGCGACGAAGGTCGATAAGGCGGAAACCCGTATCGACTTCACCCGCTCCGCCATCGATGTCGATCGCCAGATTCGGGCGTTCAACCCGCCGGGCGCTTGGTTCGATTATCATGGCGAGCGCGTTCGCATCCTCGCGTGCCGTCTGGTGCCCGGCGGCGCCCTGCCCGGCACGGTGATGGACGGGTCCAGTGTCACGATCGCTTGCAGTGAGGGCGCGATTATTCCTACGCTGGTCCAGCGGGCGGGGCGCGCTGCCATGACGGCGGCGGAACTCGTGCGCGGCTTTCCGATCCCGAAGGGGACGCGCCTGGCATGACCCGCTTCCGCCTCACGGTCGAATATGACGGCCGCCCGTTCATGGGCTGGCAGCGGCAGGCGCACGGCCCCTCGGTCCAGCAGGCGATGGAGGAGGCGGTCTTCGCTTTGTTCCATGAGGAAGTGACGTTCCACGCCGCCGGCCGAACCGACGCCGGCGTCCATGCGCTGGCGATGACCGTCCATGTCGATATCGCCCGTCCGGTCAGCGCCCACCGCCTCGCCGACGGCCTCAATGCCAGGCTTCGCCCGCACCCGATCGCGATCATCCACGCCGAGGAAGTGGACGACGATTTTCACGCCCGCTTCTCCTGCACCCGCCGCCGCTACCGCTACCGGATCGCCAACCGCCGCGCGCCGCTCGCGCTCGATGCAGGCCGGGCCTGGCGGGTGCCGGTCGTGCTTTATGCGGACGATATGAACAAGGCGGCGCAAGTGCTGGTCGGCCAGCATGACTTCATGACCTTCCGCTCGGCGCATTGCCAGTCGGACAGCCCGGTGAAGACGCTCGACCGGCTGACCGTGCGGCGGCTGGGCGAAATGATCGAGATCGAGGCCGACGCCCGCTCCTTCCTCCACCACCAGGTCCGATCGATGGTCGGCTGTCTGATGCTGGTCGGCCGCGGCAAATGGACGAAGGGGGACCTCAAGGCCGCGCTCGACGCGAGGGATCGCGCCGCGCTCGGGTTCAACGCGCCGCCCGACGGCCTCTATTTCGTCGGCGCCGATTATCCCGGCGATCGTTAAGCCGAACACTGCGTTAGCGCTGTTTCGTTACTCCGCGTTGTTGAGCGCGAGTGGATTCTCCGGTCCGGAGGCGAAACGATCGCCTCGACGGGAGGGACTAATGCGTATCTTCATTCGCCGCCTGACGCGTTCCGAGCAGGGCGCGACCGCCATCGAATATGGCCTGATCGCAGCGTTGATCGCCGTCGCGGCCATCACCGCGATGCAGGGGCTGGGCTCCAGCCTCAACAGCACCTTCACCAACGTCTCGACGGCGATGCAGGGGTCGAACCCCTAGGTCAGCCGGCGGCCCGCCGCCGCTTCGGCGCGGCGGGCCCGTCCGCGGCCGCCGCGCCGAGCCCGAAGAGCAGGCGCAGCGAGCGGTCGAGCATCAGCAGCTGCCAGAGCAGCCGGCCGTGATCCGCGCGGCCGACACGATGCGCGGCGGCGAGGCCGTCGATCGCGTCGGCGTCGAACCAGCCGGTCTCGGCCAGCGCCGAGCCATGCGCGATTCGCTCGGCCTCGCCCGCCAGCGGGCCCCGGAACCAGGACGAGATCGGCGTGACGAAGCCCATCTTGGGCCGATGCAGGATGTTGGGCGGCAACCGCTCCGCCAGCGCGCGCTTCAGCAGCCATTTGCCGGTGCCGCCGCGCAGCCGCATCCGCGCCGGCAGGCGCGCCGCGAACTCGACCAGACGATGGTCGAGCAACGGCTCGCGCGCCTCGAGGCTGACCGCCATGCTCGCCCGGTCGACCTTGGTCAGGATGTCGCCCGGCAGCCATATTTTAAGGTCGGCATATTGGGCGCGCGACAGCGCGTCCCTCGCCGGCGCGGCCGCCATCGTTGCGATATAACGATCTTCCGCGCGATGATCTTGCAGCGCGTTAACCATGTTTGAAGCATAAAGCTTGGCCCGGATTTCCGGCGGCGTGACCCCGACGCCGCGCGCATAGGCCATGCCGCTCCCCTGCCCCAGCGCCTGCAAGGTGGTCCGGGCGCGCAGGAATTGCGGCGCCCAGTCGAGCTTGGGATAGGCGTTCCCCATCGCACCGACCGCCCGGCCGAGCGGCCCCGGCAGCAACCGGCGCGCCCGTTCCTCGGCAGCGAACATCCGGTAGCGACGATAACCGGCGAAGGCCTCGTCCGCACCGTCGCCGGAGAGCGCCACCTTCACCTTCTCCCGCGCCAGCTCAGACACCCTGTATGTGCCGAGCGCCGAGGCATCGGCGAACGGTTCGTCATAGGCTTCAACCAAGGTATCGATCAGGGCGAAATCGTCCGCCGCGACCTTCCGCGTCCGGTGGTGAGTAGCGAAGCGGCGCGCGATCATTTCGGCATATTCGGTCTCGTCATGGTCAGCCCGGTCGAAGCCGATCGAGCAGGTCTCGACGGCCGCGCGGCTCGCCGCGGCCATGAACGAGACGACCAACGAGCTGTCGACGCCGCCGGAAAGGAAGGCGCCCAGCGGCGCGTCCGACACCATGCGCGAGCGCACCGCGGCGCGCAGCCGATCGACCAGCTCCTCCTCCAGCGCCTTCACCGATCGGCGGTCGGTGTCCGAGAAATCGACGTCCCACCAGGAAACCGAGGCCGGCACCGGCCGGCCGCGCCGCACGGTCAGATGGTGGCCGGCGGGGAGCTTGCGCACGCCGTCGATGATGCAGGCGTCGTCGGGAACGTAGCCGAAAGCGAGATAGTCCTCGATCGCCTGCGGGCTCGGCGTCCGGCGCAATCGGGGATGGACGAGCAAACCCTTGAGCTCCGAGGCGAAGATCAGGGCGCCGTCCGCCAGCTCGGCGAAATAAAGCGGCTTCACGCCGAGGCGATCGCGGGCGAGGAACAAGGCGTCCTGGCTCGCGTCGTAAAGCGCCAGCGCGAACATGCCGTTGAGCCGCGACAGGCAATCCGGCCCCCATTGCCGCCAGGCGGCGAGGATCACCTCGGTGTCGCTCTCGCTGGTGAAGACATGGCCCTTCGCCTCCAGCTCGGTGCGCACCTCGCGAAAATTGTAGATCTCGCCATTATAGGTGATCGCGACGCGGCGGTCGGGCGTCAGCATCGGCTGCGCGCCGGCGTCGGAAAGATCGATGATCGCCAGCCGGCGATGACCCAGCCCGACGCCGGGCGCGGTCCAGACGCCGCTGCCGTCCGGGCCGCGATGCGCGAGCGCCTCGGTCATCGCCTCGACCCGCGCCGGATCGACCGGCTTCGGCACGTCGACATGGAAGATGCCGGCGATCCCGCACATCGCGCTTATTCGAGTCCCGCGGCGCGGTCGGCGAGCCGGTCGACCGGTCCCAAAGCGGCGAGGAAAGCGTCGAGCGCCGGGCGCGGCGAGACTCCGGCGGCCGGCTCCGGCGCGGCGATCAGCACCGCCACCGCGCGCTGCGGCCCGCCCAGCAGCCGCACCCGCATCGTCTCCAGCCTCACCCCCGTTCGGCTCCCGGTCAGCATATCGCCGACGCGGTAGAAGCTCAGCACCTCGCGGACCAGCCCGTGCGAGGCGATCCGCTCCGCCCGTCCGCCGGGTGGAGCGGGCGCGTCGGCCGACCAGGACCAGTCGCTGTCGGGGCCTGCCGCGCCGTTGCCGAAATCGGCGAGCTCCCGCCCCTCCTCCTGCCGCGCGAAGACGGCGATGGCGAGGTCGACCTCGCGACCGGCCGAGTCGCGATAGCGCGCCATGCGGATCAGGTCGGCGCCGGCGAAATGTGGCTGCCAGGGCCGCCCGCCGCTCGCTGCCACCTGCCGCCAGCCGGGCACCGCCGGCATCGCGATGTCGGCGGGCGCGGCTTGTGCGCCGGTGAAAGCCACGGCTTGCGACCAGGCAACGGGCAAGGCGGCGATCGCGACGATCAGCCCGGCCACAACCGACACCGATCCGCCGCGCCGCCCGCTCGGCTCCACGTTCGCCAGCCAGGGCTCATCGACCGCACGGTCGAAGAAGCGCCATCCCGCGCCCATGATGAGGGCGATGACGAGGGCGAAGAAGAACCAGCCATAGAGCACATGATCGAAGCTGGCGGCGAAATCGACGCTGCCGCTCTGCTCGGCGATGGTGATCGTTCCCCAGGCGCGCACCGCATTGGCGAGGATCGGAACGATCACACAGGCGGCGAGGAAGGCGATCCGGCGCGGCCAGGCCTTGAAGCAGACATTGGCGACCAAGGCGCCGAACGCGACCATGGCGACAAGGAAGCGCACGCCCGCGCAGGCCTCGGCCACCTCGAAATAGCCGACCGGGGTAGTGATGAAGACGCCCTCGACATGTGCCGGCACGCCGCTTGCGCCAAGCAAACCGGTGACCATTTGCGCGGTCAGCGTCTGCATCGCCGGCACCAGTTCGGCCCCGAGCGGGATCAGGAACAGAGCGTAGGCGATCGGGAAGAGCAGCCCGCGCGCGACATCGCGGCCAAGGCAGGAGATGACCGCGCCCTGCAGCATCAGGATCAACCCCGCCTGGCGCGGCAGCGCGACCGAGCCGGCCTCGCCGGCCAGCCAGCTTGCCGCGCCCAGCGCGACCAGCACCAGCCCCGGCGCCCAGGCAGCGGGCGTGAGCCGTGCCAGTTCGGGCGCTCGTTGCCAGACCAACCAGCCGATGATGGGCGGGATCAGCAGGCAATGATTGAAGGTCGGGCTGTCCCACCAGATCGCGGCGAGGCCGGCGACATCGGGCAGGAAGAGCAGCAGGATCGCCGCCGCCACGCCCGCCAGCGCGGTGAGGTGGGTCCGCCAGGCCGAAGCGGGCGTGCTCCGTTCGATCGCGACCGCGGTCGTCATGCCGCCCGCCGTTCCGGAGCGAGCATCGCATCGAGCGGCGCGAGCCGGCTTTCCCAGCCGTAGCTTCCGACGACCAGCTTGCGCGCAGCCTCGCCCAGCGCAGTAGCGCGAAGCTGGTCTGCGAGCACGTGGCGGATCGACGCGGCCATCGCCTCGGCGCCGTCGGCGACGATCAGGTCGCGGTCCGGCCTGGCCTCGATCCCCTCGAATGCGGCTGGCGAGGCGACCACCGGCCGCGCCATCGCCATTGCTTCCAGCACCTTGTTCTGTATGCCGCGCGCGATCCTGAGCGGCGCGACCACCACGTCCGCCGCCGTCAGCCAGGAACGCATGTCCGCCACCGCGCCGGTGACTGTTACCCGATCCCCGGCCAGTGCCATCACTTCAGCTGTCGGCGCTCGGCCGGCGATGACGAAGCGTGCCTCCGGCACTTGCGGCAGGACCGTCCGTGCGAAGCAGCGCACGGCGTCGATGTTGGGCGGATAATCCATCTGGCCGGTGAAGAGCAGCAGCGGCCCCTTCGCCCGCTCCGCCGAATCGAGGGGCACGAAATCCGCAGCCGGATCAAAATGACGGAAATCGATGCCGTTGGAGAGCGCGCGGATATTGGGAAGGCCGGTCGCCTCCCGGAAGAGGCCCGCCTCCGCCTCGCTGACGAAGGTCGCGACATCGGCCCGCGCCGCCACCGCCCGCTCGAAGGCGAACAGCCGCGCCGCCTCGCGCCGGTAGAGCCAGCGCATCGGCCCGGTCGCCTCCTCGGCATAAGCGGCGAACTTGGCCGAATCCACGTCGCCGAAATCCATGATGAAGCGCGGCGCCATGCCGACCGGCACGAACTGCGCCATCTGGCCGGAGAACGCGAAAACCGTGTCGATCCCGCTTTTGGCCAACATCTGCTCGACAAAGCCGCGCAGCTTCGGGCTGTCGAACAGGGTCAGCGACACCGGCTTGGCCGCCACCAAAGCGCGCGCCCCCGCCATCGCCTTGCCAGTGCGCCGCGGCTCGACATGGACCTCACCGAGCCGGTCGCCCAATGCGGCCTTCAGCCCGGCGAGATTGGCCGCGTCCGCCTCGTCGTCGGCGAAGCAGGCGAGATGTACCGTCCCGCGCGCTGTGAGATATTTGATCAGCTGCCAGGAGCGGATCTTGTCGCCCCGGTCCGGCGGGAACGGGATGCGATGGGCGAGGAAGAGCGTCGACATCAGCCCAACCCCCGCGCGATCAGCGGGCCGAGCCGGTTCGCCGCCCAAAGCGGCAGGCGCTTCCAAGCTTCGACCTTGAGCCGATATCTGGCGTCGAGAGGGTTGATCGCCCGCGCCGCACCACTCGCCGACCGAACGGCGTAGACCAAAGGCGTCTCGTCGAAGCCCCAGATGCGCTTGCGGCTCCACGGTCCGGTGCCGACCTTGGAGCGGCCGAAATCCGCCCGGGTGCAACCACGCGCGACCGCGCGGCGCATGACGTCGAAATAGATCAGGTCGTTGGCCTTGCATGAGCGCGCCGCGAAGGTGCCGCCGCCCCAGAAAGGCTGGCAGGTCCCGTTGAAATAGAAATTCAGCAAGGCGGCGAGCGGCTCGTCGCGGCGGCGGACGAGGATGATATCCGCGTCGTCGCCGAATTCGTCGAGCATCGCTTCGAACAAGGCGCGCGGGAAGATTGGCGTGCCGAGGTTGCGGACGCTCTCGGCATAGACGCGGAAATGCGCCGTGCGATGCGTCGCATCGTTTCCGGCCGACGTTTCCAGGTCCGATTCGAGCGCGCGGCGCACCTCTGTGCGCTGGCGGCGCGGAACCGCGGCAAGCAAGGCGTCTGCATCGCCGGGCAGGTCGCGATCGAAATTGGCGTAGACGCCGCCCTGCGCGTCGAAGCCGGCAGGAACCGGGCCGCCGCGCAGCTCCAGCGAGCCGCAGGCCAGCGCCTCGGCCAGCGCCCAGCCCGCATCGGCCAGCCGCGCCGCGGCGCGATCATCCTCGGCGAGAATGCCGCCGCCGGTGCCGAAGCCGGCCGAGACCAGGGCGTTGCCGAACAGGCGCGAGCGGACGTGGGTGAGCGGCAGGCAGCCGACCAACGCGCCGGCCCGCTCGGCGACCAGATAGTGCGCCCGCTGTCCGCAGCCGCGCTCGACCGCCCGGCTCCATTGCGGCCGGTGGAAGATCGTCCCGGCGTCGTGCGCCCGCACGAAATCGTCGATCCGCGCGCTTTCCGCCGCTTCGGCCAGCTCGGCGGTGCGCACGGAGATAGTGATGGCGACCGGCGCGTTCATGCGAGCCGCGCCGCCTCGGCCGCGGCGACCTCGTCGGTCCGCCCCCAGTCATGCGCCCGCAGCAGGCGCAGCAGCTTCGGCCGCATCGCCTCGAGATTGGTGTAGTGGCGTAAATTGGAGCGCATCGGCGCGTCCGGCACGCGCGGCTGCTCCGGGTCGATCTCCCAGGGGTGGAAATAGAAGATCGCCGGCCGCGCATCGCGATTGGCGCGGCGCACCGCCAGGTTCGAGACGAAATAAGGCAGCAGCCGGAAGAAGCCCCCGCCCCCGGCCGCCATCCGCCGGCGCCCAAGCTCCAGCGTCGTCACCGGCAGCTCGATCAGCGGCGCGCCCTCGACCGGCCGCCAGGCGAAACGCGGCGCGCTCCGCCAGCCATAATGGTCGTGCGCAATCGGCGCGACGCTGGAGGAATAGGCATAGCCCTCCTCGGCCAACACCTCGTGCGCCCAGAGCGTGCGCTGGTCGATCGAGAAGCTGGGCGCGCGATAGCCGCTCACCTTCTGCCCGCTCGCGTTCTCCAGCACCACGCGGGCGCTGGCGATGTCGGCGCGGAACTCGTCGGCGGTCATCGTGAAGACCCGCTTATGGTCCCAGCCGTGGCTGGCGACCTCATGGCCCGCTTCGGCGATGCGCCGGATCAGCGCCGGATGGCGCTCGGCGACCCAGCCCAGAGTGAAAAAGGTCGCCTTGACACCGGCTTCGGCAAACAAGGCGATGACGCGGTCGGTATTGGCCTCGACCCGGCGCGGCATGGTTTCCCAGTCCGCGCGGTCGATCACGCCCTCGAAGGCGCCGACCTGGAAATAGTCCTCGACGTCGACCGACAGGGCGTTGCGCATGCGCCCTCCTTCAGGCGGCGTTGATCCGATAGGCCGCCTCGGGCTGCTCCTTTTCGACCCATTCGACAAGCAGGGTCAGGACGCGGCGCAGCGTCTCCTCCTGCTCCACCGCCTGCGCTTCTAGTTTGGCGATGCGATCGGCCAGCCCGGGATCCGCGACCACGCGAGCCGCCGGCGCGGACGGTGCGGCCGGCTCGGCCGAACGGACGGAGCGGAGCGGGAGGACGCGCTCCTGGACCGGCGCGGCCGGCACGGCGGCATCGGCATCGATCTCGCGCGCGACCGCTTCGATCAACGCGCCGTCGATCCGGTCGGCATCGTCCAGCGCCGCCTGCAGCATCACCCGGTTGGCGAGCTGGTTGACCTTGCGCGGAATGCCGCCGCTCGCCTGGTGGAGGGCGGCATAGGCGTCGGGCGCGAAGGCGGGACGGCCGGACCAGCCGACCAAAGCGAGCCGGTGCGCGACATAATGCTCGACCTCGTCGGCGGCCATCGCCTCGAGATGATGGCTGGCGATGACGCGCTGGCGCAGCTGCTCGATGCCCGGCGAGGCGAGCTTGTCGCGAAACTCGGGCTGGCCGAGCAGCAGGATCTGCAGCAGCGGCCGGCCGCGCAGCTGGTAATTGGAGAGCATGCGCAGCTCTTCGAGCGCCGAGACCGGCAGGTTCTGCGCCTCGTCGACGATCAGCAGGGTGCGCTTGCCGGCCCGCGTCTCCTCGTCCAGCCGCCGCTCGACCGCTTCGAGCAGGGCCGCCTTCTCGACACCGCGGGTCGCGACGCCGAGCCCCTGGGCGGCGAGCCGGAGAATGTCGTCGCCCTCGACCTGGGTCGAGACCAGCGAGATCGCGTTGAGACGGCTGCGGTCGATCGTCGCCAGCAGGTGCGCCGCGAGCGTCGATTTGCCCGCGCCGATCTCGCCGGTGACGACGACGAAGCCCTCGCTCTGGGCAAGGCCGAAGCCGAGATAGGCCATGGCGCGGCGGTGCGTCCGGCTCTCGAACCAGAAGCGCGCGTCCGGGGTCAGCTGGAAGGGCTGCCCGCTCAGGCCATAATGCTCGCTGTACATACGCGTCTCCTAGCGGCCCTCGCTTACCAGAAGGTGTAGCGCAGGCCGGCGACACCCGAGGCGACCGTGCTGTCGTCCGTGCCGTCGTCGCTATGGTTGAGCCCGATCGCCGCCATCAGCCGCAGCCGATCGACCAGGAAGCTCCGGCTGTAGCTGACCGTGCCGCCGGTGCTGAACACCCGATCGAAGCCCGGCTGATCGCTGTCATACCAGCTCGCATAAGCGTTCAGGTTGACGTCGGACGAACGGCTGAGCTGCCGGCCGACATTGCCGAACAGCGTCCAGCTCTCGTCGCGGAAGCCGCCGAAGGCGTCGAAGGCCGGGTCGTTGGGCCGCTGGTAACGGCGCGTGTCGTAGCTCGCGCCGGCGCCGAAGCTCCACAGCCGGCGCGACCCGGAGAAGGTCAGGTTGCCGCCGCGGGCGCGGAAGGTGCCGCCGCGGACCGACTGCAGCGAACGGCCGAGGCAGGCGCCGCTGCCCGGCGTCTGGCCGAAGACGCAATCCCCAAGGTCTCCCGTAACGGGATTGCGCGTGACTACAATGCCTTGCGGCAGGTTGCTGAGGCTGCTCGTCAACGAATTCCCGAACGTCTCGACGGTGTCGTAGACGGCGGCGCTCACCCCATAATCCTGGTTGAAGCGGTGGCTGAACGAGCCGACGACGGTCGTACCGCCATAGCGATGACCGGCACGCGCCTGCAATTCGGTGCGTGGGGACGGCCGCCAGATCACGCCGGCGTCATAGATCAGGCCATCCACATCATAGGTGAGGAGGCGGGGCGCATTCGGTCCGGCGACCGCCCGGCCGCCCGGCGCGATCACCGGCGCGCCGGTGCCGTCGCGCAGGATGTCGCGCTGGCTGGCGCGCAGCCGCTCATAGCCGACCCCCGCGGTGACCGCGAAGGTCAGGCCGAGCGGGACGACCACGTCGCCGCGGACATATTCGCCCTCGAAACGGTTGCGGAATTCGCCGCGGTCGTCGCTGCGGACATAGCCGCCGCCGACCGTCCAGCCGAACGGCAGTTGGCCCGGCGCCATGCCGACGCTGGCGCTCGCGCTGTGCGAGATCGAGCTGTCATAATCCTCGACGGGACCACCGGCGACGCTGTCGTCGTCGACCGCGACATAGCCCAGGCGATAGGAAGCATTGATCGCGATCGGCCCGGCATGGGTCGAAACCGAGGGGCCGACATAACCCGCATAGACCTCGACCGCCTGATCGCGGTCGGTGAGGCCGATCGCCCTGCCCTGCCCGCCCGTGCGGGTGGCCATCGCGCCGGCGTCGAGCTGAACCGCGCCGGGCACGACCTGGGCGGAGACCTGGGCGATGCCGCTATGCTGGTCCTGATCGCCGACATTGCCGTCGATATCGATCGTCCGGTCGTAGCGGTAGCTGATCACGGCGTTGACGCGGCGCGTCTCGACCCGGCCGTCGATGCCCGCGGCGACGGTCGAATAGGTCAGCGTTTCGCCGCCGAATTCGTGGCTGATGCCTGCGGCCACCTCGAGATAGGGCGCGACCTCGACCCGGCGCCGGCGGCGCTCGCGCGGCGCCTCGGCCTCAGGCGCGGCGGCGTCGGGCTGGCCGTAGCCGGTCGAAGCGGCCTCGGAGCCGCCAAGCACGCCATAGGACACCCCTGAAGGCGGCGATTCCTGCGCCGGCGCGGCCGTGGCCGCGAGCGCAAGGAGACCCGCGAGCGCGAAGCGGCGGGCAAGCTCAGTCCTGGTCATGGCCATATCCGTCATAGGCGCCGAACTTGCGCGCGCTGACTGCGACGCCCGCCCCGTTGAGGAGCAGGCCGACATGATCGCAGGCGGACAAAAGACCGATGGTCTCGCGCAGATCGGCTTCGGTGGTTTGGTCGGCGCGCACCACGACGAGCGTCTGGCCGACATGGCCGGCCAGCACCGTCGCGGGGGACGCCATCAAGGCGGGCGGAGAATCGATCAGGATGATCCGCCTGCCATCGCCAGCGACAAGCTTCGCCAGCACCTCCCTCGTGCGATCGGATGCGAGCAGCTCCGGCACATTATTGGTTTTGCGCCCCGCGGGCAGGACCGACAGGCCCGGCACATCGGTGCGGATAACGAGTTCCTCGGGGTCGACCCGTGGGTCGGCGAGCGCCTCGACGAGGCCGGGACCATCCTCGATCCCGAGCGTCTTCAGCACTTCCGGCTTCGAGAAGTCGCCGTCGATGAGCAGAACTTCATTCTCGCGCTCGCCCGAGAGAGACAGCGCGAGGTTGATCGCGCAGAAGCTCTTGCCCTCGTCGGGCTGGCCGGAGCAGATCAGTACCGTACGGCGCTTCTCCTCGGGCAACGACACGCGCCGGGCGATGTTGCCGAGCAGCTGCCGCTTCACGACCCTAAATTCCTCGGCGAGGCCGGTGACCGGGCCGCCGGGCACCACGAAGCCCTTGCGGACCAGCGCCGTGCGATCGACCGGCGCGACGTCGCGCGCTTCAAGCTCGAACGGCGCCGGCAGCTCGGCGGCAACCGCGACGATCTCTTCGCGCTCGATCGGACGCGGGCGGGCGCGTGGCACGGCTTCCGGTTCGACCACAGGCTCCGGGACCGGCGCAGTGGCGGGCGCGCGCAGCGCCGCGCCGAAATCATAGACCTGCGCGGCGCGCTCGATCAGCGAAAGGGGCTCGTGCTTGCTCATCTGTCCCCTCACGCCACCGAACTGCGCTGCCAGAATTCGACCAGCATCAGGATCGCCCAGCTGCCCGCGAGCGCCGCACCGGCGCCGCCGAACCAGATGAGGCGCTGGCGCCGTCGCGACCGCTCGGGCGCGGTGATCACTTCGCTCAGCGTGCCGAGCACCGGCAGTCCGGTGACCGAGGCGAGCCGGTTCTGGGTCGGGAAGGTGGTCTGCAGCTGGCCGGCGGCGAAGGCCGCGCCAAGGCCCGCGACGACGGCGAGGAACAGGATCGCGGTCAGGAAGATCGGCCGGTTCGGCGCCGACGGCGCGCTCGGCACCGACGGCGGCTCGACGACCTGAACCTGAATCGGCGTCGTCCGGCTCGCCATGTCGCCGCGCAGCCGCACCTGCTCGCGATTGGCGAGCAGCTGGTCATATTGCTGCTTCAGCACATTGTAGTCGCGGCCCAGCCGATCCTGCTCGGCGGCGAGGCCGGGCTCGGACGATTGGCGCGACGAAAGCTGGGCGAGGTCGGACTGGAGCTGGTTGCGCCGCTGGGTGGCGGCGGCGAGCTGCGCCTCGCGCTCTGCGAGCATGGTGCGCAGCGAGATATAGCTGGGGTTGGTCGCCCCTGCTCCGTTGGCGCCGCGCTGGCGCTCGCCCTGTGCATAGGGCCGCAGCCGCGCGATCTGCTGGCGTGCGGAGACGATGTCGGGATGGGAATCGGTCCAGCCGCGGCCGCGCGCCTGGGCGATCTGCGCCTCCAGCTGGGCGATCTGACCGGTCGCGGTGCCGGCGCTGGCGCCGCCGTCGAGACCGGGCAGGCTCTGCGGCGTCGACTGAAGCTGGGCCCGCATCGCGTTGACCGAGCCCTGGGCGGCAGAGATTTGCTGCTCCAGATTGGCGATCTCGGCGCGCGCCGCGCCCATGCGCTGGCTGATCGGCCCGTCGCCCGGCAGCAGGCCCGCGAAACGCTGATCGAATTCCATCCGCCGCTGCTCGGCTTCGCGCAGCGCCGTCTCGCGCCGGGCCAGCTCCTCGTCGAGGAAGGTGAGCGACTGTCCGGTCTCGCGCCGGTCGCCGGACAGATTCTGCTCGATGAACATGTCGATCAGACCCTGGACGGACGCGGCCGCGGTGCGGGCGTTCTGACCGTTGGAGAAGCCGGAGATATTCGAGGTCGCCTTGATCTCGATCATCCCGTCCGGCTGGGTCACGACCTGGATGCGGGCGCGCAGCGCCGAGACGACGCGGCCCAGCTCGGCCTCATTGTCGGCGAGCGAATTGAGGTCCGTGCGCCGGACCACGCGGATCAGATTCTCGTTCGAGGTCAAGGTCTGGCGGAGGCGCAGCAACTGGTTGTTGCGCTCGTCCGGCGTGACACCGACCTGGTTCGGCAGGATCGACTGCATCTGGACGAACAGCCGCGCCTTCGCCTCGTAGGTCGAGGGAATCAGGGCGACGACCAGCCAGCCGGCGACCGCGACGCCCCAGGCGACGGCGATCGCCAGCCAGCGTCGCCGCCAGACCTGATGGATCGCGATCCGGACCTGATCGTAGAGACCATCCATGGGCCCGCTCAGAACATGCTCTCGGGGATGATGATGACGTCGCCCGGCTCGAGCCGGACGTTGTTGCGCACGTCGCCGCGCCGAATCAGGCTGGAGATGCGCAGATCATATTCGCGCTGCCGGCCGGTCTGCCGGTCGACGCGGATCAGCCGCGCCCGATCGCCGGCGGCATATTCGCTGAGGCCGCCGACCGCGATCATCGCGTCGAGCAACGTCATGTTGGCGCGATAGGGGATCGCCGCGGGCCGCGTGGTCGCGCCGATGATGCGGACCTGCTGGGCGAAGGTGCCCTGCGGCCGGTTCACCATCACCGAGACCAGCGGATCCTGGATATAGCGCACCAGCGCCTCGCGGATATCGTCGGCCAGCTGGGCCGGCGTCTTGCCGGCCGCGACCATGTCGGCGACCAGGGGCGTCGTGATCCGGCCGTCGGGGCGGACCTGGACGTTGGTGGACAGCTCCGGGTTGCGCCAGACGAAGACCGTGATCTCGTCCATCGCGCCGATCAGATAGCTTTCGCCGACCTGATTGCCCTCGTCACCGAAATTGGCGGCCGGCAGCGATTGACCGACGCGCGGGCCTCCACCGCAGCCGCCGAGCGCGAGCGCGCTGGCGCCGATCAGGAGGGCCGTAAGCCTTGGCGAATGACGCATATCCCATCCCTCTTCATGTCCGGCGGAACGCGTCCCCTTTCGGGAACAGCCGCGCGAAAACCGGGCACGATATGGGAGGGAGAGGTTAACTTCCGGTTAGGGGCGGGGCGCCCTTCACTGGGCGTCCCGGATTGGGACCAATGGCTTCAACAGGTTAACGCGTCCCACCGACGATCATTTCGCGCGCCGGACGCTGGGCGAGGAAGGCCTGCGGGCTCGCCGACAGGCCATAAGCGCCGGCCAGGAAGACGGCGACCAGATCGCCCGGCTCAGCGCGCGGCAAAACGACGTCGTCGGCCAGCCGGTCGAGCGGCGTGCACAGACAGCCGACGATGGTCGCCTCTTCCTCGAAATCCCTGCCGAAACGATTGGCGATAGCGACCGGATAGTTGCGCCGCACCACCTGGCCGAAATTGCCGGAGGCGGCGAGCTGGTGCTGCATGCCGCCATCGGTGACCAGGAAGGTCTTGCCGTGGCTTTCCTTGCGATCGACGATCCGGGTCAAATAGACCCCGCACTCGCCGACCAGCCAGCGGCCGAGTTCGATCGCAAAGATCGTATTCCCAACGATTTGCGGGCGATTACTGAGTTCCTGCATAAGTGTCTGGCCGACCCGTTCGACGTCGGGCGCCTGTTCGCCGTAGAAATAGGGGATGCCGAAACCGCCGCCGAGATTGACGAGCGGCGGCGGCGCGCCCGCCTCCTCGGCCAGCGAAGCCGCCAGCGCCAGGGTCGCCCGTTGCGCCTCAACCAAGGCGTCGGCGTCCAGCGCCTGCGAGCCGGCGAAGATATGGAAGCCGGCCCATTCCGCGCCGCCGGCGATGATCCGCTTGACCAAAGCGGGCACGCGCGCGGCGTCGACGCCGAACGGCTTGGCGCCGCCGCCCATCCGCATCCCCGATCCCTTGATCTCGAAATCGGGATTGACCCGCACCGCCAGCCGCGGCGTCACCCCGGTCCGCGCGCCGATCGCCAGCGCCCGCTCGACCTCGCCCTCGGACTCGGTGTTCAGCACGACCCCGGCGGCGATGGCCTCGTCCAGATCCTCGTCGCGCTTCCCCGGCCCGGCGAAGCTGATCGCCCTAGGATCGGCCCCCGCATCCAGCGCGAAGCGAAGCTCGCCGGCCGAGGCGATGTCGAGGCCGTCCACCTCCTGCCATAGCGCCTTCAGCAGCGGGCCGAAACTGTTGGCCTTGATCGCATAATGGAGCTCGACGCCGGGAAAGGCGGCACGGAAGCGCGCGATCCGCGCCCGCACCATCGCGAGGTCGTAGACGAAGAGCGGCGTGTCCCCCGCCTCGTGGACCAGATCGTCCGCCCGCCGCCCGCCGATCAGCAGCATCCCGTCCGCATCGGCCGCGAAGCCGGCGGGAATGGCACCCTTCGGCTTCACGCCGTCAGCTCCTGCTTCAGCGCGACGCGGTCCAGCTTGCCATTGGGCGAGCGCGGCAGCTCGTCGCGCCAGAGGATCGGGCCCGGCTGCATGAAATTCGGCAATTGCCGGCGGAGCCAGGCGCGGAGCGCCGGCTCCTCCCCGCTCCGGTCCGGCCGAAGCACGAGCGCGATCGCCTCGCCGAGCCGCGGATCGGGCAGGCCGAGCGCCACCGCTTCGGACGCAAAACCGGAGGCGACCACCGCCTCCTCCACCTCGGTCGGGCTCACCCGATTGCCGGAGGTCTTGATCATCCCGTCCTCGCGGCCCACGAAATAGAGCAGCCCGTCGGCATCCCGCCGCACCCGGTCGCCCGACCAGACCGCGATGCCGCCATAGGTCGAGCCGGCCGGCGCCGTCTTGAACCGCTCCGCGGTCCGCACCGGATCCTGCCAGTAACCGTGCGCGACCAGGGGCCCGGCATGGACCAGCTCGCCCTCTTCGGCCTCGCGACCATCGCCATCAATCACCATGATCTCGGCGAAAGGAATCGCCCTGCCCATCGATTCCGGGTGGCTGTCGAGCAACTCGGGCTCCAGATAGGTCGAGCGAAACGCCTCGGTGAGGCCGTACATCGAATAGATGTCGGCGGCGGGGAAGACCTCGCGCATCCGCCGGATGACCGAAGGCGGCAGCTTGCCGCCGCTGTTGGTAAGCCGCCTCAGCGAGAGCGCCGCCTCGGCCGGCCAGGGCGCCTCGATCAATTGAACCCACAAGGGAGGAACGCCGGCCAAGGTGCTGATCTGACGTGCTTCTATGGCCCGAACCACGTCGCGCGCGGTGAGATAATCCAGTGGGACGACGCAGCCGCCCGCGGCCCATGTCGAGAAAAGCTGGTTCTGGCCATAGTCGAAGGCGAACGGCAGCACCGCCAGCACACGATCGGCCGGCGTCAGTTGCAGATAGTGCGCCACGCTGATCGCGCCGAGCCACATATTGGCATGGCTGAGCATCACGCCCTTGGGCCGCCCCGTGGAGCCGGACGTGTAGAGCAAGGCGGCGAGATCGTCGGGCTCGGCCGCCGATGGCGCCAGACGGTCGCCGTCGAACAGCGCCTCCGCCTCGCCCTCGTCGAGCGCGGCGCAGTTTATCGGCAAATCCCCCGGTTCGAGAGAGCCGAGCCGGGCCGCGCCGCCGATCAGCAGGCTGGCGCCGCTGTCGGCGAGGATGTGCGCGGCCTGGGCGCGCTTGAGCAGCGGGTTGATCGGCACATGGACCAGTCCGGCCCGGGCGCAGGCGAGCGGCAGCAGGCTGGTGAGCTTCGTCTTGGGGAGCCAGCTCGCCACGCGAGCGCCGTGCTCCAGCCCCCGCGCCTTGAGCCCGCCGGCAAGCGCTCCGACCGCTGCTTCCAGCATGGCGTAATCTAGCGCGCCCTCCTTCGTGATGAGCGCCGCGGCGCCGCCCTCGCCGCGCAGCGTCAGATGATCGAGCGGCCGGGGGGTGGGATCGAGCAACTTCATTCCTGCTTAAAGGCGGCCATGATAGGGCGGCGGCACGGGGGCATAAAGCGTGACGGTTAACATCGCTTTTTACAACGACCTCAACCTTGTCGCGCAGGACGCGGCGGGCGCGCTCGACCGCGCGGCCCGCGCCAGCCTGTTCGAGCGGCTCGACTGGTTCCGCCTGATCGCCGCTTATTGCCCGCCGCCAGGCGACCTGCTGGTCGTCCGCGCCGGCGACGCCTGGCTGTTTCTCGCTATCTCTGGCCGGCACGCCACCGCCTTCTCCGCCTGGTATTCGCTGCGCGTCGGCATCGCCGGCGATGGGGAGAGTGACGTCATGGCGGCAATCGCGCGCGCCGTCCGCGAGCGCGGCCTTGCCAGCGTCACCCTTGGGCCGATGGCGGAGCCGGAACCGCTCGCCGCCGCCTTCCGCGCCGCCGGCTGGCTGGTCGAGGTCGCGCCGCGCACCGGCAACTGGCGGATCGACACCCAAGGCATGAGCTTCGACGACTATTGGGCCGCTCGTCCGGGCCAGCTGCGCAGCACGTTCAAGCGCCGGGCCAAGGCGGCCGGGCTGGAGATCGAGATCCACGACCGGTTCGATGCCGACGCCTGGGCCGCATACGAGGCGGTCTATCGGACGAGCTGGAAGCCGGAGGAAGGCTCCTTCCCCTTCCTCCGTGCGCTTGCCGAGCAAGAAGGCGCGGCCGGCACGCTCCGGCTGGGGATCGCCCGGCTCGCGGGCGAGCCCGTCGCGGCGCAGCTCTGGCTGGTCGATAATGGAGAAGCCACCATCCACAAGCTCGCTTATGCCGAAAGCGCCAGGGAGCTCTCGCCGGGCACCATCCTGGGCCACGCCATGTTCAGCCGGGCGATCGACGAGGATCGGGTCCGGACGATCGACTATGGCACCGGCGACGAGCCCTACAAGGCCGACTGGATGGCCGAGCGCCATCAGCTCTGGACGCTCACGGCCCGCAATCCGCGTACCCTCCACGGCCTCGCCGGCGCCCTGCGCGCCAAAGTCGCGAAGCTTGCCGGGCGTGGACGAACGCGATAGGCGCGGCGCGGTTTTTCGGGGGAAGCCGATCATGCACGAGCCCAGCGACGCCGCAGAGGTCGATGCCACGCTCCGCGCGGTGCTGATCGACGTGCTCGGCCTGCCGGCAGCGCGCGTCGCCCGCTTCGACGAGAGCACAGCCCTGTTCGGCGCCCTGCCCGAGTTCGATTCCATGGCGGTCGCCGGCCTGCTCACCGAGCTCGAGGAACGGCTCGGCATCGTGATCGAGGATCATGAGGTCGATGCCGACATGCTCGAAAGCTATGGCGCGCTCCTGAACTTCGCCCGCAACAAGACGCTTCAATGAACCAAGGCGCCCTCGCCTTCGAGACTTTCCCCGGCAAGGCCGGCCCCGAATGGATGATGCGGATCGGCGCGGCGGAGGTGCCGGCCATCCTGTTCGTCCCGCCTTTGTTCGAAGAGATGAACCGCACCCGGGCGCTGATCGCGGACGTCATGCAACGGCTGGCGGCACTCGGCCATGGCTGCTGGCTGCCGGACCTCTCCGGAACCGGCGAGAGCCTGCGTGCACTGGGCGACGTGCACTGGAGCGACTGGCGTCATGACGTCACGGCCGCCTCCGCCTATGTCTCTGAAAGGGCAGGGCAACCTTTGATTGCCTCGCTACGCGGCGGGACATTGCTCGACGATGCGGCGACCGGTCGCGGCTGGTGGCGCCTCGTCCCGTCGGACGGCGCGGCGCTGACCCGCGACATGGTCCGGGCCGGCCTGGCCGGTGTCGAATGGGCCGGCTACGTGCCCTCCGACGATCTCAAGGCCGATCTTGCAGCTGCGACGCCGAGCCCGGTCGCCCCGCTGCGCATCGTTCGCCTTTCGACCGACCGGGGCGAGGCGGACGGCCGTCTGTACGGCCCAGCCCTGTGGCGGCGCTCCGAGCCGGGCTTCTCCGCCGAGCTTGCCGAAGCGATGGCCGCGGACATTTACGGCTGGAGCCGGTCATGCGCCGGCTGACGACTTTCCCCTGCGAAAGCGAGATGCTGGCGGCCAGCCTCGACGATGCCGGCGGCACAATCGGCTTGCTTCTCGTCATCGGCGGCAGTCAGACCCGCATCGGCTCCCATCGGATGTACGAAAGACTGGCCAAGTCGCTGGCAGATAAAGGCTTCCCTTGTTTCCGCTACGATCGGCGCGGGGTTGGTGACAGCACCGGCGAGGATCCCGGCTTTCGCGGCAGCGGCCCCGACCTCGTCGCCGCGTCGACCGCCTTTCGCACTGAAAGCCCCGCACTCAGCCGGATCATCGGCTTCGGGCTCTGCGACGGCGCCAGTGCATTGGCCTTGTCCGGCGGCGAAGCCGGTCTGGACGGGCTGATCCTCGTCAATCCCTGGCTGGTCGAGACGGAGGAGGATTCGCCCGCGCCGGCCGCGATCCGCCGCCATTACTGGAACCGGCTGACGAGCCGCGAAGGCTGGAAGAAAATCGTCACCGGCACAGTGAACTGGCGGAAGCTGCTGAGCGGCG
>NZ_JBQTIN010000061.1:0-11962 GCF_052388015.1 Sphingosinicella sp.
GGGCCGACCCATCTCGCGGTGATCCTCGACGCCTCGGAAAGCACCCACCGCAATTTGATGTACGACCAGTATAAGGCGAACCGGCCGCCGGCCCCGCCCGAGCTGGTGCCGCAATTCCCCTTGATCCGCGACGCGACGCGCGCCTTCTCGATCCCATGCATCGAGGAGGAGGGGCTGGAGGCGGACGACATCATCGCCTGCTACGTCAAGGTCGCCGTCGAGGCCGGCTGGCAGGTCACGATCGTCTCGTCCGACAAGGATCTGATGCAGCTGATCGAGGACGGCCGGGTCGACATGCTCGACACGATGAAGGACCGGCGGATCGGGCGCGAGCAGGTGATCGAGAAGTTCGGCGTCGGCCCGGAAAAGGTCGGCGAGGTGCTGGCGCTGATGGGCGACAGCGTCGACAACGTGCCGGGCGTGCCCGGCGTCGGCCCGAAGACCGCCAGCCAGCTGATCCAGCAATATGGCGATGTCGAAAGCGTGCTCGCCCATGTCGAGGAGATCACCAAGCCGAAGCTCAAGGCGAATCTGATCGAGCATGCCGAGATGGCGCGGCTGTCGCGCCGGCTGGTGGAGCTGGTCTGCGACGCGCCGGTGCCAGAGCCGCTCGATGCGCTGGCGATGAAGGGGATTCCGGAAGAGCCGCTGCGCGAATTCCTGGAGCATCATGGCTTCAAATCGCTGCTCGCCCGGCTGAGCGGCGGCGGACAAGCCGTGGCGGCGAGCGCGCCCGCGCCTTCCCAGGCGCCCAGGCAGGCCGAGGCCGCGCCGGAGCCGGCGATCGACCGCGCGCTCTACGAGACGGTGACGGACGAGGCGGCACTGGACCGCTGGCTCGCCGAAATAAGCGCCACCGGCCAGGTCGCGATCGACACCGAGACGGACGGGCGCGACTGCGTCACCGCCAAACTGGTCGGGATCAGCCTCGCCACCCGGCCCAACCGCGCCTGCTACATCCCGCTGGAGCATGGCGGCGGCGATATGTTCGACGAGCGGCCTCCCCAGCTCCCGGCCGCGCTCGTGCTGGAGCGGCTGAAGCCTTTGCTCGAGGACCCGGCGATCCTCAAGATCGGCCACAACCTCAAGTTCGACTGGGTGATCCTGAACCAGCGCGGCATTTGCCTCGCGCCTTATGACGACACACTGGTGATGAGCTTCAATCTCGACGCCGGCGGGCTCAACAGTCACGCGCTCGACGATCTCGCGAAGAAGCATCTCGACCACGAATGCATCCCCTACAAATCGCTCTGCGGCACGGGCCTGAAGCAGATCACGTTTGACAGGGTGCCGGTCGACAGGGCGACCGAATATGCCGCCGAGGACGCCGACGTGGCGCTGCGCCTCTGGCGGCGGTTCAGGACGCGCATGCCGTTCGAGGGCGTCACACGCGTCTACGAGCTGGTCGATCGGCCGATGGTCGCGGTGATCGGCCGGATGGAGCGCGACGGCGTCAAGGTCGATCGCGATGTGCTGCGCGAGCTTTCGGCCGAGTTCAACACCCAGATCAATGCGCTGGAAGAGACGATCTGCGGCGAAGCCGGCTGCAAGTTCACCATCGGAAGCCCGCAGCAACTGGGCGACGTGCTGTTCAACAGGATGGGCCTCTCCGGCGGCCGCAAGGGCAAGTCCGGCACCTGGTCGACCGATGTCACCGAACTGGAGCGCCTCTCCCGCGAGGGCGTGCCGATCGCCAGGCTCATTCTTGACTGGCGCCAGCTGACCAAATTGAAATCGACCTACACCGACGCGCTGCAGGAGCAGATCAACCCGAGCACCGGGCGCGTCCACACCAGCTACAGCCTGTCCGGCGCGCAGACCGGCCGGCTCGCCTCGACCGATCCGAACCTGATGAACATACCGATCCGCACCGAGATCGGCCGGCGCATCCGCGACGCCTTCATCGCCGAGCCAGGCCATGTGATGATGTCGGCGGACTACAGCCAGATCGAGCTTCGCCTCGCCGCCCATGTCTGCGACGTGCCGCAGCTCAAGGAGGCGTTCGCCGCCGGCGCCGACATCCACAACATGACCGCGATCGAATTGTTCGGCGAGGCGAATCGCGACACCCGCGCTTCCGCCAAGACGATCAACTTCGCGATCCTCTACGGCATCTCGCGCTGGGGCCTCGCCCAGCGGCTCGGGGTGACGCCGGAGGAGGCGCAGGAGGTGATCGATCGCTATTTCGAGCGCTTCCCCGGCATCCGCGCCTATATCGGCGAGACGCTGACCCGCGCCCGCGAGACCGAGTTCACCACCACCCTGTTCGGTCGCAAGACCCATTTCCCGCGCATCAAGTCGAACGTCCAGCATGAGCGCCAAGGCGCCGAGCGCGCGGCGATCAACGCCCCTATCCAGGGCATGGCGGCCGACATCATCAAGCGGGCGATGGCGCGGATGGGCCCGGCGCTCGCCGCCGGGGGGTTCAGCGGCACGCGCATGCTGATGCAGGTCCATGATGAGCTGGTGTTCGAGGTGCCGGAGGCCGAGGTCGAGGCGGCGGGCGCCGTCGTCCGCCGGGTGATGGAGACGGCAGCCGAGCCGGCGATCAAGCTCACCGTCCCGCTCGGCGTCGAGATCGGCACTGGCCGCAACTGGGACGAGGCACATTGATCGACACGGCTCCCGCCGACGGCGGCCGCGACGACATCGCCGCGTTGGCCAAGGGCGGCCGGACCAATTTCTTCGGCTTCCTGCTGCGGCTCGCGGCGCGGCTGCCCTTCCTGTTCATCGCCGGCCGCTATTACGGCCCGGAGCTGCTGGGGCGGTTCGCCTTCGCGGTGATCGTTATGGAGCTCGGCGCGCAGCTCGCCACGATGGGGCTGAAGCGCGGCCTCGCCCAGCAACTGGCAACCACGGACAAGCCGCATGTCTGTGTCGTCTGGGACGGACTTGCCTCCGCGTTGGTCGCCTCGGCGATTCTGAGCGCGATCCTGATGGTCTTTCCGCAGGCGATGTTCCCGGCCGGCGACATACGCGGCGCGGAATGGCTGCTGCCTTTGGTCATTTTCGGCATCGCCGGTGCGGACGTGGCACTCGCCGCTTTGGCCTATCGCCATGACGTCGCCTCGACCGTCCAGGTCCGGGCGATCGTCGAGCCCTGGGTGATCAGCATCGCCGCCGGTGCGCTCGCATTCACCCATTTCCAGCGCGACGGCCTGATCATCGCTTATGTCGTCTCGGTCGTCGCCGGTCTGGCGATGGCCTTCTGGCGTCTGTTCCGGTCCTATGGCGTGCCGCACGGCTGGTGGCCCGATATCGGCGCGATCAACGCCGTCGCGCGGCGCAACTATCCGCTCGCCGCCGCCGACGCGATCGAATGGGGCTCGCGCCGGCTCGACATCGCGATCCTCGGCCTGCTTGTCGCGCCTTATTGGGTCGGCATCTATTATGTCGCCCAGCAGGTCGCCTCGCTGCCGCAGAAATTGAAGACCAGCTTCGATCCGATCCTCGCCCCGGTCATCACCCAGAAGCTCGCCGAGGGCGACAAGGCCGCGGTCGCCCGCCAGGTGCGGCAGGTCGGCTTCTGGATCATCGCGGCGCAGACCGGCATCGCACTGGCGCTCGGCATGACCGGCGCGGCGGTGATGGGGCTGGTCGGCCCGCAATTCCCGGCCGGCGCCGCGGCGCTGGCCTTCCTGCTCGCGGCGGAAGCGGTGGCGGCGACGGCGGTCGTGTCCGAGGCGGCATTGGTTTACATTGCCCGCCACCGCAATTTGCTGATCTCCTTGCTGATGATCCTGGCGCAGGCGGTGATCACGATCGCCATCATCGTCGCGATGAACATCTTCGAATGGCCGGCCGACCCGGCGCGCCGCCAGGCCTTCCAGGCGGCCGGCGCGGCGCTCGGCCTGGCGCTGGCGCTGGGGCTCGCATCGGTTCTGAAGGCACGGCTGCTCGGCCGGCTGCTCGGCGCGCCGGTGCAGGGGTGGCGCTGGTCGCTGATCTGGGCGGCGGCGGCGGCGATCGTTGTCGGCGGTCTGTTCAACCTGCTGCCGCACCGGCTCGAATGGCTTCATCTGTCGGTCGGCGCGCCGGCGATCCTGCTGACCTTCGGCACCATCGTCTGGCGCCGCGGCTTCACCCGCGAAGATCGCGCGCTGTTCCGCCGCCACGCGCCGGAAGCGCCCACGCTGCCGCCCGACGGCTGACCGTCAAGCCGCGGCGCGGCGTTCCTCGCTTGCCGCCGCTTCGAGCAGGCGCTCGCGCAGCGCCTTGAGTCGCGCCGGGCGCGTGATCCGCCTCCCGTCGAGCTCGGTGAGATAGAAGACGTCGACCGCCCGCTCGCCATAGGTCGCGATATGGGCGCTCCGGATCGTCGCCTTCGAGCGGGTGATCGCAAGCGCGAGATCGCTGAGCAGGGCCGGCCGATCCTGGGCGTTGACTTCGATCACCGTGTAACGGCTCGACGCCGCGTCATCGATGAACACCGCCGGGCGCACCGCGAAGGCCGCGGTCCGCCGGCTCGGCGCCCCACGCGCCGCCAGCCGCTCGCGCGCCGGCTCTTCGCCCGCCATCGCCCGGGCGACCCCAGCCTCCAGCCGCGCCAGCTGGTGCCGGTCGGCGAACGGGCCGCCGGCATGATCCTGGATCAGGAAGTTGTCGAGCGCCATGCCGTCCGCCGTCGTATGGATGCGGGCGTCGATGATGTTGCCGCCGGCCAGGCTGATCGCCCCGGAGAGGCGATGGAAGAGGCCCGGCTGATCGGGCGCATGGATTGTCGCCAGCGTCGCGCCCCGCTCCGGAAGCGGAGCCAGCTCCAGCGTGCCCCCGCGCTCGATCAGCTTCGCGTTGGCCGCGATCACCGCCGGCGTCTCGGCGAGCCAATAGCTGTCGGTCAGCCTATTGGCGAAGTGGGCGAAGCGCGCCTCGTCCCAGCCCAGCAGGATCGCTGCATCCGCCTTGACCGCCGCTACCCGCTCGGAACGACCGTGCTGCTTGTGGCCGAGGCGCAGCATTTCCTCGGCCGCCTCGAACAGGCTGGTCAGCAATTGCGCCTTCCAGTTGTTCCACGTGCCCGGCCCAACGGCGCGGATGTCGACCACGGTGAGAAGGAACAGGAGCCGCAGCCTTTCCGGGCTCTTCACCCGTTCGGCGAAATCCTGAATCGATTCGGGATCGGAGAGGTCGCGCTTGAAGGCGGTCGCCGACATCAAAAGGTGCCAGCGCACCAGCCAGGCGACCGTCTCGGTCTCTGCCGCGTCGAGCCCCAGCCGTGGGCAAAGCGCGCGCGCCACCTCGGCACCGAGCACGCTATGATCACCGCCGCGGCCCTTGGCGATGTCGTGCAGCAGCACCGCGGCGTAGAGTACGCGGCGCGATGCGATCCGCTTGATCAGCGCGCTCCCCAACGGGTGCTCGGCCTTGAACTGGCCGCGCTCGATCCGCGACAAGAGACCGATCGCGCGCAGGCTGTGCTCGTCGACCGTGTAGTGATGATACATATCGAACTGCATGCGCGCGACGACGCGGCCGAAGTCCGGCACGAAGCGGCCGAACACGCCGGCCTCGTTCATCCAGCGCAGCACCGTTTCGGGATCGCGCGGGCTGGTCAGTACGTCGAGGAACAAGGCGTTCGCTCTGGGATCGTCGCGGATCGCATCGACCAGCTTCGCCTGCCGCGCCGCCGCGCGCATCGCCAGCGGGTGAATCTCCAGCCCGTGCTTGTCGGCGAGCGCGAACGTCTGGATGAGCCGGACCGGATCGGCGGCGAGAAAGGCATCGTCCGGCACCGCGAGCCGGCCGCGATCGAGGACGAAACCCTCCAGCTTGCCCGGCCGGCGGCGGAAGCTCGGCAGCATGAAGCGCCGGCCGCGGGCCGCGAACTTCTCGTCGAGATGGGCGAGGAAGACGCCGGTCAGGTCGCCGACGGTGCGCGCGTGGAGGAAATAATGGCGCATGAAGCGCTCGACGGCCGATTTTCCCGGCCGGTCGGCATAATTCATCCGCGCCGCGATCTCGCGCTGATAGTCGAAGGTCAGCCGCTCCTCCGCCCGGCCGGCGACGATGTGAAGATGGCAGCGCACCGCCCATAAGAAGCGCTCGGCGCGCTGGAATTGCCTAAGTTCGCCGGCGGACAGCAGCCCCGCCTCGACCAGTCCGGAAACGTCGCTCAGCCGATAGGCATATTTGCCGATCCAGAAGAGCGTGTGCAGGTCGCGAAGGCCGCCTTTGCCTTCCTTGATATTGGGCTCGACGACATAACGGCTGTCGCCCATCCGGACGTGGCGCGCGTCGCGCTCGTCCAGCTTCTCCTTGATGAAGGCGCGGATGTGGCCCGAGCCGATCTTTTTCCAGAACCAGGCCTGGACCTCGTCGTACAGCGCTTCGTCGCCCCAGACGTACCGCGCTTCCAGGGTCGCGGTGCGGATCGTATGGTCGGCGGCGGCGAGCCGGATCAGCTCCTCGGCGCCGCGCGCCGAATGGCCGACCTTGAGACCAAGGTCCCAGAGCAAATAGAGGATCGCCTCGACCACCGTCTCGGTCCAGTCGGTCGGCTTCCACGGCGTGATGAACGAGATGTCGATGTCCGAAAACGGCGCCATCTCGCCGCGCCCGTAACCGCCCGCGGCGAGCAACAGCAGCCGCTCGGACTTGGTCGG
The DNA here is from genome assembly GCF_052388015.1 of Sphingosinicella sp. GTDB lineage: Bacteria > Pseudomonadota > Alphaproteobacteria > Sphingomonadales > Sphingomonadaceae > Allosphingosinicella. Next base: position 6,603 of record NZ_JBQTIN010000061.1, read on the forward strand.
ATTGGACAAAGGATGGAGCCGGTCGACGACAAAATCATGCGCCAGCCGGACGATCTGATCGGTGAGAAAGGCGTAAGCGGCGGCGATCTCGGTGCCGGCATAAGGCCGCTCCTCCAGCCGCTGCGCGATCTCCGCCCGCCCGCCCGCCAGCGCCGCCCTCAACTGCCGCACCGCCTCGGCCCCGTCCGCCTCAGCCAGCGCCTCGGCCAGCGGCCGCCGGTCGATGATCGCCCGGCGCTGCGGGATCGCGGCCATGCGGGCGGTCACTTATCCTCCTCGGCGAGCCGCTTCAGCCGATAGACCAGTTCCAGAGCGTCGCGCGGCGAGAGGGTATCGGGCAACGCCTCGGCGAGCGCCGCGTGGACCGCATCGGGCGCGGCCTCCTCGGCCGGGGCGGCGGCGAAGAGCGGCAAATCGTCAAGCCCCGCGGCGATGCCGCCGGTCGCGGCGCGGCCGGCCTCCAGTTTCGCCAGCACCGCCTTGGCCCGGGCCAGCACGGCGGGCGGCAGGCCGGCGAGCTTGGCGACCGCGATGCCGTAGGAGCGGTCGGCCGGCCCCTCCGCCACCTCGTGCAGCAGGACGAGATCGCCCTTCCATTCCCGCGCGCGGACATGGTGAAGCGACAGCCCGTCGAGCCGCTCGGCGAGCCGGGTCAGCTCGTGATAATGGGTCGCGAACAGGCAGCGGCAGCGGCTCTGGTCGTGAACCGCCTCGACCACCGCCCAGGCGATGGCGAGGCCGTCATAGGTCGAGGTGCCGCGCCCGACCTCGTCGAGGATGACGAAGCTGTTCGGCCCGGCCTGGGCGAGGATCGCGGCGGTCTCGACCATCTCGACCATGAAGGTCGAGCGCCCCCGGGCGAGATTGTCCGAGGCGCCGACCCGGCTGAACAGGCGATCGACGAGACCCAGCTTCGCCCGCTCGGCCGGAACGAACGATCCCGCCTGCGCCAGCACCGCGATCAGCGCGTTCTGGCGCAGGAAGGTCGATTTGCCGCCCATGTTCGGCCCCGTGACGAGCCAGAGCCGCGAGGCTTCGCTCAAGCGGAGATCGTTGGCGACGAAGCGCTCGCCGGCCTGTCTGAGCGCCGCCTCGACCACGGGATGGCGGCCGCTCTCGACCTCTAAGCAGGCCGCCTCGGCGAATGTCGGCCGGGTCCAGCCGCCCTCGATCGCCCGCTCGGCGAGCGCCGCACCGACATCGAGCCTCGCCAGCGCATCGGCGGTCGCGGCGATCGGCTCGGCGCGGCCCAGCGCAGCCTCGGTCAGCTCCTCCAGATGCGCCGCCTCCGCCGCCAGCGCATGTGCCCCCGCCTGCACCACCCGGCTCGCCTGCTCGTGCAGATCGGGCGCGTTGAAGCGGACGACGCCGGCCAGCGTCTGGCGGTGGGTGAAGCCCGAATCGGCCGCCATCAGCCCGTCCGCGTTCCTCGCCTGCACCTCGATATGATAGCCGAGCACATTGTTGTGGCGGATCTTCAGCGACGCGATCCCGGTCTCCGCGCGGTACCGCGCCTCCAGCGTCGCGATCGCCCGCCGTCCCTCGCCGCCCGTCGTCCGCAATGCATCGAGCGCGGCGTCATAACCCTCGGCGATATAGCCGCCCTGCGCCGCGTCGAGCGGCGGCGACGGCACCAGCGCCCGCTCGAGCAGATCGACCAGCGCGCCATGCCCAACCAAGGCGGGCGCGAGTGTCGCGAGCAGGCCGGGCGCGTCGTCATGCCGGCTCAGCCGGTCGTGCAGCTCACGTGCGCCGTTCAGTCCGTCGCGCAACTGGGCGAGATCGCGCGGGCCGCCACGCCGGGCGACCAGACGACCGAGCGCACGGCCGATGTCGGGCAAGGCGCGCAGCGCGCGGCGCACCGCCTCGCGCAGGCCGCCATCCTCGGCGAACCAGCCGACGAGATCGAGCCGCGCCTCGATCCGCGCCCGGTCGAGCAACGGCGCGCCGAGATCGGCGGCGAGCAGGCGCGCGCCGGCGCCGGTGACGGTGCGATCGACGGCTGCGAGCAGGCTGCCGGAGCGCTCGCCCGTCGACGCGCGGACCAGCTCCAGGTTTTCGCGCGTCGCCGCGTCGATCGCCATATGGTCGCCGCTCGCCACCGCCGCCGGCGGGCGCAGGAAGGGCAAGGCCTCGCGCGCCACCTCATCAAGATAAGCGAGCAGTCCGCCCGCCGCGCACAAGGCGGCGCGGTCTAAACGGCCGAAGCCGTCCAGCGTCGCGACGCCGAAGCGCTCCTTGAGCCGCCGCTCGGCCGCGATGCTGTCGAAACCGGCGCGTCGCTCGATCGCGCCGGCCAGCGGCTCGGGCGAGACGATCTCCGCCGCGCCGAGCCGGGCCAGCTCCGCGTCCAGCCCCGCCGCCGGCACCGAGGTGAGCTCGAACCGGCCGGTCGAGACGTCGGCCGCCGCGATCCCCCAGCGCTCGCCCGATTTCGCCACCGCCGCCAGCCAGTTGGCGGCGCGCGAATCGAGCAGGGCCTCCTCGGTCAGCGTGCCGGCGGTGACGACCCGCACGATCGCCCGGCCGACCACCGATTTAGACCCTCGTTTCTTCGCTTCGACCGGGCTCTCAATCTGCTCGGCGATCGCCACCCGGTGGCCGGCCCTGATCAGCCGGGCGAGATAGGATTCGGCGGCGTGGATCGGAACGCCGCACATCGGGATCGGCCGCCCCCCAAGCTCGCCGCGCGCGGTGAGCGCGATGTCGAGGCACGCCGCCGCAATCTTTGCGTCCTCGAAGAACAATTCGAAGAAATCGCCCATCCGGTAGAAGAGCAGGCAATCCTCCACCTCCGCCTTGAGCGCGAGATACTGCACCATCATCGGCGTCGGCGGCGCGGGATCGGGAACAAGGCGGGCGGCGGCCATCGCGACAGCGATACCGGCTTCCCCGGACTTGCGAAACCGGGCGGCGTGCGATAGTCGCGTATTATAGGAATAATACAGCGGGAGACGGCCATGGGCCATGGCGGGGCGTTCGGCCTGATCCTCGGCTTCGTTTTCGGCGTGCCGCTGCTGATTGGCCTGGCCGGATTGTGGCGCGGCCGGCGCGGAGAGGCAGCCGCCTCACAGCCGCCCGGCTGGGACTGGCGGCTGCTCGGCCAGTCGAGCCTGCTCTACACGCTCGCCTTCAACATCATCTTCTTCGTCCAGGAGCTGTTCCTGGTCGTGCCCAAGGCGCTGACGCCGGGCCTGAGGCCGACGCTCTATCACAACAATCACCATTGGGCGGGCGACCATCCGCTCGAACGGCTGTTTCAGGGCACGGGCGCGCTGGCGATCTTCCTGACCGGGCTGGCCTGCGTCTGGCTCGTGCATCGTGGCGCGGGCCGGACGCCGGGCATGCGCCTGTTCCTGATCTGGATGGCGTTCAACGGCCTGTTCCAGTCGTTGCCGCAGGTCGTGGTCGGCGCGTTCAACCCGGGCAACGATGTCAGCATGGCGATGGACTATCTTGCGATGAGCGACCTCGCGAAGACCCTCGCCGCCATTGCCGCGCTTGCCGGGATTGCGTTCACCGGGCTCTGGATCACCCGCCCCCTGCTCCAGACCGCGAGTGACGCTGCACGCCTCGCCAGCCCGGGTCGCCGCACCGGCTACATGTTCAACGCCGCGACGGCGCCGGCGTCGCTCGCCGTCCCGGTCATCATCCTGTTCCGCATTCCCCGCGAGGCGATGGAGGTCGTGTCGCCGCCGATCGCGGTGACCCTGATCGGCATGGCCTGGGCGCAGGCCAATGCCTGGCGCGTGACAGATGCGCGGCCGTCCGCACCGGCGGGTCCGCGGGCGATCCTGATCCCGCTCGTCCTCACGCTGGTGCTGCTCGCCATCTTCCAGCTCGTACTGCGGCCCGGCATCCCCTTCTACTGAGCCCAGCCCGGCCTTGCGGATGCCGCCATGCCGGGCCTACAGCCCTGCAAAACAGGGAGAGCGGCAGGTGAGCGAGGGCAGCAACGTCAAATTCTCGGAAGCCGAAGCGCTCGCCTTCCACGCCGAGGGACGCCCGGGCAAGATCGAGATTATCGCGTCGAAGCCGATGGCGACGCAGCGCGACCTCAGCCTCGCTTATTCGCCGGGCGTCGCCGTGCCGGTGCGCGCCATCGCCGAGGACCCCGGCAAGGCCTATGACTATACCGCCAAGGGCAATCTGGTCGCCGTCATCTCCAACGGCACCGCGATCCTCGGCCTCGGCAATCTCGGTGCCTTGGCCTCCAAGCCGGTGATGGAGGGCAAGGCGGTGCTCTTCAAGCGCTTCGCCGACGTCGATTCGATCGACATCGAGCTCGACACCGAGGACCCCGACAAATTCATCGAGGCGGTCGCGCTGATGGAGCCGAGCTTCGGCGGCATCAACCTCGAGGACATCGCCGCCCCCGAATGCTTCATCATCGAGCAGACGCTGCGCGAGCGCATGAACATCCCGATCATGCATGACGACCAGCACGGCACCGCGATCATCAGCGCCGCCGGCCTGATCAACGCCTGCTACCTCACCGGCCGCGAATTGAAGGGCCTCAAGCTGGTCGTGAACGGCGCCGGCGCCGCCGCGATCGCCTGCACCGAGCTGGTCAAGGCGATGGGGGTTCCGCACGACAATGTCCTGATGTGCGACCGCAAGGGGGTCATTTACCAGGGCCGCGAGGGGCTCGACCAATGGAAGTCGGCCCATGCGGCAAAGACCGACGCGCGCACGCTTGAGGAGGCGCTGAAGGGCGCGGACGCCTTCTTTGGCCTCTCCGCCGCCGGCGCGCTGAAGCCCGAATGGGTCGACGAGATGGCGCCGAAGCCGATCATCTTCGCGATGGCCAATCCGGACCCCGAGATCACGCCGCCCGAGGCCAAGGCGGCGCGGCCCGACGCGATCGTAGCCACCGGCCGCTCGGACTATCCCAACCAGGTCAACAACGTGCTCGGCTTCCCCTTCATCTTTCGCGGCGCGCTCGACGTGCGCGCGACGACGATCAACGAGGAAATGAAGATTGCCGCCGCCCGGGCGCTCGCCGAACTCGCCCGCCAGCAGGTGCCCGAAGAGGTCGCCGCGGCCTATGGCGGCAAGGCGCACAGCTTCGGCGCCGATTATATCATCCCGGCGCCGTTCGATCCGCGGCTGATGGAGATCGTCCCCGCCGCCGTCGCCCAGGCGGCGATGGATTCGGGCGTGGCGCGCAAGCCGATCGAGGACATGGCGGCCTATCGCACGTCGCTGCGCGCGCGCCTCAACCCGACCACCTCCGTCCTCACCCTCGCCTACGAGGCGGCGCGGGCCAATCCGCGCCGCGAGCTGTTCGCCGAGGGCGAGGAGGAGGTCGTGCGGCGCGCCGCGATCGCCTTCCGCGACGGCGGCTACGGCATTCCGAT
>NZ_JBQTIN010000062.1:0-6038 GCF_052388015.1 Sphingosinicella sp.
CCGGTTTCCTTGGCGCCGGTGAGGAGGTCGATCACGTCGGCCTCGTCGATATTGTCGCGGATCCGCGCCGCATTGTCGGCGGTCATCACGGCGATGTTGCTGACCCTGAGGTGCGCCATCGCGAAGTTCGCGGTTTCCAGCCCGAACAGGCCCAACGTCAGCAGGACAGGCAGCGCCAGGGCGAACTCGACATAAGCGAGCCCGCTCGTACAGCCGCGCAGCGCCCGCGACTTGCAGCGCAGGAAGGTACGCGCTCCCATCAGCATGTCCCGAGAGTCCATGTGCCGGCGTTATATTGCCACTGCAGTCTCTGAATATTGAGCGAGCGCCCCGCATAAGGCTGGTTGCGCAGCACGGTGTTCGCGACGATCGTCTCGTTGTCGCTCCAGCCGATCAGTCGCCCGATCGGGACGATGCGCGGATAGGTCATCGTGACCTCGTAGCGGACGATGTCGTCCGCGCCGCCCTGGCCACCGCGGCCGCGATTGGTGTCGTGGCTGCTGTTGCCCGTGACCTCTTCCCAGCAATCGCCCTGGTTGTAGGCGCCGACCGGCGCGGTATCGATCAGCAGCTTCTCCGGCCGGCGGACACTGGCGAAGTCATAGGTGCTTTCGGTCGCGGTCGTGATCGTCGCCCTGCTGCCCGCGAAATTGCTCAGCCGTTGCCGCACCCGCGCGTCGATCTGGGTCATGTTGACGTTGCCGACCGTCGCCATCCGCGCCGCCTCGTGCAGCGCGCCCTGAATGACCGACGAGGCATAGGAGCGGTAGCCGAGATCGAAGATGCCGAGCAGCAGCACGCAGAGCACCGGCAGGATGATCGCGAACTCGATGAGCGTCGCGCCGCTTTCGTCCCCGGCGATGCGGGTCGGGGCCATGGCGCGGCTCATTGGGTCAGCCTCAGCGCGCCGATATTGCTGCCGATCTCGCGGAAGCGAGCGATCAGGGCGTCGCGGCTGCTGATCGTCGATGCCTGGTTCACGTTGCTCGCGCAGGCCTGCATTTCGGCGCTCAGCGTGGTGCCGAAGGCGATCACCCAGATCGATGCGCCGAGGCCCTTCGTCGCTTCGCACATCATCTGGAAGCGCCGCATGTGGCGGCCGTTGAGCTCGGTTTCCGACGGGCTCGTCATGCCGCTGATCCGCTGATCATGGCTCTCGATGCCGTACATGCCGTAGAGGTTCCGGTCGGTGTCCATCTGGCCGTCCGACATGAAGATGACGTGACGGGCGACCGGCATGTTGGCGAAGGTGTTCGGGCTGTCGGCGAAGATGCCGGCGTTGGAGATCATCCGCGCGCCCCAGATCATGCCGGTGTCGTGATAGGTGCTGCCGCCCGGATCGAGAGCGTTGACGTAGTTGAGCAGCGCGGTGCGGGTCCAGGCCTGGAGCCGCCGCGCCTCGGCCGGGCAGGCCGCGCCCGACATGCTGGAATAGGACCAGCCGTTGCGGCGCCACTCGATCGCCGGCCACATCGGCCGCCAACGCGTGGCGTCGTTGTTCGGAATGCGGTTGACGTCGAGATCGAAGGCATTGTTGGGGATCACGTTGGTCGAGCTGCCGGTGATCACGCTCGTCGTCGCGCGCTCCTCGATGCAGCCGTTCCAGGTGACGGTGGTCGTATCGTCGCCGACCGCTAGCGCCGCCGCCTCGCGCAGGTCATATTCGCCGGCGGTGGCAGTCAGGCCGCCATCGTCGCCATCATCGGTGGCGATCGCGACGGGCGTGCCCATCTTGTACTGGCTCGTGTCGACCGTCTCCTGACGATAGATCCATTGATCGTTCTGATAGCCGGACTGCGTCACCACGGTGCGCCGGTAGCGGCGGCAGGTCCGGGTCGTGCCGGACCTGTCGCCGGTCGCGCCCCAGTCGCGATAGGAATAGGTGATCTGGGTGACCGGGTTGGGCGGCGGGCCGCCGGTCTGCGCCGGCTGCCCATTCATCGTCGGCCAGCTCTGGTTGACGCCATAGGCGTTGCACTGCGTCTGGGTGATCGACGACCCGTAGGTTTCGGTGATCGTGTTGTCGCTGTTGGTGACCGTCGTATAATCGTCATAGTCGCCCACCCGCGTCTGATAGGCGACGCTGTTCGCGAGATAGTCCGGATTGCCCGGCAGTCCTCCGCCGGCGGGCACGGGCACGGCGCCGGAAACCAGTCGGCCGACATTCACCGTGCTCGAATAGGGCACGACGCCATAGCGCAGCCTGAGGCCGTTCGCCTCGAGCTGGGTCTGGATCGGCGCCAGCTCGTCGTACAGCGCCATCACCGCGTCGCGCAACGCCGTGATCCGGCGATTGGCGTCGACCCAGGTCGTGTTGCCGTTGACGTCCCAGTCCATCGATCCGGTGACGTCGAGGACCAACAGCACGTCGGTGTTGACGAAGTTCAGCGACGCATCGCAGGTCACGTCGAGCGGCAGCGTGTTGAAGCCGAACATGCGCATGATCGTGGTCGGGATCGTCGTGCTCGCGGTTACGCGAATGGTCCCCGCCGACGGACGCGTGACGGCCGGCGTGAAGGTCGCGGTGCCGTAGACACCCTGGTTGAAGTTGAAGTTGAAGAAGCGGACGCCCTCGTCGATCACCGACTGGGTCAGCGTGTCGTTGGACATCACCCGGCGCGCGGCGAGCGCGGCGGCGTCGCAGGCGCTCTGCAGGCGGGTCTTGGCCATATAGGCCCGGCTCATGTCGACGCCCGAGCCGATCATGGCGGTCAGCGGCACGAGCGCCGCGCCGACGATGGCGAGCGTGTTGCCGCGAATGTCGCGGCGCAGCCGGCCGAGAAAGCCGGGGGCCTTAGAATCAGTGCGGCGCAGCCGCGCGATCCACTTGAGCATCGGGTCCTCCACGCCTCGTCAGGCGTTTTCCGACCCCGCCATTGCCCGACTTAGACTAAGGGCGGCTCAAGCGACGTGGTGAACGAGAAGTTAGCAATCGGCCCCGCAAAACCCGCCCGTCACTCGGCGATCGCGAGGCCGTCGCCGTTCGCGCCCGCGGGGAGACGGCGAAGGACGCGGCCGCTGGCAAGGTCGACCTCGGCGACGGTGTTGCGGCCGGTCTCGGCGGCGTAGAGCCGGCGGCCGTCCGGCGAGAACAGTATCGTCACCTGCCCCGCCGCCTGATCGCCGCTGACGACGATCGTTCGCGCCACCCGCCGCGTCGCCGCGTCGATCACGGTCAGGCTGCCGCCGCCGAGGTTCGAAGTGACGATCCAGCGCCCGTCGGGGCTGGCCAGCACCCGGATCGGCGTCTGGCCGACCGGCACCTCGGCGATGCGTTCGTAAGTCGCCGTGTCATAGGCCTGGACGCGTGGCGTCTGGAGATCGCCGACCCAGAGCGTTCGCCCGTCAGGCGTCAGCGCGATCCCCTCCGGCCGTCCCCCAACCGCGATGTCGCGGATCTTCGTGGCCGAAGCGAGATCGAGCACGCTCACCGTCCCGGCCGCGATGTTGGCGGTGAAGGCGCGGCGCGCGTCCGGCGTCACCGCGACCATGTGCGTGCCCTGCTGTCCGGTCGAGATCGCCGAGACGCGGTCGCCGTTCCGGGTGTCGACGATGGTCAGCGACTGGCTGCGCTCGGTGGTCGCGAGAATGCGGCCGTCGGCGAGCCAGACCAGGCCGTGCGGTCCGTCATTGGGCGACAGGTCAATGATGCGCAGCCGGGTGCGCGTGGCGATGTCGAAAATGTCGATCGCGCGGGCGCCATAGGCGACGACCGCCGCCTGCCGCCGGTCGGGCGAGATCGCGATCTCGTGCGGCATCCGCCCCGTCTCCGCCCGGCCGAGCTCGCGCCCGGTGGCGAGATCGACGAAGCTTAGCGTGTTCTCGCCTTTGTTGCCGATCAGCAGGGTGCCGGTCACGCCCGGCCCGCCAGGAACCGGCGTGGGCGCGGACTGGGATTGCGGCTGCGCCGTGGCGCTCCCCTGTCCGCAGGCGATGAGGGCGAAGGCGGCGAGAGCGGTCAGCAGCTTCATGAGTCCTCCCTAGAGCCCGACGCGATGGTAGCCGGGCCGCAGGAAATCGCAAAGGATCGGGATTGCGCGTTCGACTGCGCACGCGTGGCCAGGTCCGCTTTCGACCCGGCCGCCGGTTCAGTCTGATCCGGCCGCGCCCGCGCCGGTCGGCCGCGCGGGGGTCCCGGCCGGGCACGCGCCGTCCCGCCGGCCGCTGACGCTGCCGACGCCGAGGACGATCTTGCCGCGGCGGGAGAAGGTCAGCGCCTGCCACCGTCCGCTGTTGCCGATCGCCGTGCGGCTCCTCAGGAAGGTGAGGTGCAAGAGCTCGTACTGCTCCGGGTCGATCAGCCCCCGATCGATCATGCAGCCCCATTGCTCGACGTTCCAGGCAAAATCGCGCGCGATTCCGTCCTGGTCGATCGTTTGCGCCAGCGCCGCGTACCAGGCGAAGATCGCGCGCAGCCGCGGCCAGCGCTCGGCGGCCGGCATCGCCGCGAGCCGCCGACGCAGCCGCGCGATGTCCTCGTCCGGCGGCAGCCGCGCCTGCTGCACGATTGTGTCGATCGCCCAGCGCACCTGACGCATGCTGATCGGACGGTCGGGGAAGACCCGCAGCAGCTCGGCGCGCACGAACAGCAGGCGCTCGACATAGGCGTCCGCCTGCACCTGCAGCATGGCATCGCTTTCGAAGATCGCGGTCAGCTCGGCCCGCAACAACGGATGGAGTTGCCCCTCGGCATCGTGCGCGGCGAGGATCGCGGCCCGGCACGGCTCGCGCACCGGCACCGCGCGGCAATCCCGCGAGAAGAGCAGCCGGCCGTAGGTCGGAGCGAGCGCGGCGAGTTCCCGCCGGAAGCGCCGGCGCGAGCCGAAGCCGCGGCGCCACCGATCGAGCACCGGCTGCAGGCTGCCGGTGCCGTAATTCCATTGCGACATGCCGACCGAGATGAGCTGGCTGTCGAAATTGCCGACCGGCATCGCCCAGCAGCCCATCGTCTCCGGGATCGCGGTCTCGGCCATGGACAAGAAGATGGCGGCGCGGTCCAGCCCGATCCCGGCCAGCTGCGCCGCGGCGGCGGGATCGACGCGGATGAACCGCGGCGTGCCCGTCCGGCTCGGCACGTCGCCGACCCTGCGGCAGGTCAGCGCGATCTCCGCCACCGTCTGGCCATGGGCGGCCAGCGGGAGGAACAGGCCCGGAAGGATGAGGAGCCGGGTGATCGCGAGGCGTGCCATATCCAAAGAACCCCACCGGCGGTGTCGAGGCTGTAACCTTAGTCCAGCGGCAAGCGCATATCATTCTCGAAAAACGGCCGAACCCCCGCATGTCACCGCGCCTTTTCTGTCACCCCAACCCGCGGCGCATCGAATTGGAGGACGAAATGAACCGTTACGGCACTTTTCATTTTCCTACATGATGTCGATTGGGTTATCGGGCCCCTATGACCGATACCCTTGCCTTCACGCCCGTCCCGCGCAAGTTCAACCGGAGAGGCGGGTGGACAGCGGAGCGACAGCAGGGGTTCATCGCTGCCCTGGCGGAGGGATTGGACGCGGAGAAGGCGGCGCAGACGCAGGGCCTGACCGGGAACGGCGCCTATCAATTGCGCAAGGCGGCCGGGGCGGAGAGCTTCGCCGCCGCCTGGGACGCGGCGGTGGACCAAGCGGGTGGGCGGCGCGGCGGTGGAGCGGCACGCGCCGCGCGTTCGCCCGCCGCCGCGCCAACGGATGTGGACGACCCGCGGATCAAAGCCGTCCTGCTCGACCAACTGATCGCCAAATATGGGCTGAAGATCGGCCAGGAGCGGCGCGCCCGGCTGGCGGGGCGGATCGTGGAGGCGGATTTCTATTGCCGCCAGCTCTGCCATTTCGAGGTCATGCTCTGCCTCGCCGACGGCGGCCTGGATCTGCTGCGCTCGCTGCGCGCCGGCCGCTATGGCGTGCTCGACATCGCCGCGACCATGCTCAGCAACCATCTGGAGCAGGTGCGCCGGTCGATCTGGCGCGAGAAAGGCGAGGCGGACCGGCCGCCGCCGGCGATGGTCGCGCGGCTGGAGGGCGCGCGGGGCGAGATCGGCATCGCCC
>NZ_JBQTIN010000063.1:0-34363 GCF_052388015.1 Sphingosinicella sp.
CCTCGTCGCGGACATGATGGTCGGTGACGCCGCTGAGATAGACCATATGCTTGCCCTGGCCGCCGCCGGTGATGCCGATATCGGTCTCGCGCGCCTCGCCGGGGCCGTTGACGACGCAGCCGAGCACGCTGAGCGACATCGGCGTGCGGATGTGGCTCAGCCGCTCCTCCAATTTCTCGACGGTGCGGATCACGTCGAACCCCTGCCGCGCGCAGGACGGGCATGAGACGACGCGCACGCCGCGGTTGCGGATGCCGAGCGCCTTCAGGATCTCGTAGCCGACGCGGACTTCCTCCTCCGGCTCGGCGGAGAGGCTGACCCGGATCGTGTCGCCGATCCCGAACCAGAGCAGGGAGCCGATGCCGATCGCGCTCTTGACGGTCCCCCCGCGCAGGCCGCCCGCCTCGGTGATGCCGAGATGCAAGGGGCAATCGACCGTCTCGGCGAGCTGCTGATAGGCGGCGACGGCGAGGAACTGGTCGGATGCCTTCACCGCGACCTTGAACGCGTGGAAATCATGGTCCTGCAGCAATTTGATATGGTCGAGCGCGCTTTCGACGAGGGCCTCGGGGCAGGGCTCGCCATATTTTTCGAGCAGGTCCTTTTCGAGGCTGCCGGCATTGACGCCGATCCGCATCGAGCAGCCGTTCGACTTCGCGGCGCGCACGACCTCGGCGACGCGCTCGGACGAGCCGATATTGCCGGGATTGATCCTGAGGCACGCCGCGCCCGCATCGGCGGCTTCGAGCGCGCGTTTGTAGTGGAAATGGATGTCGGCGACGACCGGCACGTTGGCGGAGCGGGTGATCTCGCGCATCGCCGCGGTCGATGCCACGTCCGGGCAGGAGACGCGGATGATGTCGACGCCCACTTCCTCGCAGCGGCGGATCTGGTCGATCGTCGCCTTGGCGTCGGAGGTCGGCGTGTTGGTCATCGTCTGGACGGTGACCGGCGCGCCGCCGCCGACCGGCACGTGGCCGACCATGATCTGACGGGACTGGCGGCGCGCGATGTCGCGCCACGGGCGGATGGACATGGCGGCCATATAGGCGCTCGCGCGTTGCGAGGGAAGAAACGGCCCTCGCCGAGCGCCGCGCACCGCGCTAGGAGGCGCGCGGGCTCATGATTGCCGATGGAGCTTGTCCGATGCGCCGCGTTCGCCCGATCCTGCTCACCGCCGCCCTGCTCGGCTGCACCGCCGCCAGCGACCAGGATGTCCCCGCCAACGTCCCCGGCCGCCCGTTCGCGATCGAGGAGGTCGCCCGCTTCAGCCAGCCCTGGGCGATGGCCTTCCTTCCCGGCGGCCGGCAGGCGTTGATCACCGAACGGCAGGGCAGGCTGCGCCTCTGGACGATGGGCGGACAGGCGGTCGAGGTCGGCGGCGTGCCCGCTGTTTCCTATGGCGGCCAGGGCGGGCTGGGCGACGTCATCCTCGATCCGGGCTTCGCCGGCAACGGACTCGTCTACCTCAGCTTCGCCGAGCCTGGCGAGGGCGGGACACGCCATGCCGCGGTCGGGCGGGGCCGATTGGTCACCGAGGCCGGTGCGCCCCGGATCGAGGGCTTTCAGGTGATCTGGCGGCAGACGCCCGGCTTCGAGGGGGGCGGCCATTACGGTCATCGCCTCGCTTTTTCGCCCGACGGGCGCCACCTCTTCATCAGCTCCGGCGAGCGGCAGCAGTTCACGCCTTCGCAGGACATGGGATCGAACGGCGGCAAGATCATCCGGCTCAACCCGGACGGCTCGGTGCCAGGCGACAATCCCTTCGCGTCACGCGGCGGCGTCGCGGCGCAGGTCTGGAGCCTCGGCCATCGCAACCCGCTCGGCCTTGCTTTCGATTCGCGTGGGCGGCTCTGGGAGCATGAAATGGGTCCGCGCGGCGGCGACGAGCTCAACCTGATCGAGCGCGGCGGCAATTACGGCTACGCGACCGTCTCCAACGGCGATCATTATGACGGCCGCGACATCCCCGACCATCGCCCCGGCGACGGCTTCCTGCCGCCGAAGATCACCTGGACGCCGGTGATCTCGCCGTCGAGCCTGATCTTCTATTCTGGCGCGATGTTCCCTGGGTGGCGCGGCAGCGCCCTGATCAGTGGTCTTTCCGGCCGGGCGATCGTGCGCGTCGCCTTCGACGGCGCCAGTGCCCGGGAGGCGGAGCGCTGGGACATGGGCCAGCGCATCCGCGAGCTGGAGCAGCATCCGGACGGATCGGTCTATGTGCTGGAAGATGAGCGCAATGGCTCCGGCGGCCGGCTGCTGAGGCTGGTGCCGAGCCGCTAGCGGCGGCGACCCCATTCGCGGATCACCGCCGCCTGGAAGGCGGCATCGGCGAGCAGATAGGTGGTGCACGAAGAGGAGATGCGATAGCGCGAGCTTCGCTGACCGGCCGGCCGCCGCGGCGCGTAGATCAGGACCAGCGTCCGTTCCCCGCTATTGAACTCGAGATCGCACGCCGTGCTGATTGGCGGCCTGTCGCGCTCGACCTCGAAAGCCGCTGGAGCGCGGCCCGCCAGCGTTCGGTGGACCCGCAGCCGCTCGCCGCGGCCCGGGCGGTCATAGGGCGTGACGAGTTCCACTTCGACCAGGGCCAGCGCCCCGGTCGCGATGTCGCGCGCCAATCTTTGCCGCTGCGCCGCATCCCGCGGAACGCCGACGCAAGAACAGGCGAGCGCCGCGGTCTCGGCGGCGGCGAGAACCAGTAAGGCGATGAGGAAGCGTCGCATGTTCAGACCCTCCGATAGCGGAAATACCACACTTCGCGGCCTTCGCGGCGGGCTTTCGCTTCGTAGCGGGTCTCCGGCCAGCCGACGGGGCGGACGAGGAAATCGCTTGGGCGTTCGGCGAGCCACTCGAAATCGGTGCGCCGGCCCATCACCATCATCGCCCAGCGGCAATAGACGGGATCGTCGGTGCCGAGCCTGAACTCGCCGCCCTTCTCCATTCTGGCCGCGATCAGGTCGAGCGGGCCGGGGTTGATCATCCGCCTTTTGGCGTGCCGCGCCTTGGGCCAGGGATCGGGGTGGAGGAGATAGATGAAGCGCAGGGACTCGTCCGGCAGCCGCTCCAGCACCTGCAGCGCGTCGCCATGATGCAGCCGCACATTGGCGAGGCGCCCGTCGCGGATATGCATCAACGCGCCGGCGACGCCGTTCAGGAAGGGCTCGGCACCGATGAAGCCATGATCGGGCAGCAGATCGGCGCGGTAAGCGAGATGCTCGCCGCCGCCGAAGCCGATCTCGAAATGGAGCGGGCGGTCATCGCCGAACAGGGCGCGCGGATCGATCGCTCCCTCCGGCGGCACCGCGAGCTGTGGCAGCAGCTTCCCAATCAGCTCGGCCTGGCCGGCGCGCAATGGCCGCCCCTTGGAGCGGCCATAAAGGCGGCGGATGGTCGTCGGGTCCTTGCCCATCAGCTGAACAGGCCCTTGTGCGCCTCGCGCAGCGCCGCTTTCTGCACCTTGCCCATCGCGTTGCGCGGCAGGCTCTCGGCGAAGAGGATTCGGCGCGGCTGCTTGAAGCGGGCGAGGTCGGCGAGGGCGGCGAGCAGCATCGCTTCGTCCAGCGCCGGATCGGTGCGCGTCACCACCGCCACCACCGCCTCGCCGAGATCGGGGTGCGGCACGCCGATCACCGCGCTTTCGGCAACGCCGGGCACGGCGTCGATCGCGAGCTCGATCTCCTTCGGATAGATGTTGAGGCCGCCGGCGATGATCAGGTCCTTGGTCCGGCCGACGATCGCGACGCGGCCGTCCGCCGCCATCGTCGCGATGTCGCCGGTGATTAAGAAACCGTCGGACCGCATCTCCTCGGCGGTCTTGTCGGGCCGGCGCCAATAGCCCTTGAACAGATTCGGTCCCTTGATCTCCAGAACCCCTGCCTCGCCGCGCGGCAGCTCGCGACCGGCATCGTCGCATACCCGCGCCGCGCCGCCGGGCAGCGGGAAGCCGACCGTGCCGGGCATGCGCTCGCCGTCATAGGGGTTGGAGCAGATCATGCCTGCCTCGGTCATACCGTAACGTTCGAGGATGCGATGCCCGGTTCGATCTTCGAATTCTTCGAACGTCGATTCCAGCAGGGGCGCCGAGCCGCTGACGAACAGCCGCATGCCCGCCGCCGCCGCGCGGGCGAAGGCGGGACTGGCGAGCAGCCGCGTGTAGAAGGTCGGCACGCCCATCAGGATCGTCGCGCGGGCCATGTCGGCGATCACGGCGTCGGCATTGAAGCTCTCGTGCCAGAGCATCGTCGAGCCGTTGAGCAGCGCGCCGTGCAAGGCCACGAACAAGCCGTGGACATGGTAGATCGGCAAGGCGTGAATCAGCACGTCCCCGGCCTGCCAGTGCCAGTAGTCCTTCAACGTCAGCGCGTTGGACGACAGGTTCGCGTGGCTCAGCATCGCGCCCTTGGATCGGCCTGTCGTGCCCGAGGTGTAGAGGATCGCCGCGAGATCGTCGGGCCCGCGCGGCACGGTCTCGAAATCGGCGGGCGGCGCGACCAGGTCGGCGAGGTCGAGATGGCCGGGCGCGATGATCAGCGCCGGCTCGGCATCGGCGATGAAATGTTCGAGCTCGGTCGCGGTATAGGCGGTGTTGAGCGGGACGTAGATCAGCCCTGCCCGCAGCGCGGCGAGATAGAGCAGCGCGCCCTCGACCGACTTCTCGGCCTGGACCAGGAGCCGGTCGCCGGGCTGCGCGCCGCGCGCGACCAGCGCCGCTGCATAGCCAGCGACGGCGCCGTCCAGTTCGTCATAACGAAGCCGGATGTCGCCATTTTCGACGAAGGCCGGCGTTTCGCCCGCCGCAGCGGCTGCGGCGGCGACCAGGCAATACAGGTTGGCGCTCAGAGCGCCGCCTTCAGCCGATCGACCAGGTCCGTCTTTTCCCAGGTGAAGAGATCGCCTTCGGCCTTGCGGCCGAAATGGCCGTAGGCGGCGGTCTTTTCGTAGATCGGCTTGTTGAGCGCGAGGTGGGTGCGGATGCCGCGCGGCGTCAGCCGCACCAGCGTGGGCAGCACCTCCTCCAGCTTTGTCGCGGTCGTGCCGTTCAGCTCGGTGCCGTGCAGATCGACATAGAGCGACAGCGGCTCGGCGACGCCGATCGCGTAAGAGAGCTGGATCGTGCAGCGCTTGGCAAGGCCCGCGGCGACGACATTCTTGGCGAGATAGCGGGTGACGTAGGCGGCCGAGCGGTCGACCTTGGTCGGGTCCTTGCCGCTGAACGCGCCGCCGCCATGCGGGGCCGCGCCGCCATAGGTGTCGACGATGATCTTGCGCCCCGTGAGGCCCGCGTCGCCGTCCGGCCCGCCAATCTCGAACGCGCCGGTCGGGTTGATGTGATAAACGGTCTCGTCGGAGAGCAGCTCGGCCGGCAGCGTTTCGGCCACCACGCCTTTCACATAGTCGCGCAGCTCGGCGTAGAGCGCGGGATTGGCGTGCTCGCCCTTCTCGGCATAGCCCTGCTTATGCTGGGTGGAGACGACGATCGCGGTGGCCGCGACCGGCTTGCCCTCCTCGAAGCGCAGGGTCACCTGGCTCTTCGCGTCCGGCTCCAGGAAGGGGGCACGGCCGGAGTGCCGGTCCTCGGCCATCTTCGCGAGGATCTTGTGGCTGTAATAGAGCGTGGCCGGCATCAGGTCCGGTGTCTCGTCGCAGGCGAAGCCGAACATGATGCCCTGGTCGCCGGCTCCTTCGTCCTTGTTGCCGGCCGCGTCGACGCCCTGAGCGATATGGGCCGACTGGCCGTGCAGGTAATTGTCGAACGCGGCGGTCTGCCAGTGGAAGCCGTCCTGCTCGTAGCCGATCCGCTGCACGACATGGCGGACGATCTGCTCAATCTCGTCGCGCGAGCCCGGCGCCCAGCCGTGCGTGTCGCTGAACTTTTCCTCGTCATAGACCGGCCGGCAGCGGATCTCGCCGCCGATCACAATGCGCTGGGTGGTCACGAGCGTCTCGCAGGCGACGCGCGCCTCCGGGTCCTTGCCGATGAAGTAATCGACCAAGGCGTCGGAAATCTGGTCGCTGACCTTGTCGGGATGGCCCTCGGACACGGATTCGGACGTGAAGGTGTAGTTGCTGCGCATCGCGGGAGGCGGTCCTTCGCTGGAAATTTAAGGATATAAAGGAAGCTTTATGTGCGGGCGGCTCGCTAGCGCCTTTTCCGCCCGACTGCAATCGCCCCCGCGACGAGCAGCAGAGCGAAGATCAACGGCAGGACATTGCCGAAGCGCACGAACAGGGTCGGCGGCGCGGCGCCCGGCAGCAGCGAATCGATCATCCCGGCGACGCCCGGCCGCAACTGCCCGAGCAGCACGCCATTGGCGTCGATCACCGCCGAAATGCCGGTCGGCGTCGCCCGGATCACCGGCAGACCTTCCTCGATCGCCCTCAGCCGCGCCTGGGCGAGATGCTGCGGCGGGCCCCAAGCGCCGAACCAGGCGTCGTTCGAGGGATTGAAAATGAAGTCCGGCCGGTCCGCCGGATCGACGACCTGACCGGAGAAAATGATCTCGTAGCAGATCTGCACCCCGGCCCGGCCGAAGCCGGGCAGATCGATCGTGCGCGCGCCGGGGCCGGACAGAAAATCGAGGTCGCCGGGGGCGAGCCGGCTGATGCCGAGCGCCGACAGGATCGGCCGCATCGGCAGATATTCGCCATAGGGGACGAGATGCGCCTTGTCGTAGCGGCCGCGCAGCCGGCCGGCCGGGTCGAGCGCATAGAGGCTGTTATAGGCGGCATTGGGCCGGCCGTCCGGGCCGAAGGTCAGCTCGACGCCGCCCAGCAACAGCAGGTCGTTCGGGCCGAGCAAACGGGCGATCCGCTGTCGGGCGCGCGGCTCGACCGACAGGAATTCGGGCGTCGCGGCTTCCGGCCAGAGAAGGAGGCGGGGCCGATCGGGGCGCGCGCCGCCGCTCAGCCGGGCATGGCGGCGGAAGCTCTCCTCCGCAAAGGCCGGATCCCATTTGTCCTGCTGGTTGATGTTGGGCTGGACCACACGCAGCGCGACATCGCGGGCCGGCGCTCGCGGCGCCGCGGCCCAAGCCAGCGTTCCGCCTGCTCCCGCCGCCAGCAGCACCGCCCCGGCCGCAACGCGCGTGCCTGAGCGCGCCAGCAGGAAAAGCGCACCGGCGACCAGAACGGTCAATCCGGAGAGCCCATAGGTGCCGATCCATTGCGCGGTGCCCGCCAGTCCGGTCGGCAGCAAAGTCACCCCGACCGGATTCCAGGCGAAGCCGGTGAACAGGCCGGCGCGCAGCCATTCGGTGACGATCCAGGCGGCGGCGAAGACGAGAATCAACGCGACGCGATCGTGCCGCGCCCAGCGCCAGGCCAGCCCCGCCGCCATCGCCGGGAAGATGGCGAGATAGAGCGAGAGCAGCGCCACCGCGACCCAGCCGAGCCAGGCCGGCATCGCCGCTTGGTAGGTGAAGGCGGTGGCGATCCAGTTGAGGCCGACGGTGAACTGGCCGACCCCGAACCACCAGCCGCGCGCCAGCGCGCTCCTCAGCCGCGGCGCGGTCTCGATCAGCCACAGCAACACGGCGAAGGCGGCGAGCGTCAGCGGCCACAGGCTCAGCGGCGCGAAGCCGAGCGCGCCGATCGCGCCGGCGAGGAAGGACAGGCCGATCGGCTTCATCGGCGACCGCTATGGTGAGCGTCCGCCGCAGCCGTCAAGCAACGATCAGCAGCCGCCAGTCGCCACCAAGCGTCGCGAAATAGGTAAAGGCGAGGTCGCCGAGGAAATGCACGATCATGCCGGGCACGATCGACCCGCTGTGATAGGCGAGCAGGCCGTAGACGATCCCGGCGATGAAGATGCCCGGCCCCAGGAAAAGCAGCGTCTCCAGCCCGTGCACGCCGTGGACCAAAGCGAAGACGAAGGCCTGGATGACGATCGCCGTGCCGGCGCCGAACCGCTCGAGCCCGCGCTGCATATAGCCGCGATACGCCGCTTCCTCGACGACGCCGCTGACCAGCGCCCCCATGACGACGATCGAGACGAGATAGGCGGTCGAGGGGTAGCGGCTGAGATCGGGCGGCCGCTCCGGCGCCCCGATCAGGATCCAGATGAAGGCGAGCAGGCCGATCACCGCCATCAATGACAAGGTCGCCGAGATGCCGTCCTTCGACCAGCCGTTCGAGCCGGGCTGCCACAGCCGCAGCCGGTAGCGGCGCGCGGCCTGCCATGTCTTGGGCGGCCCGCCGCCGTTCAGCCAGGCAAGGTAGACGAACAGCCAGGCCAGGGTCCCGAGCGCGGCCAAGGGGATTTCCGGGTGAAAGCCCGCATTGAGCGACGCCATCGCCACCCATGGCGCGATGCCCAAGAGGGCCACGAACAGTCCCAGGGCGATCGGCCCGGCATAAGCGAGGGTCTCGCGCCAAGTTTGTCTGAGCGTCATGATGCCTCCTCGGCCGGTATCGGGCCGGCGAGCCGGTCGCGGATCAGCGCCCGGCCGCGGTGTAGCCGCACCTTCACCGCCTCGCGGCTGATGCCGAGCCGCGCGGCCGTGTCGGCCACGCTGAGCTCGCAGAAGTAGAAAAGCAGGATCGCTTCCCGATGGGTTTCGGGCAGCGCCTCGATCGCCCGTTCGAGGTCGAGGCGAAGCTCGATATCATCCGGCCCCGCCGCGCTTTGGCTGTCGTCCTGCAGCGCCTCGATCCGCCGCCACAGCGGCGACACCAGCCCGAAGCAGATCCGCGCGACGATGCGAAGCAGCCAGAGCGGAAAGGCTGCGACCGAGCGCAAGGCCGGCAACCGACGATAGAGCGTCCACAAAGCCTCCTGGGTGGCGTCCTCGGCCATCTGCGCGACGCAATAGCGCTCGGCGTAGCGGCGGATGTGCGGCCGCGCGACGCGCAACAGCGCCTCCAGCGCCGCCGCGTCGCCGGCGCGGGCGGCGGCAATCAAGGCGGGATCGATGCCGGCGACGGCGCGTCCCTAGCGTCTCTGCGTCAGCCGACGGCCGACGAGCGCGCAAGCCGGGCAGAAGCCGACCAGCCCGGTCGCGGCGACGCACAGGCCGATCGCGACGAAGAGGAGGTTCGCCTGACCCAGCCCGAAGACGGCAAAGGCGGCGATACCGAGGCCGAGCAGGAGGCGGATCAGCCGTTCGAGTAGCGGAACATTGGCAGCGAACATGTCACGTCCTTTCGATGGCGCGACGCATCCTCGCGATGCGGGCCACCCCAAAGAGGCGCGGATCGCGCAAAAGGTTACTGGCGGCGAATGATAAAGTCAGCGCGCCTCGAACGCGATCCGGCCGTCACTCTTCGGGGCCGTAGCCCGGGTCTTCCTCGTAAGGCTCTTCCGGCGGCTCCTCGCGCGGCGGCCGGCGGCGCTCCGTTCCTCCGGGTTCCTCGCCCCGTGCCGCCGGCGGGCGCTGCGGCTGGGCGCCGTCCTCCGGCTCGGCGTTCCTCGCAATCAGCTCGTTCTCGTCGACGCGGCCGCGGGGCGCCGGAGTCTGGCTGTTGGTGCCGAAGCCCGGAATGCCCGTCGGCCCGGCGACGCCGTTGCTGGTGTTCGTGGCCGGCGGCAGCGCGACGGTGCGGGGCGCATTCCGCCCCGCCACCATATAGCCCGCACCGAAAGCGAGCGCGCTCGCGCCGAGGAGAACGATGAAATGAGAGCCTTGCCACTGGGTCGCCATGGCGCGCGACCCTACAAACTTTTCCGCCCAAGTCGAGACGCAAGCGGCGCGGTTGCGGGCGGGCGCGCCGGCGGCTAGTGGCGGCGGCTTCCGGACAAGTTCCACGAAAGACCAGATCATGACCGAAGCCCGTCTCGACGTGCTCGCGATCGGCAATGCGATCGTCGATGTCATCGCCGATTGCGACGACGCCTTCCTCGCCGCCGAGGGCCTCCAGAAGGGCATGATGCGGCTGATCGACGCGGCCGAGGCGACCCGCCTTTACGAGCATATGGGCCCAGCGCGGCAGATCAGCGGCGGCTCGGCCGGCAACACCGCGGCCGGTGTGGCGGCGCTGGGCGGCCGGGCCGGCTTCATCGGGCAGGTCGCGCCCGACCAGCTCGGCGAGTTCTATCGCCACGATCTCACCGCCACCGGCGTCGAATTCACCACCCCGGCGGCCGATCTCGGCGAGCCGACCGCCCGCTCGATGGTGCTGGTGACGCCGGACGCGCACCGGACCATGAACACCTTCCTCGGCGCCGCCCAGTTGCTGCCGCCCGCGGCGCTGGACGAAAAGCAGATCGCCGACGCCGCGATCCTCTATCTCGAAGGTTATCTCTGGGACCCGGAGACGCCGCGCTACGCGATGATCCGGGCGATCGAAGTCGCGCGCGCGGCCGGCCGCAAGGTCGCCTTCACTCTGTCCGACACCTTCTGCATCGACCGCCATCGCGACGGCTTCAACCAGCTGATCGACGGCGGCCGGATCGATGTCCTCTTCGCGAACGAAGCCGAGATCATCATGCTGACCGGCGCGCCCGATTGCGAGCTTGCGATCGATGCGGTGCGCGGCAAGGTCGAGACGCTGGTCGTCACCCGAAGCGAGCGGGGCGCGGTCGCGACCCAAAAGGGCGCGCGCGCCCGGGCTCCGGCCGAGCCAGTGGACAAGGTCGTCGATACCACCGGCGCCGGCGATCTCTTCGCCGCCGGCTTCCTCTACGGCCAGACCAGCGGCCGCGCCCTCGAAGATTCGCTGCGGATCGGCGCTATCGCCGCAGCCGAGGTGATCTCCCATTACGGGGCCCGCCCCGAGGCGGATCTCAGGGTGCTTGTCGCCGCGCGGCTGGGCTAGGCGGTCGGCGAGCCGGGAGCCGGTGTCGAGGGCATATCCGGCGCCGGCGCGGGCACATCCACGTCGGGTCCGGGCGGGTTGATCTCGGGCGGCGGCGTTTCGGGCTGGCCCGGCTGCGAAGGCATCGGCTGCTCGGGCGGCGGCTGGGTCGACATGAAATGGCTCCTCTCATTCGCGCCAAACGCGGCGCAGGCGATGGAGGTTGCCTAGCGGGAGCGCTTGAGCTCGATCTGGTTGCCGGCGGGATCGCGGACGTAGAAGGAAAGGTCCTCGTCCTTCGCGCCACCGCGCAGACCTTCCTCAACGATCTCGATATCGTGTGCCGCCAGATGGGCGCGCATCGCCGCCTCGTCCCAGTCGCCGGTGTCGAGCGCGACATGATCGACATTGCGCCCGCCCGTCACCTCCGGCCGCGCCCAAGCACCGGCCTCTGAGCCGATGTCGACGAGGTCGATCAACGCCGCGCCGGCGCGCAGCTGCGCCATGCCATACTGGGGCATGTCCCGCTCGACGGTGCAGCCGACCACCTCGCGATAGAAATGCTGCGCCGCCGCCATGTCGTCGACGAGCAGCACGACATGATCGAGACCGGCGACGGCGAAGGGAGGACGGCGCGTCATGCGGCGCTTCTACGCCGAAGCGCCCGAACGAAAAAGGGGGAGGCCAAAGCCTCCCCCAGATCGAATCAGGGACTTTCCCTAGGGCCGGATCACCGGCTGGCCGCTTTCGTCGAGCGGCGCATCCTCCGGGAAGTAGGGCGTTTCGTCGTCGGCCATCACGTCGCCGCCCTTGGCGAGCACCGAATTGTGCATGCCGTAGATGAAATAGAGCGCGATCGCGCCGAGCACGTACCAGCCGAAGAAGACCAGCACCCGGGTCTCGACGGTGAAGATCAACGCGAAGCAGGAGACGATGCCGAGCGCCGGCAGGATCGGATAGAGCGGCACCTTGTAGCCGCGCGCGATCTCCGGATGGGTCTGGCGCAGCCAGATCACGGTCAGGCAGACGATGCCGAACGCCGCCAGCGTGCCGACCGAGGTCGCATCGCCGAGGAAGTTGATGTCGAAGAAGCCGGCCGCCGTCGCCACGGCCAGGCCGACGACGAGGGTGTTGATCCACGGCGTGCGGAACGTCGGGTGGACGGTGGAGAAGACGCGCGGCAGCAGGCCGTCGCGGGCCATCGTGTAGAAGATGCGGGTCTGGCCGTACATCAGCACCAAGATGACCGAGGTGAGGCCGATGATGGCGCCCACCTTGATCGCCTTGGCGAACCATGCCCATTGCGGCCCGAACGCGTCGACCGCGACCGCGACCGGATCGGGCACGTTGAGCTGGTTGTAGGGAACGATCAGCGTCAGCACGATCGAGACCAGGATGTAGATCACGGTGCAGGCGACGAGCGAGCCGATGATCCCGAACGGCATGTCCTTCGCCGGGTTCTTCGCCTCCTGGGCGGCGGTCGAGACCGCCTCGAAGCCGATATAAGCGAAGAAGACGATCGACGCCGCACGCAGGATGCCGCCCCAGCCGAACTCGCCCTCCCGACCGGTGGCCGGCGGGATGAACGGGTCCCAATTGGGCGCGAACGCGCTCCAGTTGGAGAGGATGATGAGGCCGCCGACCAGGATGAAGGCGGTGAGCACCGTCACCTTGATCGCGACGATGACGTTGTTGACGCGCGCCGATTCCGACACGCCGATCACCAGCAGCAAGGCAAGCATCATGCAGACCAGGAAGGCGGGGAGGTTGAAGATGGTCGTGACGGGCACGCCGTTCGCCAGCACCGGCGCGCCGTCGCGCACGAGCGGATAGCCCGCCGGGCCCGTGAACTCGGGTGGAATGACGAGGCCGACATCGGCGAGCAGGCTCACCACATAGCCCGACCAGCCGACCGCGACGACCGAGGCGGCGAGGCCATATTCGAGCAGCAGCAGCGCGCCCATCACCCAAGCGGCGAACTCGCCGATGGTCGTATAGCTGTAGGTGTAGGCGGAGCCGGACACCGGCAGGGTCGATGAAAGCTCGGCATAGCACAGGCCCGCGAAAGCGCAGACGATGCCGGCAATGACGAACGACAGCAGCACCGCCGGGCCGGCATGGAGCGCGGCCGCATTGCCGGTGCGCACGAAAATGCCGGCGCCGATGATGCAGCCGATGCCGAGGAAGACCAGGTTCCAGGGGCCGAGCGAGCGCTTGAGCTCGCTGGTTTCCGTCTCGCGCTGAATCTGCGCGACGGTCTTGCGCAGGAAGATACGCCCGAGGAAGCTCCTTGGTGCACTGGCCATGATCGTCCCCTTGAAACGGATTATCGGTTTGGCGCGGAGCCTAACCGGTTCGTGCGCCGGGGCAAGCCTCTATCGCGCCAGCATCGGGCCCAGATGCCGCCCGCCGAACAGGTGGACGTGAAGGTGCGGCACCTCCTGCCCCGCGTCGCCGCCGGTATTGGCGAGCAGGCGGTAGCCCGGCGCGACGAGACCGAGATTGCGCGCCACCTTGCCGACGGCGCGGACGAAGCCGGCGATCTCCGCCTCCGAGCCGCGCGCCGAGAAATCGTCCCAGGAGACATAAGCGCCTTTGGGGATGACGAGGATGTGGACCGGCGCCTGCGCGTTGATGTCGTGGAAGGCGAGCGCATGCTCGTCCTCATGCACTTTCTTCGCCGGAATCTCGCCACGCAGGATGCGGGCGAAGATGTTCTGGTCGTCATAGGCCAAAGTGGCGTCGATCGGCATGGCTGGCTCCTTGGCTCTCGGGATAAGGCGGTCGCGAGAGCCGGGCAACGTGGCTTGACCCTCCCCCCGCCCGCGTTACGAGTCGGAGCGATGAGCGAGCAGCCGCCCGACAGCCTGATTCCCTATGACGAGATCGTCCAGGAGGCGCTGCGTGCCGTGGTCGGCCGGGTGCTGGGCGAGGTCGCGGCGACCGGGCAATTGCCCGGCGGCCATCATTTCTACATCACCTTCAAGACGCGCGCGGCCGGGGTCTCGATCCCGCGCCATCTCTTCGAGCGATTCCCGGACGAGATGACGATCGTCATCCAGAACCGCTTCTGGGATCTGAAGGTTGGCGACGATCATTTCGAGATCGGGCTGTCGTTCAACCAGGCGCCGGCGAAGCTCTCCATTCCGTTCGCGGCGATCACCAGCTTCCACGACCCCGAGGTCAACTTCCAGCTCGCTTTCCAGGCGCAGGACGACGGCCCCACGCCCGATGCGATCGAGCATGGCGAGAACGACCCGCCGCCGGCCGCGGTCCCGATCGAGGACGGTTCCAACGTCGTCGCGGTGGACTTCAAGCGGAAGAAGTGACGCCCTATAGCGTCCTTCCAGCGACGCGAGGGGTATCATGAACGTCACCAACACCCGCACCGAAACCGACAGCTTCGGGCCGATCGAGGTTCCCGCCGACGCTTATTGGGGCGCGCAGACGCAGCGCTCGATCGAGAATTTCCCGTTCGGCCATCGCGAGCAGATGCCGGTCGAGATCGTCCATGCTTTGGGCTTCGTGAAGCAGGCGGCGGCGCGGGTGAGTGCGCGCGACGGCCAGCTCGACCCCGAGCTGGGCGAAGCGATCCAGCAGGCGGCGGGCGAGGTCGCGGCCGGCGTCCATGACGACCAGTTCCCGCTCGTCATCTGGCAGACCGGCTCCGGCACGCAGTCCAACATGAACGCCAACGAAGTGGTCGCGGGCCGCGCCAACGAGATCCTGACCGGCGCGCGGGGCGGCAAGTCTCCGGTCCATCCCAACGACCATGTCAACAAGGGCCAGTCCTCCAACGACAGCTTCCCGACCGCGATGCACATCGCCGCGGCGCGATCCGCGAACGCGCGGCTGCTGCCAGCGCTGCGCACGATCCATCGCGCCTTGGCGGCGCGGGCGGAAGGGTGGGACCATATCGTCAAGATCGGCCGCACCCATCTCCAGGACGCCACGCCGCTCACCCTCGGCCAGGAATTTTCCGGCTACACCTTCCAGATCGAGAGCGGCATCGCCCGGGTCGAAGCGGTGCTGCCGCGGCTCCACCAGCTCGCGCAAGGGGGGACGGCGGTCGGCACCGGGCTCAACGCGCCCAAGGGCTTCGCGGAGGCGTTCGCCGAGGAGGTGGCGAACCTCACCCAACTGCCCTTCGAAACCGCGCCGAACAAGTTCGAGGCGCTGGCCGCGCACGATACGCTGGTCGAGCTTTCCGGCGCGCTCAACGTGATCGCGGTGAGCCTGACCAAAATCGCCAACGACATCCGGCTCCTGGGCTCTGGCCCGCGTTGCGGCCTCGGCGAATTGAAGCTGCCGGAGAACGAGCCCGGCAGCTCGATCATGCCGGGCAAGGTCAACCCGACGCAGGCCGAGAGCTTGACCATGGTCTGCGCCCAGGTGATGGGCAATCATGTCGCGGTGACGATCGGCGGCCTGCAGGGCCATATGGAATTGAACGTGTTCAAGCCGCTGATCGGCGCCAATGTGATCCGCTCGATCAACCTGCTCGCCGACGGGATGGAGAGCTTCACCGCCCGCTGCCTCGACGACATGGAGGCCGATGAGGCGCGGATCGCGGACCTCATGAACAAGTCCCTGATGCTGGTGACCGCGCTGGCGCCGGAGATCGGCTACGACAATGCGGCGAGCATCGCCAAGCACGCGCACAAGAAGGGGCTGACGCTCAAGGAGGCCGGGATCGAGCTCGGCCTGGTTGACGAGGCGACCTTCGACCGCGTCGTGATCCCCGAGGACATGCTCGGCCGCTGAGCCGGGATTGCCCGCCGCCGCCGGACCGATTAGGCCGGTGCGGGGGCATTCACTATCGCGATCGATCCGATCCTGCGCCGCATCTCGCGGCGATCGTTTCTCGCACGCGTGAGCGGCGGCGCGGCGGCGGGCGGGGCGCTGGCGCTGGTCACCGGCTGCGCCCCCGGCGCGGCGAACAATGTCGCCGAGGGCGGGCTCACCGATTGCGATTCCGGGCCAAGTGCCGACGAGGCGGGCCAGGGCCGGACCGGCGGGCGAACGGGCTTTTCCGATACCGACAGCGGCGCGAACGCGGATCAGGCGGGTTGCGGACGACCCCGGCCGGGCGCGGCGGTCACCGACAGCGATCGCGGCCGGCTCGCTGATCCGCCCGGCCGCGGCCGCGGCGAGGCCGGCCGCCATTCGGACAACGACATGGGCTGGTCGGCCGACCCGATCGGTCGTGGCAGTCGTGGGCAGCCGCCGGGGAACGGGCAATGAGCGCCGCCGCGACCGCGCCCGCACCGGGCGTCGCCTCGGGCCGCATCCTCGGCCTCGACATCGCCCGCGCGCTGGCGATCTTCGGCATGATCACGGTCAATTTCCGCGCCAAGCTGACCGAAACCGAGGAGCCGGCCTGGCTGCTGCGCCTCGTCGAGCAGGTCGACGGGCGGGCGGCCGCGACCTTCGTCTTTCTCGCGGGAATCGGCGTCGCGCTATTGACCCGGCGATCGCGCGAATCGGGCGATCCGGCCGTGATCCGCTCCGACCGCTGGCTGATCTGGCGGCGCGCCCTGTTCTTGTTCGTGATCGGCCTGGCCTTCAGGACCGTGTGGAATTTCGACATCCTGCATTTCTACGGCGTCTATCTGTTCGCCATCGCCTTCCTGATCACCCAGCCGAGCAACCGGCTGATCGCGCTCGCCATCGCGCTGACCGTCGTCTTCCCGGCTCTGTTCTATGTCGTGCCCGCCCAGCTTGGCATTTCCTTCTGGGACACGAACGACGGGCTTCACCCTCGCGATCTCGCGATCGATATCTTCTTCCAGGGCTTTCACCCCTTCGCGCCCTGGTTCGCCTTCATGCTGTTCGGCTTCGTGGTCGGTCGGCTCGATCTTGGCGATCGCGCGCTGCGTCGCCGGCTGCTCGTCACCGGCCTGTTGCTGGTTCTGGTCGCCGAGGCGGTGGCGCAGGCCTTGCTCGAATATGGCGGCCTCAAGCTCGCCTTCGGCCTCGCGCCTCGCGCCGCCATTGAGCTGGCCGCCGAGAGTTTCGGCACCGACCCCTATCCGCCCATGCCGCTCTTCGTGGTCGCGGGAACGGGCTGGGCGTTGATCGTTGCGATGCTCAGTCTGGGCATCGGCGAACGCTGGGGCAGTCGCGCCTGGCTGACGCCGCTGGTCCATGCCGGTCAGCTCGCACTCAGCGTCTATATCTTCCACGGCACGATCGGCGCCTGGGCGCCGGGCTGGGTCGGCTATCCGCCGCCGCAGAGCCTCGCCTGGGTGCTTGGCTATTGCGTCGCCTTCTATGCCGCGACGATGCTGATCGCGACGCTCTGGCGGCGCGCCTTCGCGCGCGGCCCGATCGAGACCGTGATGCGCTGGCTAACCAAGAAGCGGCAATGGCACCGCGCGGAGCCTGCGCCGGCTCAATAGACGCAGATCATGAAATCCTCGCCGACCCAGCAGGCGCGGTCGTCGTCCGAGCGGCGCGCCTCGCCCCAGCGCGAGTTGACGCCGCGGCTGGTGAGGCCGCGCACCTCGGCGACGCCCGGCTCGGTGATCGAGACGGTGATGTCGCTGACGCCGCCGGGAAATGCGCCGCTCAGCGGGCTGATCGAGAAGCTGCCGTTGTCCTCGGCTTCAAAGTCGCACTGACCCGCCCAGGTCGGAAAGTCGCCGCTGTCGATGACGCAGCGCGCCTCGCGCGCCTCGGCGGCGGTGGCGGCGAACAAGACGAGCGGCGCGAGCGCGAAAACAAGTTTCTTCATGGACATTCTCCCCTTCATCCTCCGCCCTGCCAGACGCGAATCGCGTCGATCGGCCAGACCAGCATCAGCACGTTGAGTGTCAGATTATCGCGAATCACCGCAAGCGTCAGCAATTCGAAGAAGACCGCCAGCGCGACCGTCCCCCAGACCGGCAGCCGGCGGGCGATGCCGAAGCCGAGGATCATCCAGAGCACGTCGGCGGCCGAGTTGATCACCGCATCGCCCGTGTAGCCGAGCGCGATCGTCGCCTCGCGATAGCGGTCAATGATGATCGGGCTGTTCTCCAATATTTCCCACGCCGCCTCGATGATGACGGCCCCGAGCAGCCGGTCGCCGGGCGGGTTGCGGCGCAGGAACAGCCAGCCGAGCATATAGAACAGCATGCCGTGGATGATATGGCTGGGTGTGTACCAGTCGGCGAGGTGCTGGCTGTTGTCCGGCCCGTTCACCGTATCGACCCACAGCTTCACCGTGCCGCAGGTGCAGATCGGGTTGCGCCCCATCCACAGCAGGATCGCCGCCATCACGCCGGCGAGTGCGAAGGCGATCAGCCAGTAGCGGCGCGGGATGAGCGGGACGGCGGTCATGCGTCGAGCATCTCCTGCAGGGTGACGACGGTGCGATGGTTGCGGCTGGTCGCGGGCGAGCCGATCGCCTTGTCGATCTGCGACGGCGTGAGCTTCGAGGTGCCGGAGCCGCTCGGAAAGTGGATCCAGAGCGCGTCGCCGGCCCGGCGCACGATCTCGCCCGCCGTTGCCCTGGCCTGGATCGCCTCGACCGCGCCGGCTGCGATCGGCTGCTTCGCCAGCAGCATCAGCAGATAATTGGGCGTCTCTCGCGCAGCCTCGGGAAATGGGCAGGCCGGGGCGAAGCGCCGCCATTGGGCGGCGGTGCGGACGATGGTCGGCGCGTCGTAGCCGTAGTCCTGCTTGATTCGGGCTTCCAGCGCGGCCTCGGCTTCGGCCGGACCGCAGTCCGCATCGAACACGACATTGCCGCTCTGGATGTAGGTCCGGACATTGCTCCAGCCGATCTCGGCGCAATGCGCCCGCAGCTCCGCCATCGGCAATTTGCGTCCCCCGACATTCACCGCGCGCAACAGCGCCACCATCCGCCCCATGCGCGCACCTTAACGATAAATCGGTCCGCGTCTGCCCTTGACGCATGTTGTCTCGCCCCGCCATGGGCGGTCATGGAAATCGCAGCCGCATTCCAGCGCCGGGGCCTCCTCTTCGTCCTTTCCAGCCCGTCCGGCGCCGGCAAATCGACGATCGCGCGGATGCTGATGGAAAGCGACGACGGCGTCGCCATGTCGGTTTCCGCGACCACCCGGCCGATCCGTCCCGGCGAGACTGATGGCGTCGACTATCATTTCGTCAGCGATGCGGAATTCGACGCGATGGTCGCCGAAGGGGCATTCCTGGACTGGGCCCATGTCTTCGGCCACCGCTACGGCACGCTGCGGCGCGAGGTCGTCAAGGTGATCGAGGGCGGCCGTGACGTCCTCCTCGACATCGACTGGCAGGGCACGCAGCAACTGAAGCAGGTCGATCCGGACATCGTCCGCGTCTTCATCCTGCCGCCGTCGATGAAGGAGCTGGAGCGGCGGCTGCGCAACCGCGGCACCGATTCGGACGAGGTGATCGCGCGGCGGATGGCGCGCGCCGAGGCCGAGATCAGCCATTGGGCCGAATATGATTATGTGCTGATCAACAACGACGCCGAGAAATGCCGCGAGCTGGTCCACAACATATT
Source organism: Sphingosinicella sp. (assembly GCF_052388015.1). Classification (GTDB taxonomy): domain Bacteria; phylum Pseudomonadota; class Alphaproteobacteria; order Sphingomonadales; family Sphingomonadaceae; genus Allosphingosinicella. Next base: position 19,226 of record NZ_JBQTIN010000063.1, read on the forward strand.
GAAGGCCGAGCGGCTGAAGGCGGCGCGCCGCGTCTTCCTGCACGATTTCGTCCGCGAGCTGATCGGATAGCGCACCGCCGCCTGAAGGCGTAAGCTTCCCCACCAACATCTGAGGGGGAGAGTCGCGATGATCCGGGCATTGCTGGGCGGCCTTGTCGGCGGCGTGATCATGTTCTTCACGGGCTTCATCTTCTGGGCGACGCCGCTCGGCGAGATCGCCTTCCACAAGGCGAGCGAGCCGAACAACGCCGCGCTCCAGATCGCGCTGGCGCAGGCGCTGACCCCGACCGGGACCGGCGCCTATATCATCCCCGCCCATCAAAGCGCGGCGGGCGCGGTGCTCTACGCGCAGGGGCCGGTCGCGATGGTGCATTACAACACGCAGGGCTTCTCGCCCTCGGACATGAGCATGATGCTGCCGGGCTTCCTGTTTGCCGTCGCAGCCGGCGTGCTGATCGCGCTCGCGCTCGGCGCGAGCGGCGCGGCGAGCTTCACGGCGCGCGCCCGGTTGGTGGGCTGCTTCACGCTGGCCGTCACGCTCTGGACGATTCTCGCCAACCCGATCTTCAACCATTTCGGCTGGGGCTATTGGGTCTATTCCTTCATCGCCGAGTCGACCGGCCTGATCCTCGCCGGGCTGGTCATCGCCCGCTGGTTCGTCGCCGCGCCGGAAGCGGCCGCGCCGCCGACGCCGGCCGAGGCGCAGACCGAGGGCTAGAGCAGGCTCAGGAAGCGGTAGCCGGCCTCGAAATCGGAGCGGCGCAGGCCAAGCGCCTTTTCGGCCTCGACGTCCGTGCCCCAGGTGTCGGCCTGCCATTGCTCGTCCAATGTCGCCGCCGCCCAGGCGGTTTCGAGATCGATGCCGCCCTCCGCGAGTGCCAGCGCGAGCACCAGCGAGCCGCTGACCGTTACCAGATGAGACAGACCGGCGAGGGCGAAAGCGTCGCGTGCCAGCACCGCCTGGCGCAGGCGCTCGACCGTCGCTTCCGGCTGCGGCTTGTGGGTCACGCCCGCCGTAACCGCGAACTCGACATCATAGCGCGACCGGGCCCAGGCGATGAGCGGATCCCAGCGTTCGGCCTGCCGCGCGACGAGCGGCGCCGGCCCCTCGGCGCGATAGCAGAGCAGGTCGCTTTCCCCATAGACGGCGAGGCCGCGCGCGAAGGCCTCGCGCTCCAGGCCGATCCGGTCGATCGCCGCGTTGGCGAGACCGGTCATCGGCATGGCGCGCGGGTCGATCGTCTCGCCCTGCCCGCTCCATTCGTCGGCTATCGCCTCGGCCAGCCCCTGGGTTGGCGCGGCGAGGTCGGCGCGTCCCGGCGTCTTCACCGGCCGGCCGTCGAGCAGGATGCGGTTGCCGGCCGCGACCGTCACCGTCTTGTAGAAACGCCTCATTCCGGCGGCGGCGTCCGCCAGCGGCGCGCGAGCCAGACCGGCGCGCCGAAGCTGATCGCAAGGCCGGCGAGCGCCAGCGGGAAGCCGGCGATATGGCCGCCCTGCACGAACGTGTCGGCCTGCCAGAGCAAGATGCCGAGCAACGCGACCACGGTGCCGCCGATGCGGCTGAGCTGGATGATGACGAAACGGTTGCGCCACATGGCGACGTCTTGAGGCTCGGTCATGCAAAGGCCTTGGTCAGCGCGAGGATCTCGCCGGGAGTGTGAGCGATATGGTGTGCGCCGGCGCGACGTAAATCCTCCACGTCATGATAGCCCCAGGCGACGCCGACCGCGGTGACGCCGGCGGCGCGCGCCATCATGATGTCGTAACTGGTGTCGCCGATCATCAAGGTCGTCTCCGGCGACGCGCCGGCCTCCGCCATCGCCGCGTCGATCATCGACGGGTGCGGTTTCGAGGGGTGGCGATCGGCGGTCTGCAGGGTCGTGAAGCGGGCATGCAGCGCGTGATGCTTCAAGCATAAAGCAAGGCCGCGATCGGACTTGCCGGTGGCGACGCCGAGCCGCCAGCCAACCGCTTCCAGCCCTTCGATCAGCGCCGCGACGCCGTCGAACAAAGGCTCCTCGTCGAGCCCGTTCGCGCGCATCGCCTGGAAGGCGCGCTTGTAATCCTCCGCCATCGCGACATGCGTGTCCGGCGCGTCGTCCGGGAGCATCATCGCCATCGCCTCGATCAGGCTGAGGCCGACGACCCGGCGGGTGCGCTCGGGCGACGGCGCGGCGCGGCCGGAGGCGAGGAAACATCGGGCCATCGCCGCGCAGATATTGTGCTGGCTGTCGACCAGGGTGCCGTCGCAATCGAAGATGGCGAGGCGGTTCACCGCTTGGCCTCGCGCATCAATGCCGCGAGCGTCGGGTTATAGGGCGCCAGCCCATCCGCCGCACTCTGCCGCTCCGGCGCGCTCTTGTGCTGGCCGAGTTTGTTCGTGCCGCGCAGATCCTCGATCGTCATCTCGAACCCGACGATCGCCTTCAGCATCGCCTCGAACCGGCCGGGCGTCATTTTGGCGGGGGTCCAGGGCGGCTTCGGCGCGAGCCGCGCTTCGTGCGCGGCGCTGAGATCGTCGAGCAAAGCGGCGAGCTCGTCCTCGTCGAGGGGGCGAAGCAGGCCCTCCGCCTCGACCGCGCGATAATTCCACGTCCCGACCTGATCCGGCGTGCCGTACCAGTCCGGACTGACATAAGCGTCGGGGCCGAGGCAGGAGACGATCGCACGCCCCTTCAGCGCCTTCGCCGCCCGATTGCCCCGCGCGACGTGGAAACGCAGCCGGTCGGGCGGATCGACGACGACCGGTGCGTGCACCAGGAACGGGCCGTCGACCACGATCGTGCAGAAGGCGATGTCCGCCACGAAGGCGAGCATCGCGTCGCGGTCCTGCCAGTCGAAGCGACGGTTGGGGTGCATGGGCCGCGCTTCAGTTCACGGCGCCAGGCGCGGCCGGCGCGGCTTCAGAAATAGATGTCGACATAGTCTGTCAGGCCGTCGCAAACTGTCATCTGTTGAAGCCGCCAGTAGCGCCGGTTCCGGGTGATGCGGAACTCGTAGGTGCCGTCGCGGATGCATTCGCGGCCCTGGTCCGGCGTATTCTCGATCCTGATCACGCCTTGGAAGGTGAAGCTGCGCGGCCCGATCGCGAGCACGTCTCCCTCGAGATCGACCAGTGCGCCGCCGCGTCCGGTCTGACGGCCGGAGAGGTGAACGCGCCCGTGCCGCTCGGTGACCCGGACATGGCCGCGCCGCGCCGATTCGAAGGTGATCCATTGCAGGGTGATGCCGCTGTTGCGCCTGAGGCGCTGGAGCGCGGCCGGGTCCTCGACGATCGTCCCCACGCCCGGCTGGGCGGGGGCGTGCGGCGCGAGCATGAGCAACGTCGTGGCGAGCATCAGGCGGGCTAGGCTTTTCATCGCGCGTCTCCTAGGCGGCGGCGCTCGAACCTTATCGCGGAGCCAGGGATTGCAACAGGGGCGGACATCGATCGCGGTCCCGGTCGTCGTCGCGACGGCGGCAATCGCCTTCTATTCGGCGATGGACGCGGTGATGAAGGCGCTGACGATCGCGATCGGCGTCTACAATGCGATGCTGTGGCGGATGCTGGTCGCGACCCTGATCGCCGGTCTGGTGTGGCTCGCGCTGCGCAGCCCGCGGCCCAGCCGCGCCGGCCTGCGCATGCACCTGATCCGCGGCATCATGTCCTCGCTGATGGCGATTCTGTTCTTCTGGGGGCTGGCGCGGGTGCCGCTGGCGCAGGGCGTCGCGCTGGCGTTTATCGCGCCGCTGATCGCGCTCTATCTCGCGGCGCTGATTCTCGGCGAGAAGATCGAGCGGCGGGCAATTCTGGGCTCCCTGCTCGGCTTCGCCGGCGTGCTGGTGATCATGCTCGCCCAGGCCGAGGCCGATCTCGGGCCGGAGGCCTTCCGGGGCGCGCTGTCGATCCTCGGCTCGGCGATGTTCTACGCCTGGAACATCGTCCTGATGCGCCAGCAGGCCCTGGTCGCCAAGCCGCTGGAGGCCACGGTCTTCACGGGTCTCATCATCGCCGCCTGCTACCTGCCCTTCGCGCCTTTCTGGGGCGCGCTGCCGCCGTCGGACCAATATGGCCCGATCCTGCTTTCCGCGCTGTTCGGAGTCGCGGCCTTGACCTTGCTCTCCTGGGCCTATGGCCGGGCGGAGGCGCAATATCTCGCGCCGATCGAATATACCGCCTTCGTCTGGGCGGCCTTGTTCGGGCTGGTGCTGTTCGCCGAGCCGGTGCGGCCCTTGACCCTGATCGGCGCGGCGATGATCGTCGCCGGCTGCTACGTCGCGGCGAAGCCGAAAAAGGCGCCCCTCGCCGACGCGATGATCGAGGTCTAGGAAGCGCTGATGGCCTGGTTCTGGCTGATCCTCGGCGGCGTGTTCGAGGTGGGGTTCACCACCTCGCTCCGCTTCGTCGACGGCTTCAGGAACCTGCCCTGGACGATCGCCTTCCTCGTCTCGGTGGCGATCTCGATGTTCCTGCTCGAATATGCCGCGCGGACGATACCGATGGGAACGGCCTATGCGGTCTGGGGCGGGATCGGCGCGATCGGCACGGTGATCGTCGGCATGGCCTGGTTCGGCGAGCCGGCGACGACGATCCGGATGCTGCTCATCTTTACCATCGTCGCCGCCATTGCCGGGCTGAAGCTCACCGCATGAGCTTCGATCCCGGCCTCTACGCCTGGGTGCAGGAGGCGCTCGAGCCGCTCGGCGCCGTCTCGATGCGCAAGATGATGGGCGGCGCGACGCTCTATCTGGACGGAACGATCTTCGCGATCATGGTCGACGGCGAGCTCTGGTTCAAATCGGACGAGGAGGCCAACGCCTTCTGGGACGGCGAAGGCTGCACCGAGCGCTTCACCGTGACCTTCAGGGACGGCACCGTCGACGGCATGAACTATCGCCGCGCGCCGACCGACGTCTATGACGACGCCGAGGCGATGCAGCGCTACGCCGCCGTCGCGGCGGAAGCCGGCCGGCGCCGGCCGGTCAAAAAGCGGAAATCGAAAAAGCCCTAGCGCCCGTGTGGCCGCAGGTGCGGCGCGATCGCCTCGCTCTCCTCGATCGAATCGAGCAGGCGCGGCGCGATCCGCCGCTGCGACGCCTGCTCATAGGCATAGCCCAGGGACAGGATGAGCGCGTCGGACCAGCGCGGGCCGACGAAGGAAAGGCCGACCGGCAGGCCGCGTATCTCGCCCATCGGCACGGTGAGGTGCGGATAGCCGGCGACCGCGGCGAGCGTCCCGGCGCTGCCTCCGCCGCCCGAGCGATCGCCATGGACGGCGTCGATGAGCCAGGCCGCCGGCCGGGTCGGCGCGACCAGAGCGACGACATTGTGCTCGCGGATCATCCGATCGATCCCCTCCGCGCCGGCGAGGCGGAGCGAGGTCGCCCGGGCGGTGCGATAGGCCGCGTCGTCGCTCGGCATCGCCTCGGCCCGCTCGAACAATTCCTGGGCGAAGAGCGGCATTTCCTCGGCGGCATGCGCGCGGTTGAACGCGATCAGATCGGCGAGGGTGCGGGTGCGGACGGCGGCGGGAAGCGTTGCCAGATAGGCGTTCAGGTCCGTGCGCAGCTCGGTGAGCAGCACGACGATCTCGTTGCGGCTGATATCCTGCCGGCCGGGAAGGTCGGCGATTTCGACCAGCTCGGCGCCTTGCGCCCGCAGCACCGCCAGCGCCGCCTCGAACGGCGCGTCGGTGCCGAAGCCGGCCGAGAAGCGCATCACGCCGATCCGCCGCCCGCGCAAGGCGTCGGGCGACAGAGCGGCGGTGTAGTCGACGCGGCGCGCGTCGGCCTCGGCGGTCGCGGCATCGGCCGGGTCGGTGCCGGCGACCGCGTTCATGATCAAAGCCGCGTCGCGCACGTTCAGCGTCATCGGCCCGGGCGTGTCCTGGCTGTGGCTGATCGGCACGACATAAGTGCGGCTGACCAGGCCGACGGTCGGCTTGAAGCCGACAATGCCGTTGATCGCCGCCGGGCAGGTGATCGATCCGTCGGTCTCGGTGCCGATCGCCGCCGGCACCATGCCGCTCGCCACCGCCACCGCGCTGCCGGAAGAAGAGCCGCAGGGATTGCGGTTGAGCGCATAGGGGTTGCGGGTCTGGCCGCCGATCGCGCTCCAGCCCGAGATCGACGAGGACGAGCGGATGTTGGCCCATTCGCTGAGGTTCGCCTTGCCGACGATCACCGCCCCGGCGGCGCGCAACCGCGCGACGAGCGGTGCGTCGCGGCCGGTGACATTGTCGCGCAGCGCCAGGCTGCCGGCGGTGGTGGGGAGCGGCCCCGCGGTCTCGATATTGTCCTTGATCAGGATTGGCATGCCGAACAGAGGTCCGCGCGCGCGGTGGATGCGATCGAGCACCCGCGCCTGATCGAGCGCGGTCGGATCGACGGCGATCACCGCGTTGAGGCGCGGGTTCAGCCGCTCGATCTGGCGGAGGGCGGCGCGGGTGCGGGCTTCGGCGCTTTGGGTCATGCGGGGTTCGCCCTGGGCGGCGGCGGCGGTCGAGGCGAGCGCGAGGACCGTGCCGATCAGGAGAGGCCGGATCATGGCCGGGGAGGCTGCCGCAACTGGAGCCGGCCGTCCACCTTCTAATCGTCATTCCGGCGAAAGCCGGAATCCACCTTCTTTTCTGACGGCGGCAAAAGGAAGGTGGATCCCGGATCAAGTCCGGGATGACGAAAAGGGGAAATCAGCGTCCCCCGGCGGCCCGCTCGCGCTCGATCGCCTCGACAATCAGCCGCTCGGCCACCCTGCGATCGCCCCAGCCATTGAGCTTCGCCCATTTGCCGGGCTCCAGATCCTTGTAATGGCTGAAGAAATGCTCGATTTGCTGGGTCACGATCGGGGGCAGATCCTCCAGCCCGTCGACCTGGCTGTAATAAGGAAAGGTCGCGTCGATCGGGACGGTGATCAGTTTCTCGTCGCCGCCCTTGTCGTCCACCATCAAGAGCACGCCGACCGGGCGGACCCGGATCACCGCGCCGGAGATGATCGGCGAGCGGGCGATCACCAAGGCGTCGAGCGGGTCGCCGTCCTCGCCAAGCGTGTGCGGCACGAAGCCGTAATTGGCCGGATAGCGCATCGCGGTGTGGAGGATGCGATCGACGAAGATCGCGCCCGATTTCTTGTCGAACTCATATTTCACCGGCTCGCCGCCGAGCGGCACCTCGATGACGACGTTGATCCGCTCGGGCGGATGATCGCCGACGGGAATGAGGTCGAAGTTCATGGGCGCTGCCTTACACCTTTCGCGAGTTCTTTCGCTAATAGCGAAATTCGCTATAGCCCGCGCCCCATGGGCAAGGGGCCGCAGCGGATCAGGGGCACCCAGGATATCTGGGGCGAGGAGGCGGACCGCTTCGACGCGGTCGTCGCCGCGTTCGATCGCGTGCGCCGGCTTTACGCGTTCCGCCACGTCCACCTGCCGGTGTTCGAGGCGACCGAGGTCTTCGCACGCTCGATCGGCGAGACGACCGACATCGTCTCGAAGGAGATGTACACCTTCCCCGATCGGGGCGGCGATTCACTGACGCTGCGGCCGGAATTCACCGCCGGCATCTGCCGCGCCTGGCTCTCCGAAGGCTGGCAGCAGCACGCGCCGATGAAGCTGGCGACGCACGGCCCGGTGTTCCGCTACGAGCGGCCGCAAAAGGGCCGCTTCCGCCAGTTTCACCAGCTCGACGCCGAGATCATCGGCACGGATTCGCCGCAGGCCGACATCGAATTGCTGGTGATGGCGGACCAGATTCTGCGCGAGCTGGGCATCACCGAGGGAGTGACGCTTGAGCTCAACACGCTGGGAGACGCGGAGACGCGGGACGCCTGGCGGGCGGCGCTGGTCGCGCATTTCGAGGCGCATCGCGGCGACCTGTCGGAGGACAGCGTGGCGCGGCTCGACAAGAACCCGCTGCGTATCCTCGACAGCAAGGACCCGCGCGACCGGCCGATCGCCGACGGCGCGCCGGGGATCGACGATTTCCTCACTGACGAGGCCCGGGCTTTTTTCGCGCAGGTGACGGCGGGCCTGGACGCGGCCGGCGTCGCCTGGACGCGCAACGCCAAGCTGGTGCGCGGCCTCGATTATTACCGCCACACCGCCTTCGAGTTCGTCACCGACCGGCTCGGCGCGCAAGGCGCGCTGATCGCCGGCGGCCGCTATGACGGCCTGATCGAAAGCCTCGGCGGCCCGCCCGCCCCGGCGGTCGGCTGGGCCGCGGGGATCGAGCGGTTGGGGATGCTGATCGAGGCGCCGCCGCTGGAAGCGCCGACCTACGTCATTCTTCCTAACAACGATGAATCGATCGATGTCGCACAATTGCTCCTCTGGGACCTGCGGCGCGCTGACATTTCTGCTGATATCGCGCTGACCGGCAAACGCGATCGGCGCATTGATCGCGCAGCCAAGCGTGGAGCCGCCGCAATGCTCTTTGTCACATATGAACAGGAAGCATCACGGATTCATGTCTCGGTGAAGCCGCTGGTCTGGTCGCCAGCTATCGGGGAGCCGCTAGCGACACTGAAAGATCATCTTATCGCCGCCCTCGGCGCGAGCGCCGACGTTCAGCCAAGCTTGTTGCAACCGGAGACCACGTTGCTGGTCGTCCGCCCGTCATGACCCGCATCTCGGCCGAACGCATCGCCGCGATCGAGGCGCGGCGGGATGAGTTGCAGGCGGCGATGGCCGCCGGCGACCTGTCGGCCGACCAGTTCGTCAGGCTCTCCAAGGATTATGCCGAGGTCGAGCCGGTCGCGGCGGCGGCGAAGGAAGTGCGGCGGCTGCGCTCCGAGAAGGAGGCGCTCGAGCACATGACCCATGACGCGGACGAGGAGCTCCGCCTCATGGCCGTCGAGGAGCTGGCCGAGAACCAGGCGAAGCTCGCCGAGGCGGAACGCGATCTGGCGCTCAAGCTCCTGCCCCGCGACGCCGCCGACGATCGGCCGGCGATGCTCGAAATCCGCGCCGGCACGGGCGGCGACGAGGCGGCTTTGTTCGCCGGCGATCTTCTGCGCATGTATCAGCGTTATGCGGAGGCCAAAGGCTGGCGCTTCGAGATGGTTTCGGCGACCGCGCCCGAGATGGGCGGCTTCAAGGAGGCGATCGTCTCGGTCAACGGCCAGGGCGTGTTTGCGCGGCTGAAGTTCGAGAGCGGCGTCCACCGCGTCCAGCGCGTGCCGGTGACCGAAAGCGGCGGCCGCATCCATACCTCCGCCGCCACCGTCGCGGTGCTGCCCGAGGCGGAGGATGTCGACGTCCAGATCGAGGAGAAGGACCTCCGGATCGACATCTATCGGGCGTCCGGACCCGGCGGGCAGGGCGTCAACACGACCGACAGCGCCGTGCGGATCACCCACCTCCCCACCGGCATCGTCGTCATCCAGCAGGACGAGCGCTCGCAGATCAAGAACCGGGCGAAGGCGATGAAGGTCCTGCGCACGCGACTTTACGAGGCGGAGCGCGAGCGGCTGGCGAGCGAGCGCTCCGGCGCGCGCAAGTCGATGGTCGGCTCCGGCGACCGTTCCGAGCGCATCCGCACCTACAATTTCCCGCAGGGGCGCGTGACCGACCACCGGATCAACCTGACCCTGCATCGCCTGCCCGAGATCCTCGAAGGGCAATTGGACGAGCTGCTCGACGCGCTCATCTCCGAGGACGAGGCCGAGCGGCTGGCGAGCTTGGATGAGGCCTAGCTCCCCCCTCCCGGCCTCCCGGGAGGGGGCAGGGGGTGGGCTCCTTCAACATCGGAACGGCTCACTTCGTTCGCACCCACCCCTCAATCCCCTCCCTGAAATCAGGGAGGGGAGGTGAAGATTCGCGACGCGATCGCCGCCGCCGCGCGACGGCTGGCGGCGGCGAGTGAGACGGCCCGGCTCGATGCGGAGCTGCTGATGGCGCATGCGCTTGGCGTCGAGCGCGACGCGTTGCTGTTCGGCGATCCCGATCGGCCCTCGCCTGCCGCCTTCGCCGGCCTGGTCGAGCGCCGGCTGGCCCATGAGCCCATCGCCTACATCATCGGCCGGCGCGATTTCTGGACGATCCGGCTTGGCGTAGGCCCGGGCGTGCTGATCCCGCGGCCGGACAGCGAGACCCTGATCGAGGCGGCGCTCGATCACTTCGGCGAAGCGGGCCCACATACTATCCTCGATCTCGGCACCGGGCCGGGCACCTTGCTCCTCGCCGCGCTGGCGCAATGGCCCCATGCGCGCGCGCTGGGTGTCGACGCTTCGGCGGACGCGCTCGCTTATGCGGAGCGCAACGCGGTCGCGCTTGGCTTGGCGGATCGGGCCGCGTTCCGGCAGGGCGACTGGGTCGAGGGTGTGGAAGGGCGCTTCGATCTCATTCTGTGCAACCCGCCTTATGTCGAGAGCGGCGCCGCGTTGCCGCCGGATGTGGCGGACTGGGAGCCGGCCGGCGCGCTCTATGCCGGGGCGGACGGACTCGCCGCCTATCGCCGGCTCGCACCGCTGATCGGCCCGCTGCTCGCGCCGGGCGGGATCGCTTGCATCGAAATCGGCGCGGGGCAATGCGATGCGGTGTCGGCATTGTTCGCGGCTGAGGGGTTCACGATAAAGACCCGCACGGACCTTAGAGGCGTGGTTCGGACGCTCATTCTCGCGCTTGATCGGGATTGACGCTTTTCCGCTTGGATTTGGGGCGGATGGTCACTAGATAGGGGCTCAGGGACGGGGCCGATCACCGCAAAATGCGTTGAGGCCGACCGTCGCCGACCCCCGATTGCAGAACCGCTTGATGAAGAGGCGGTTTGGTGAGCGGCGGCGCGGGCCTCAAGGGCCTCGCCTCCGGGGTCGCGCAGAAACCTGGCCGGGTTGGGCCCCGGCCGCGTGGGGGATTTGAACAGGCCCTTGGTGAGGATTTTCGTTTGATCAACAATCGACAGGGCGGTCGCAGGCGCGGCCGCGGCGGCAATCAGCCGCGAGGCATGAATCCCGGCGCCGGCAATCGCCAGGACAATCGCCAGCGCGGCAACGCCGCCCAGCTGCTGGAAAAATATAAGGGCCTCGCGCGCGACGCCCAGCTCCAGGGCGATCGCGTCCAGACCGAATATTTCCTCCAATATGCGGACCATTATTTCCGCGCCCTCAATGAAAACCGCGCCCGCTTCGAGGAGCAGCGCCGCCCGCAAGACGATTATGGCGACGAGGACGAGGATCAGGAGCTCGAGGCGGCCGAATCCGGCCGGCGCGACGAGAGCGACGACGACGGGCGCGAGGAGCAGCCGCGGCGCGAGTTCAACCGCGACGGCCGTAGCGATCGCGGCGACCGGTTCGAGCGCAGCGAGCGCCCGGAGCAAGGCGAGCGGTTCGAGCGCGGCGCGCGGAACAATGAGTTCCCCAATCGCCGTCCGCCGCGGCCGCGCCGCGACGATCAGGACCGTGACGAGCGCCCGGAGCGCGAGGAGCGGATCGCGCTCGACAGCCTGCCGCCGGCGATCCAGCCGGCCCCTGCTCCGGCTGCGTCCAACGAGGATGAGGCGCCGGCGCCGACGCGTGCACGACGGCCGCGTCGTCCCCGCACCGACGACGAGGATATCGCGCCGGCCGCCTGACGCGCGGCGCGTCTAGCCGCGCTTCACTGGTCGCGGCTGGTGATTCTCGTCGAGCGCGACGAAGGTGAACAGGCCGCCGGTCACCTTCACTTCCTCGCGTCCCCGGTCGCGGGTGGCGATCACCTCGATCCGGATCGCGATCGAGGTGCGGCCGATCCGCTCGACCCGCGCATAGACCGAAATGAGATCGTGAAGCAGGATCGGAGCGTTGAACTCCATCGTGTCAATCGCGACCGTGGCGACCGGCCCTTCCGCCTCGCGCGAGGCGACGATGCCGGCGGCGATGTCCATCTGGGAGAGGACCCAGCCGCCGAAGATGTGGCCGTTGGCGTTGATGTCGCCCGGGCGCGGAACGACGCGCAGGATCGGCTCGCCGCGGTCAGTCGTCATGCCGGCCTCCCGCATCCTCGTCATGGCCGCTGCGACTGGACATGAAGACGAGCCCCATGAGCCCGGTGCCGACCAGCACGGAAAGGCCGACGCCGGCGATCGTCGCGATGACGAGGTGGAGGCGCATCTCCGTCCCGGTCTGCGCCAGCCACAGCAGGGCCAGGCCGGCGGTGGCGATCGAGGCCAGCACCATCCAACTCATCAAGGCCTTGTACCGCTTCCAGGCGGCCGCGGCGTCGTCGTCGTCCGCGCGGCGCGGCCGGTTTATCGGGTCGTGGCGAGGCATGGCTTCCATTTGGTCGCCGCGCATGGGATCATCAAGGCTTGAGTCGGCGTTGATGATCACAGACGAAACGGGAGCCGCGCCATGACGATCGCCGCGATCCTCGCGAAACGGACGTTCGAGACCCTGACCATCGCGCCCGAGACGAGCGTGCGCGAGGCGGTCGCCCTGCTCGCCGTGAAAAGGATCGGGGCGCTGCCGGTGATGCGCGGGGCCGAGGTCGCGGGCATCATGTCGGAGCGCGACATCATCTATTGCCTGAAGAGCGACGGCGCCGCGGTGCTGGACTGGCCGGTCGAGCGGATCATGACCTCGCCGGCGATCACGGTCGCGCCAGACAAGGACGTGCTCGGCGCGCTGTCGATGATGACCCAGCGGCGCATCCGACATCTCCCTGTCGTCGAGGACGGCGCGCTGGTCGGGATCGTCTCGATCGGCGATCTGGTCAAATATCGGATGGACAAGATCGAGGCCGACGCCGAGGCGATGCTGACCTATATTCAGAGCGTCTGAGCGATTTCGAGCCGGGCGACGCCCGGCGGCTCGGAAATCGCGGTAACGGTCAAATCGCGGACGGCCTTGCGGGGCGGACCAAAGCGATCATCTCGTCGACCGTCTTGCGCGCGAACAGCAGCAACAACCCGGCATAGGCTGCCGCGCCGAACGAGGCGAGCAGGCCGAGCCGCGCGGCCTCGCCCAACGGCGGCAGCAGCCGGTCGAAGCCGGCCACCAGCAGCGCCATCGCGGCGGCGGCGACGACGCCCGGCGCCGCGGCGCCGAGAAAGTCGCGCTTGCGCGCGCCGATCGCCGGCAGCGACATCAGCACGGTCGCGACGAGCAGCGACGCCATGCCGCCGAGCCAGGCCCAGGCGAGCCCCGTCGCACCCCAATTGATGCCGATGAAGAAGGCCGCGGTCATGATCGACGCGCCGAGCGCGCCGACCCGCAGCTGCAGCCCCGGCCGGCCGATCGCGTTGGTCGCCGGCCCGAACAGGATCTGCAGCGTCATGAAGGACATCGCCATCGCCAGGATCGGCGCCAAAGGCGCCGCCTCGACCCAGCGCCAGCCGAGCACCGTGGCGACCAGCGGCTCGGCGGTGACGGCAAGCCCGAAATAGAAGGGCATGGCGACGAGGCTGATCAGCCGCACCGTCTTCAGGAAGGCGGACGCGATCGCATCGGGCCGGTCCTGCATCCGCGCATAAGCGGCGAAGGCGACCTCGTTCAGCGGCGGGATGAACTTGGCGGCAAGGATCTGGGTCACGAACAAGGCGGTGGTGTAGAGGCCGAGCCGGTGCGGATCGAGTACGCGGCCGCCGATGAACACGTCCATCTGGCTCTGCGCGAACCAGCACAGCTGCACCAGCATCATCGCGCTGCCGTAGGAGACCAGCTCGCCCGCGCCGGCGAAGCGGAAGCGCGGCCGGATCTCCCACATCCGGGTCGCCACGACATAGCCGGCGGCGCGCGAATACCAGAGCACGCCCGGTGCGACGACCAGCGTCCACACGCCGAGCCCGGCGAGCGCGCAGCCCAATGCAGTAGCGGCGCTCAGTGCGGCGGCGACGAGGTCGATCCGCGACTGGCGCTTGAACTCGAGCCGCCGGGCGAGGAGGGCATGGCCCAGAGCGGTGAACGGATTGGCGAGGTAGAAGAGCGCCTGGACGCGCAGCAGGTCGGCGACCATCGGCTGGCGGAAATAGTCGGCGGCGAGCGGCGCCAAAGCGAGCTGGATCGCGGCGAGCGCGGCGTTGGTGAGGATCAGCAGTCCGAACGCCTGGCCGATCCGGAACGAATCGGTGCGCTCGTGGCGGACCAGGGCGCTGGCGAATCCCCAGCCTTTGAAAAGGTCGAGGAAGGCGAGCACCGCGCCGGTCATCGCGACCAGGCCATAGTCGCCCGGCGAGAGCAACCGGATGACGAGGAGCGTCGCGCTCCAGGCGATCAGCTGGCCGCCGATCTGGCTGCCCGACCGCCACAGCACGCCCGTCTTGACCCGCGCGCCGAGCGTCGCCGCGTCCCCCTCGGGCCGATCCGTTTCACGCGCCTGCATGGGATTGATCCCTAGCGCCGATGCGTTAAGCCCTGATTGACCATCGGCGGCGGCGTTGGCGCTTAAAAAAACGCGAAAATGCGCGAAAAAGGGTGTTGACCGGCCGGTGGGTCCTCCATATATGGCCCTTCGTCAGCGGGACAGGGCGTTTGCCCCGGCCCGTTCGCGTCTCTCTTAACCGACCACCGGTAACCCGGCTCACACCGGGGGAGAGAGGCGCGTCGGCTCTTTGACATTGTCGGTTTAGATGAAGGGACATGTGGGCGGCGGCCCCGGTTACCGATGGCCTCTGGGCGTCGGTGGATCGGTAAATCAAGCCGTTCCTTAAGGTCTTCAGGCGGAGCTTGCTTCGCCGGTTGGCCAATGTCCTAATACGCAACACCAGATTTTGTGTATTGTGCAGGAACGGCTCCCAGAGATGCCGGCCTCCACCTGGTCATTCCACCGGGTGGTTGTCGATCATCAACTTGAGAGTTTGATTCTGGCTCAGAACGAACGCTGGCGGCATGCCTAACACATGCAAGTCGAACGAGACCTTCGGGTCTAGTGGCGCACGGGTGCGTAACGCGTGGGAATCTGCCCCTGGGTTCGGAATAACGTTTGGAAACGAACGCTAATACCGGATGATGTCTTCGGACCAAAGATTTATCGCCCAGGGATGAGCCCGCGTAGGATTAGCTTGTTGGTGAGGTAAAGGCTCACCAAGGCGACGATCCTTAGCTGGTCTGAGAGGATGATCAGCCACACTGGGACTGAGACACGGCCCAGACTCCTACGGGAGGCAGCAGTGGGGAATATTGGACAATGGGCGAAAGCCTGATCCAGCAATGCCGCGTGAGTGATGAAGGCCTTAGGGTTGTAAAGC
>NZ_JBQTIN010000064.1:0-14178 GCF_052388015.1 Sphingosinicella sp.
GACAGCCGCGCCCTTGGCGAGGACCGGCTCGACGTCTACGACCGCGTGCGGAGCTGAGCCATGTTCACCGGGATCGTCACCGATATCGGCACTGTGACCGCCATCGAGGCGCGGGGCGACACGCGTGTCCGTATTGCGTGCGGCTACGACATGGCGACGGTCGATCTCGGCGCGTCGATCGCCTGCTCGGGCGTCTGTCTCACGGTGGTCGACAAAGGCGCGGATTGGTTCGCGGTCGATGTCTCGGCCGAGACGAAGAGCCGCACCGCGCCCGGACTGTGGGCGGAAGGGGCCCGGCTCAACCTCGAACGGGCACTCAAGGTCGGCGACGAGCTGGGCGGCCATATCGTCACCGGCCATGTCGACGGCCTTGGCTTCGTCAGCGGGAGCGGGGTGGAGGGCGATTCGATCCGCCTCAGCATCAAGGCGCCCAACCGGCTCGCCTCCTATCTGGTGGAGAAGGGCTCGATCGCGATCAACGGCATCTCGCTAACGGTCAACGAGGTGGAGGATAAGGAGGACGGCATTTATTTCGGCGTGAACATCATCCCCCATACCCGCGAAAACACCGCAATTTTCGACCGAGGCGAGACGGTGAACATCGAGATCGACATCCTTGCCCGCTATCTCGGCCGAATGATGGAGCTTCGCGCACTTCGATGTGAGTAATTTGCTTGCGGCATCACATTTTGGTGTGATATCGCAGGCTCATGAGCACCCAATTGATCGATCGGCTGACCGAGGTCGTCGAAAGCGGCGAGATCAGCCGGGCCGGCCTGGCTCGCGCCTCCGGCCTCCATCCCAACAGCTTACGCAAGCTCGGCGATCCGGACTGGAACCCGACCGCCGACACGCTCGCCAAGCTGGAGCGCTTCCTGAGCAACGACGGCTCGTCAGTGATGGCCAGCGCGGAGCAGATCATCGACGAAGCACGCAACGGCCGGATGTTCATCCTGGTCGACGATGAGGACCGGGAGAATGAGGGCGATCTCGTGATTCCCGCCCAGATGGCGACGCCCGACGCGATCAACTTCATGGCGAAGCATGGCCGGGGCCTGATCTGCCTCGCGCTCACCGCCGAGCGGGTCGCGACACTGGGCCTCGCGCCGATGAGCGGCAGCAACACCAGCCGGCTGGAGACCGCCTTCACCGTCTCGATCGAGGCGCGCGAAGGGGTGACGACCGGCATTTCCGCCGCCGACCGGGCGTGCACCGTCTCGGTCGCGATCGATGCGTCCAAGGGGCCGGAGGATATCGCCACCCCGGGCCATGTCTTCCCGCTCGCGGCACGCGACGGCGGCGTCCTCGTCCGCGCCGGCCATACCGAGGCGGCGGTGGACGTCGCCCGCCTCGCCGGCCTCAACCCGTCCGGAGTGATCTGCGAGATCATGGCCGAAGACGGGCAGATGGCGCGGATGGACGGGCTCGTCGAATTCGCCCGGCGCCACGGCCTCAAGATCGGCACGATCCGCGACCTGATCGCCTATCGCCTCAAGAAGGACCGGCTGATCGAGCAGACCGCCGAAGCGCGCTTCGAGAGCCGCTGGGGCGGGGCGTGGACCGCCAAGACGTTCCTCAACAAGGCGTCGGGCGCGGAGCAGATCGCTTTGGTCAAGGGCCATGTCGATCCGGGCAAGCCGACCCTGGTCCGGATGCACGCGCTCAGCATCTTCACCGACGCCTTTGCGGAGGCCGACGGCCGCTCGCGGCTGCTCGAAGGGGCGATGAAGGCGATCGCCGAGGAGGGCGCGGGCGCGATCGTGGTGATCAACCGGCCGATGGCGGGCGGACTTTCTCATGCGCTCAAGCTGCGTGCCGGCGAGGTAAACGCGCGCGACAGCGCGGAGCTGCGCGACTATGGCGTCGGCGCCCAGATCCTCGCCGCGTTGGGCATCCATGAGATGATCCTGCTCACCAACAGCCATCACACGCCGGTGGCACTGGGCGGCTATGGGCTCACCATCGTCGGCGAGCGGCCGATCCCGGCAGCACTCTGAGATGGCGCGAATCCTGATCGTCGAGGCGCGCTTCTACGCGCACCTCAATGACCTGCTGCTGGCAGGCGCGAAGCGGGCGCTGGACGGGCACGAGGTCGAAATCGTGACCGTGCCGGGGGCGCTGGAGGTGCCGGGGGCGATCGCGCTGGCGGCGGAGAGCGGCGGATACGACGCCTTTGTCGCGCTCGGCGTCGTGATCCGCGGCGAGACATATCATTTCGAAATCGTCGCCGGCGAGAGCGCCCGGGCGCTGATGGCGCTGACGCTCGATGGCCTCGCGATCGGCAATGGCATCCTCACCGTCGAGAACGAAGCCCAGGCGCTCGCCCGCGCCCGGCCGGACGAGAAAGACAAAGGCGGCGAGGCTGCGAAAGCGGCGCTGGCGATGCTGGCGCTCAAGGAGCGGTTCGCCTGACCGCCTTACCTGCGAGATAATTGGAACGAAGACCTGGCCGATCCATGCCCGCCTTACCGATGAGGGAGGTGAGACATGGAAAGACGGCAGCTCTTCAAGGCGGCGGCGCTCGCGGCGGCCGGCCTGGCCGCGCCGGCTTCGGTTCGGGCGCAGGCGCCGGGCCGCGGCCGCGCTTCGCGCCCGGACCTTTTCGTCCGCGACTGGGGCGAGGGGCCGGCTTTGCTCTTCCTGCACGGCTGGGGCCTCGCCTTCGAAAGCTGGAACTATGTGATGCAGCCGCTGGTCGAGCGCGGCTTCCGCTGCGTCGCCTACGACATGCGCGGGCACGGCCGCTCGCCGGATCCCGGTCGCGGCTACGAGTTCGATACCATGGCGGACGATCTGGCCGGCATCATCGCATCGCATCGCCTGCGCGACGTCACGCTGATCGGCCACAGCTTCGCGTCGGGGACGATAGTCCGCTACATGACCCGTCATCGCGGCGCGGGCGTCGCCCGGCTCGTCTTCGCCGCGCCGGCCGCGACGCCCTTCCTGCTCCGCACGGCGGACAATCCGCGGGGCCTGCCGGAAGCTTTGTTCGCCGAAAACCGGGCGCGGATGCTGGAGGACTTCCCGGCCTGGATGGCGGCGAACGAAGCGCCTTTCTGGCTACCGAACACGTCGGACGCGATGAAGCGGTGGAGCCGGCACATGATGGACACCGCCTCCTTCCGCGCGCTGATGGAGTGCAACAAGGCGATGACCCGCACCGATTTCCGGCCCGAGCTGCCGCGCGTTGCCCGGCCGGGCCTGGTCATCCACGGCACCGCCGACGCCTCCGTCCCGCTCGACTTCACCGGCCGGCCGACCGCGGAGGCGATTCCCGGCGCGCGGCTGACCGTCTACGAGGGTGCGCCGCACGGTCTGATCATCACCCATGCCGCGCGGCTGGCGAACGATATCGCCACCTTCGCCCGAGAAGGCTAGGCGGCGCGCGCGGCATCGTGCGCGGAGTCAGGCTTGTCGACGGATATTCAACAACGATTCGCCTTTCCGGCGCTGCTGATCGGCAATCTCTTCCTCGCGGCCGGCCCATGGATGGTGCGGCTGGCCGACGTCGGGCCGACCGCTTCCGCGTTCTGGCGCTTTGCATTGGCGCTGCCGCTGCTCATCGTCCTGGCACACTGGTCCCGGTCCCCGGCGAAGGCCGGGGTGCAGGGTTGGGATCGATGGCTGATCGGGGCGGTCATGCTGGGCGGGCTGTTCTTCGCGATCGACCTGGTACTGTGGCACGAATCGATCCTGCGCACCCGGCTCGCCAACGCGACCCTGTTCGGCAATATGTCGAGCTTCCTGTTCGTGCTCTACGGCTTCATCGTGCTCCGCGCCTTGCCGCGACCGCTTCAGGCCGCGGCGTTGGCGCTTGCCGGTGCTGGCGCCGCCCTCTTGCTGGGTGGCAGCTACGAACTGTCGCCGGCCCATTTCACCGGCGATCTGCTCGCGCTCGGCGCCGCCTTCTTCTACGCGCTCTATCTGATCGCCGCCGACCGGGCGCGGCGAGTGATGGCCTCCTGGCCCGTGCTGGCGATCGCGACCGCGGCGGGAACCTTGCCGCTCTTCCTCTTCGCGCTGGCGATGGGCGAGCAGGTGATGCCCGGCGACTGGACGCCGCTGATCCTGCTGTCGCTTGGCAGCCAGGTCATCGGGCAGGGGCTGCTGGTCTATGCGATGGGCCATCTTTCGCCGGCGGTGGTCGGCATCGGCCTGCTCACCCAGCCCGTCGCCTCGGCTGCGATCGGCTGGTTCGCCTATCGCGAGAGCCTGTCGGCGGCGGACGCCATCGGCGCGCTTTTGATCTGCGCCGCTCTGGTGCTGGTCCGGCTGCCGGCGCGCGGGGTTGCGACTCTTGGCCCGCCGGCCCAATGAACGCCCGATGGTCGCCGCTGATGAGATGACCCTGGACGAGCTGCGCGCCGCGCTTGCGCCTTCCGTGGCGAAGCATGCGGCGTTCGACGGCTGGTCCGAGGCGGCGATCGCCAGTGCGGCGGCGGAGTTCGGCGTGCCGGCGGACCGCGCCCGGCTCGCCTTTCCGGGCGGCAAGACGGCGATGATCGACGCCTGGTTCGATTCGGTCGACATAGCGATGCTGGGGGCCTTCCCGCCCGAGCGGATCGCGGCAATGAAGGTCCGCGAGCGCATCCGCGAGCTGGTGATGTTCCGGCTGACGACGATCCTGCCGCAGCGCGAGGCGTTGCGCCGGGCGCTCGCCATCCTCGCCGCGCCGGTTAACGCGGCGGCTGGGGCGCGGCTCGCTTGGCGCAGCGCCGACCGGATCTGGCGGCTCGCCGGCGATACGGCGACCGACTTCAACCATTACAGCAAGCGCGCGATCCTGATCGGGGTCTACGGCTCGACCAGCCTCATCTTCCTCGACGACGAGAGCGACGATCTGGCCGCGACGCGCGCGTTCCTCGACCGGCGGATCGACAATGTGATGCGGTTCGAGAAGGTGAAGGCGCGCTGGCGCGGCAGCAGCGCGCGAAAGCCGTCGCTCAGCCGTTTCCTGGGGCGGCTGCGCTACCCGGTCGTCTGAACGGGTGGAGGAGCTGGGCGGCGTAGCCCGCCGGCACCGGATCGGCGACGCCGAAGGCTCTGGGCCGCCGCCCCCGCGGCAAATGGGCGGTGCCGAAGATGAAGTCCCACAAAGCGAGCTGGCCGGCGAAATTGCGATCCCACGCCTCGCGGTCCTGCGCGTGGTGCCAATGATGGAATTGCGGCGAGGCGATCAGCCATTTCAGCGGACCGAAGCCGAATCGGACGTTGGAATGAAGCAATAGCGAGTGCCAGTGATAGAGCATCGCGAAGGCCCCGATCGCCCATTCCGAGAAGCCAAGCGCGAAGCAGGGGAGGAGCGAGGCGCTCTTGGTGATGATCTGGTCGATCGGATGGACGCGGGCGGCGGCAAGCCAGTCCATTTCCTCGATGCTGTGGTGGATACGATGCAGTCGCCACAGCGCCGGCACCGCATGGAAGGCGCGGTGGGCCAGATAGAAACCGAGGTCCGCGAGCAGCAGCACCTCGATCGCCTGCAGCCAGAGCGGCTGGCCGGCGACCGCGGCGCGCAGCGAGGCCGGCACGACAAGGGCGCTCAGCGCGAGGATCGCGAGCACGGCGATGATCAGGCCGATGCGGATCACGATGCCGTTGACGAAGACATAGACGAGATCGTCCGCCCAGCCGTCGCGCAGCAGCTTCTGTCCCTTCCGCGCCGCGAACAGCCGCTCGAGCGGAATGAAGACGAACGCCGCCACCAGGAAGAGGCGGAAATCGAGCAGTTCGGCGAGGAAGGACATCAGAAAACCAAGGGCAGCAGCCGGTAGCGGCTCTTCTCGGCCAGCGCGCGATAGGCCGGGTCCGCCATCAGCACGCGCTCCTCGGCAAGGATGCGGCGCACCGCGATGGCAAGCGTCGCGCCGTAGACGGCGAGGTTCCACCAGGCCGGACCGGACAGCAGGAAGCCGACATGGGTCAGCGCATAGCCGGCGTACATCGGATGGCGGATGAGCCGGTACGGGCCGCTCGCCTTGACGCCGCGATTGGCGGCGACGACGCCGAAGCTGCGCCGCAAGGTGAGCTTCGCCCAGAGCTGGAACAGGAAACCGCCGCCCATCAGGCCGGCGCAGACGGCCAGCGGCGCCAGCGGCGCGCCCTCCGGCGCGATGGCGGTCAGCGGCAGCAGGGTGCCGGCGACGCCCAGCGTCCAGTCGGCCGGGCGGCGCGAAATGTCGCGGGTCGGCCGCCGCAGCAGGATGAACAGAACGACGACGCTTTCGGAGAGGAGCAACAGCAGGATCGGCGCCGAGAGCGTGGCGATCGCCTGCGGCACCAGGCGCAGTGCGAGCAAAGCCATGAAGGACGCGACGAGGCCTTTCTCGACCAGGTCGAGATCGATCCGCTCGGCGAAAGACGGCGTGGCGTGGTCCGCGCGCAAGATGTCGGCTCCGCTTGAGGCCAGACTGGCTCGCAAAAATTGGTGAAGAAAGGATGAGCAGGATCCGCTGCCCGTGGTCGACGAAGGCTTAACCAGTCGGGGCCTAAGCTCTTCGCGCCGCGCACGCAGCGGCCTGTATCAGGGCACGAACGACCTCATGACGCCATCGACGGAAACCGGGATCTTGCCGCGCGGGGCGCTGACCCGCTGGCTCGTCGATGCCGGGCCGGACGTGCCGCCGGCCATCCGCTTCGCTCTGTTCAGCAGCCTCTACGCCACGCCGGCGGTCTTCTTCGCAGGCATCCTCAATGCGCTGCTCGTCGCCGGCGCGATCGCAACCCGGCACCCCAATATGCTCTTCATCGGCTGGGCGCTCGCCGAGCTGGCCCTGGCGGCGATTCGCCTGCCGGTGATGCTCGCGGGGCGCCGCGCCGTGCGGGAAGGCCGACCGGGACCGAGCGATCTCTACATCCTTCTCAACCTGGCCTGGACGGCGAGCATCGGCTTCGGCGGCTTCATCTCGCTTCTCACCGGAGACTGGGTCGCGGCGACCCTGGCCTGCGTGTCCGCCGCGGCGATGGTCGGCGGCATCTGCTTCCGCAATTTCGGCGCGCCACGGCTCGCTGTGGCGATGATTCTACTGAGCCTTGGACCCTGCACGGTCGCCGGCTTCGCGACCGGCGAGCCGATCATGCTCGTCGCGCTGGTCCAGCTGCCGCTTTACATGTTCGCGATGAGTCGGGCGGCGTTCAACATGCACAAGATGCTGGTCGCGCGGATGAGAGCCGAGCTCGACAAGGACCATCGCGCCCGGCACGACGATCTCACCGGCCTTTACAACCGCGCCGGGCTTGCCGCGGCGCTCGCCCATCGCGACGCGGCGACCACGGGCGACCTCGCTTATTTCTTTCTCGACCTCGACGGCTTCAAGCAGGTCAACGACACGCTCGGCCATGCCGCCGGCGACCAGCTGCTGGCCGAGGTGGGCGGGCGGCTGCGCACCGCCGCGCCGCCCGGCGCCGTTTTGGCACGGATGGGTGGCGACGAATTCCTGATCGTCGCCGATTGCAGCGACCGCGATGAGGCGCGCGAGGCGGCGGAGCAGGTCATCGCCGCGCTCGCCGACCGCGCCTATCTGGTCGGCGGCCGCGCGGTCGAGATCGGCGCCTGCATCGGGATCGCCTTGAGCCGCGTCTTCGGGCGCGACTTCGCGACCCTGATGGAGGCGGCGGACAATGCGCTCTATCGGGCGAAGGCCGAGGGCCGCAGCCGCTGGGTGATCGCCAGCCGGCAACCGCGCCTCGCGGTAAGCGCCGGAGAGGATCCGGCCTCGTCCCATCACGCTGCTCGCGCGGTTGGCGGTCGATCTCGTTATTGATAATCAATTGCAACTTGGTTAGTCCCGGGGCCTTCCGTCCGGGGGCAATGATGCGCGCTTTCTCGTTCAGCACCTTGTTTCTGTTCATGCTGCTGGGGTTCGCGACGCCGGCTCTGGCGCAGGACACTGGGGCGCAGGTCGCGTGGCGGCTGCTTGACTATATCGCCGTCGACTATCGCGGCGCCGTCGCCGACGGTCGCGTAATCAGCCAGGCCGAGTATGACGAAATGCGGGAATTTTCCGCTTCGGTCACACAGCGGCTGGGCGCCTTGCCGGCACGCCCGGAGCGGGCGCAATTGGTGGCGGACGCGCGCGTTCTCGAAGCCGCGGTCGCACGTCGGGCAGCGCCGGAGGAGGTCGATCGGCTGGCGCGAAGCCTTGGCCAGCGGCTGCTCGCCGCTTACCCAGTCCCACTCGCGCCGGCCGCCATGCCCGATCTGGCGCGCGGAGCGCGGCTCTACGCGGAGAATTGCGCCGCCTGCCATGGCGCGGCCGGCGATGCGAACGCGCTGATGGCGCGGGGAATGGAGCCGCCGCCGATCGCCTTCACCGATCGCGACCGCGCGCGCCAGCGTAGCCTGTTCGCGCTTTATCAGGTGATCGAGCAAGGGCTGGAAGGCACGGCGATGCAGAGCTTCGCCTCTTTGCCGGCGGAGGACCGTTGGGCGCTTTCCTTCTTCGTCGGCCGCTTTGCCTATCCCGAGGCATTGATCGAACAGGGTCGCCGGCACTGGGAGGAAGATCCGGCGCTGCGCGCTCGGCTGCCCAATCTCGAGGCGCTGGTCGCGATCACGCCGGACGCACTGGCCCGGGAATTCGGAGCGGACAAGGCGAATGCGGTCACCGCTTATCTGCGCGCAAATCCGGCCGCGCTTGCCGGGGCTGGCGGCTCCCGATCGCTGGCCGTCGCCCGTGAATTGCTGCGCCAGAGCCTTGCCGCCTACCAGGCCGGAGATCGCACACGCGCCGGCGAGCTCGCGCTTGCCGCCTATCTCGATGGATTTGAACCGGTCGAGGCCGTGCTCAATGCACGCGACGGCGCGCTGGTCGCCGAGGTGGAGCGCGAGATGGGCGGGCTTCGGGCAGCGATCGGCCAGGGCGCGCCCGCCGCCGAGGTTACGGAGCGGGTTGCGCGGCTCCAAGCCCTGTTCGGTCGGGCCGAGAGCGCTTTGGCGCCGGAAGCCGGCAGCAGCCTTTCGACCTTCCTCGGCGCGCTCGCCATCCTGCTGCGCGAGGGTCTGGAGGCGCTGCTAATCGTGGTCGCGATGATCGGCTTCCTGCGCAAGGCGGAGCGGCGCGACATGCTGCGCTGGGTCCATGCCGGCTGGATTGGCGCGCTCGTCGCGGGCGTCGCCACCTGGTGGGCGGCGAGCCATCTCATCACGATCGGCGGCGCCGACCGCGAGCTGACCGAAGGATTCGGCTCGCTGCTCGCCGCGGCGATCCTGCTGTTTGTCGGCGTCTGGATGCACGGCAAGGCGCAGGCCGGCGCCTGGCAGGCCTATGTCCGCGACAAGCTGGACAAGGCATTGAGCCGCGGATCGGCTTGGTTCCTGTTCCTCCTCGCCTTCATTGCCGTGTACCGCGAGGTGTTCGAGACGATCATCTTCTTCGCCGCGATGGGCGGGCAGGGGAACGGCGCGGCGCTCGCCGGCGGCATCGCGCTCGCCGTGGCGCTCCTCGCGCTCATCGCCTGGGCGATGCTGAAGCTGAGCGCGCGGCTGCCGATCGGCAAATTCTTCGCTTATTCGGCGGCGCTGATCGCGGTGCTGGCGGTGGTGCTCGCGGGCAAGGGAATGGCGGCGCTGCAGGAGGCTGGCATGGTCGGCGTTTCGCCGCTCGACGGCTGGCCGCGCAGCCCGGTGCTCGGCGTCTATCCGACGCTCGAATCGATGCTCGCTCAAGCAGCAATGGTGGCGTTGCTTGCCATCGGCTTTCTCTGGGCGCGGCGGCGGCCCGCAAGCGCCTGAAAGCTTGGCGCACGCTCCGGCTTGGCCTATGCGGTGGCGCTTTCCCGGGAGAGAGAAATGGCGGGCGTGAACAAGGTCATTCTGGTCGGCAATCTGGGCGACGATCCGGAGGCGCGCAGCCTCAACAATGGCGGCGAGGTGGTCAATTTGCGCGTCGCCACGTCGGAGCGCTGGAAGGATCGCGACGGCAACCAGCAGGAGCGGACCGAGTGGCACCGGGTGGTGATCTTCAACGAGAATCTCGGCCGGGTCGCCAAGAGCTATCTGAGGAAGGGCTCGAAGGTCTATCTCGAAGGCCAGATCCAGACCCGCAAATGGCAGGGCCAGGACGGGCAGGACCGCTATTCGACCGAAGTGGTGTTGCAGCGTTTTCGCGGTGAGCTGGTGCTGCTCGACAGCAAAAGCGGCGGTGGCGGCTCCTATGGCGACGATCAAGGCGGCGGCGACTATGGCGGCGGCCAGCGCGCGCAGCCGCAGGGCCGGCCGCAACCGGCGTTCGATTCAGACCTGGACGATGACGTCCCCTTCTGAGGGTTCTCAGCCTTTCGGTTTGGCCTTGAGCGCCGCGAGCGCCGCGAAGGGACCGGCTTCCGTTTCGCTTTTCACGCCTGCCTCGTTCAGGGCCGCCTCGGCGTCGGGGGCGCGGGGATAGGGATCGAGCGCCAGCGCGAGGCTCTGCGCGACCGCCTCGCCGACGTCGATCGCGGCGCCGTCGTGGAACATGACCTCCATGTCGTTCTGGCCGAGCTCGATTTCTTCGTCGGGCTGCCCGGCCGTCGGCGCGGGGCGGAACGCCAGTGCGATCGGCTCGTCGATCGCCGCTGGGACCGGGGCGCCGCTCGCGATGCAGGCCTGCGTCGCCTTGGCGAGCAATCGGCCGGTCAGTGTTACCACTTCGCCTTCCGCGGCCAGGCTTAGCTCGGCCTCCAACGAATCGAGCGCCAGAAGGCCGAAGCGACGGGCCAGCGCCGCCCGCTCAGTCGCTTCGGCGGCAATCGTGAGGGTGCGCGGCGCGGCGCCCAGCGTGTCGAGCCGGATCGCCCGGCTGAATTCGGGCTCAGTCATGATCGGGCAACGTACCGGCAAGAACCTGGTCCAGCGGCTTGGCGGCCAGCTCCGTTCGGAACGCATCCAGCCGCGCGCTGACCAAGGCCAGCGCTTCCGGCGACGGCGCCTCGCCCCGGAAGATGTTGCGCTCGACGACCGCCGTCAGCGCCGCGCGATCTCCGGCCTCGCGCAAGGCGGCGAGCCGGCCGCCCAGCGCGCCCATCATCCGCCCGACATGCTTGCCGACGACATAATCGCCGATGCCGATCTGCCTGAGGCTCGAATCCATGTCGGCGATGAACAATTCCGTGAGCAGCACCGACGGCTGCCGGCCCGCCTCCTCCGTCTCCAGCCGCAGCAGCACCAGCGCGGTCAATGCCGCGATCATGTCGAAGCGGCCGTCGATCGTGTCGGGGACGCCGCCGTCGCGATACCAGCCCGGATCGCGCCCCGCCGCGACGATGGCGCGGTAGAGCGGGTCGAGCGTCTCGCGCGGGCTCGCGGCGCGGAACAGTCGCGAAATCAGGGACAAAGCATTCATTCCATGCCTTAGGGCGGCTTGCGCCGGTCGGGCGATGTTCATATTGGAGGGGCTAGTCAAGGCCGCCCGGCGGACAAGCGGGGCGCGCGGGAGAATGCGACCACTCATGGCCTACATCAATCGAACCGGCGCCCTTTTCGGCGTGATGGCGGCGGCGACCGTGCTCGGCGGCTGCACCCGCATCGTCGGCCAGCAGGGCCATATCCTGGACGACACGCTCGTCGCCGCGATCCAGCCCGGCGTCGACAATCGCGATTCGGTGGCCGGCACGATCGGCCGGCCGAGCTTCACCGGTCAGTTCAACGGCGCCGAGCGCGACTGGTATTATTTCTCGCGCCGGACGCGCCAGCTCGCCTTCCAGACGCCGCGCGCGACGCAGCAGACGGTGCTGCACGTCCGCTTCGACGAAAACGGCACCGTCGAGCGGGTCGATCGCACCGGCCTCGAGCTGGCCAACAACATCCGCCCGTCGAACGAGGAGACGCCGACCTTGGGCCGCCACCAGAGCCTGTTCGAGGAGCTGTTCGGCAATATCGGCGCGCTCGGCTCCTCCGGCCAGCGCGGCCAGACCACCGACAACCCGCAATAGCCGGAGCGCTCAGCGGACGATATTGCCGGCGGCGAGGACGGCGAGCGTCACCAGATCGGAAGCGCTGGCGCTCATCGCGGCGATCTGCACCTGGTGTTGCATGCCGACCAGCATCGGCCCGATCACCGCGTCGCCGGCCAGCTCGCGCAGCAGCTTGGCGGAGATGTTGGCGGTCTGCAGCCCGGGCATCACCAGCACGTTCGCCGGCCCGGTGAGGCGCATGAACGGGTAGAGCTTTTGCAGGTCCGGATCGAGCGCCGT
This sequence comes from Sphingosinicella sp., assembly GCF_052388015.1. Lineage (GTDB taxonomy): Bacteria > Pseudomonadota > Alphaproteobacteria > Sphingomonadales > Sphingomonadaceae > Allosphingosinicella. The sequence continues at coordinate 12,169 of NZ_JBQTIN010000064.1, forward strand.
GTCCGGCGACATCTCGCCTTCATACTCGAAATCGATGTCGCCGCGCGCGTCCATGATCCTGACCGCGTCGCGGATGCGCTCGAGGAAGCTGCCCTCGGGGTTGCCGAAATTGGAGTAAGACAGGAAGGCGACGCGCGGCTCGTGGCCCATCCGGCGGGCGACGCCGGCGGTCTGGATCGCGATCTCGGCCAGCTGCTCGCCGCTCGGCCGCTCGGTAACGGTCGTGTCGGCGATGAACACGGTATGCGACTGGCCGACCATCAGGTGGATGCCGAACGGCGTTACGCCGGGCTTCGGATCGAGCACCCGGCGGATCTGGCGGAAGCTCTGCGCATAGGGCCGGGTGACGCCGGTGATCATCACGTCCGCCTCGCCCATCGCGAGCAGCAATGAGCCGAAGATGTTGCGGTCCTGGTTGACGATCCGCTCCAGCTCGCGGTGCATGTAGCCGCGCCGCTGAAGGCGGGCGTAGAGCATGTCGGCCATTTCCGGCACGCGCGGATAGTTGCGGCTGTTCACCACCTCGAACGACGACGGGTCGTCAACGCCGAGCACGCGCAGCCGATCGTGAACGTCGTCGCGGCCGACCAGCACTGGAATGCCGTAGCCGCCGTCGCGGAAGGCGATCGCGGCGCGCAGCACGACGTCCTCCTCGCCCTCGGCGAACAGCACGCGGCGCGGATTGGCGCGGGCCGCCTCGTAGGCGAGGGTGAGGACCGACGTGGTCGGGTTGAGCCGGGCGCGCAGCGACGTGCGATAGGCCGCCATATCCTCGATCTGCTTGCGCGCGACGCCCGAATCCATCGCCGCCTGGGCGACGGCGGCGGGGACGATTTCCATGAGCCGCGGATCGAACGGCGCCGGGATGATATAATCGGGGCCGAAGCTGTGCGCCTTGCCGCCATAGGCGGCGGCGACCTCCTCCGGCACCTGCTGGCGGGCGAGCTCGGCGAGCGCCCGGGCGGCGGCGATCTTCATCTCCTCGTTGATCGTCGTCGCGCGCACGTCGTGCGCGCCGCGGAAGATGAAGGGGAAGCCGAGGACATTGTTGACCTGATGGGGATAGTCGGAGCGGCCGGTGGCGACGATCGCGTCGGGCCGTGCCGCTTTCGCTTCGGGCGGGGTGATCTCGGGGTCCGGATTGGCCATGGCGAAGATGATCGGCTTGGGCGCCATCTCGTCGACCCATTCGGCCTTGAGCGCGCCGGCCGCCGAGAGGCCGAGGAACACATCCGCACCCCGCAACGCCTCTTCGAGGGTGCGCCGGTCGGTCTTCGCGGCGTGGGCGGACTTCCACTGGTCGAGACCCTCACGGCCCTGATAAATCACGCACGTACGGTCGCACATGATGACATGGTAGTGCGGCACGCCCATCGCCTTGATCAATTCGGTGCAGGCGATCGCCGCCGCGCCTGCGCCGTTCACCACAACCTGCACGTCTTTGAGATCGCGGCCGGTGAGGTAACAAGCGTTGATCAGGCCGGCGGCGCTTATGATCGCGGTGCCGTGCTGGTCGTCGTGCATGATCGGGATGTTCATCCGTTCCCGCAGCGTCTGCTCGATGATGAAGCATTCGGGCGCGGCGATGTCCTCGAGGTTGATGCCGCCGAAGCTCGGCCCCATCAAAGCGACCGCCTCGATGAACTTGTCGGGGTCCTCGGTGTCGAGCTCGATGTCGATCGAATCGACGTCGGCGAAGCGTTTGAAGAGCACCGCCTTGCCCTCCATCACCGGCTTGGAGGCCAAGGCGCCGAGATTGCCGAGGCCGAGAATCGCGGTGCCGTTGGAGATCACCGCGACGAGATTGCCCTTGGCAGTGTAATCGTAAGCGCAGCCCGGATCGTCGGCGATGGCGCGGACCGGGACGGCGACGCCGGGGGAATAAGCGAGGCTCAGATCGCGCTGGGTCGCCATCGGCTTGGAGGCGACGATCTCGATTTTGCCGGGGCGGAGCGTCTCGTGGTAGAACAACGCCTCGCGCGCGTTGAAACTGCTCGTCTCTTCGTCGGC
>NZ_JBQTIN010000065.1:0-9024 GCF_052388015.1 Sphingosinicella sp.
AGCGACCCGAATAATCGTTCCTGGTGAGCGGGTTCTGATCCTTTGTTTTGGTATTGTTCGAACCAGTGAGGTCGGCCGATCCGCCGATCGTCTCGGGCAATTGCGCGTTGATCGCGCCCAGCGCCATTTCGGATGCCTTGCGCGTCGCGACCTTCTGCGGATCATCGATCAGGCCCTGAACATACGTGGCCAGCGAGAAGCTCTCGGGCAGATCGCCCGCCATGCGCCGGCTGAGCTCGGCCCGCTTCCCGTCCGCGGCCAGGCGCTGCTTCCACTCGGCATGCGCGCCCTGGCTGCGGCGCCCCGCCTCGCGCCAGGCCGACAATATGTTTTCGGGCACCTCGAACGGGGGATGATCCCAGCCCAGCTCGGTCCGCGCGGCGGCGACCTCGTCGGCGCCGAGCGCGGCGCCGTGCGTGGCGGCGGTGCCCTGCTTGTTGGGCGCGCCCTTGCCGATGATGGTCCGGCAGGCGATTAGCGACGGGCGCGGGTCGGCGAGCGCTTCGCCATAGGCGCGGCGCACATCGTCCACGTCATGCCCGTCGCAGCGTACGGTGTGCCAGCCATAAGCGGCATAGCGCGCCTCGATATCTTCCGAGGTGGAAAGATCCGTTGCGCCGTCGATCGTGATCCGGTTGTCGTCCCAGATCACGTTCAGTCGGCCCAGCCCGAGATGGCCGGCGAGCCCCGCCGCCTCGTGATTGACGCCCTCCATCAGGCAGCCGTCGCCGGCGATCGCCCAGGTTCGGTGATCGACCAGTTCGTCGCCATATTCGGCATTGAGGTGCCGCTCGGCGATCGCCATGCCGACCGCCATCGCCACGCCCTGCCCCAGCGGCCCGGTCGTCGCCTCGACGCCGTCGAGCAGGAAATTCTCGGGATGGCCGGCACAAGGGCTGCCGAGCTGGCGAAAGCCCTTGATGTCCTCGATCGTCGGCCGCGCGTAACCGGTCAGATGGAGCAGGCTGTAGATCAGCATCGAGCCATGGCCGGCCGACAGCACGAAGCGATCGCGGTCCGGCCATTTCGGATCGGCCGGATCGTGCTTCAGATATTCGGTCCACAGCACCGTCGCGGCGTCCGCCATCCCCATCGGCATACCGGGATGGCCGCTGTTCGCCGCCTGCACGGCGTCCATCGACAAGGCCCGGATGGCGTTGGCGAGCGAGGTCGTGCTGACGTCCACGAAAATCCCTTCGGACGGGAGGCGGAAAAGCGGGAGCGCCGGAAGGCGCCGCCGTTCCTTTATCGGCGGAGGCGGCAAGGTCAACCGTCGCGGCTTGCCGCGCGCAACCGTCATGCTATCGTCATCATCGTGGCCGACCAGCGCGCCCTCGACGCCATCGCCCGGATCGAGCGGGCGCTCGCCCGGATCGAGACCGCGGCGGCGCGGCCGGCGCCCGTCGACAGAAGCGAGGAGCAGCGCCTCCACGCCGCGCATGACGCGCTCAGAAGCCGCGTTTCCGGCGCCCTCGCCCAGCTCGACGCGCTGATCGCGTCGGGGGAGCGGCGCTAGGTGGCGAATATCGACATCGACGTCGGCGGCCGGCGCTACAATGTCGCCTGCCGCGACGGCGAGGAGGAGCATCTCAAGGGCCTCGCCGCGACCGTGGATCATCACGCAACTCAGGCGACGCAGGCGCTCGGCGGCCTTACCGAGACCCGCCATTTGCTGTTCGCCGCCTTGCTGCTCGCCGACCACCTCAAGGAGGTCCGCGCCGGGGCCGGCCTGCCCGATCTCGTCCCGCCGCCGCCCGATCCCGCGGTCGCCGAGGCGCTCGAGCGGCTCGCCGGCCGAATGGAGGTGCTGGCCGAGAGCCTTGAGCGGGAGCACGGCAGCGCCTAGATAGGGCGCGACGGGTACTGCCTCGTGCGCGCTCAAGAACATCCCTGAGGCATATGCATCCTGGGGGACTGTCCCTGCCCGGGCCCTGGCCCGAAGCACATGGTTCCCACCTGACGTTGAGGCGTCAGAGGATATTCCGAGCAAACGGCCATGGCGGTCCCGTCACCCACCACGACCAAGAGCGAATTACGCACCGAGGGCCTCCGGCGGCGGCGCGACTTCGCGCGCAGCCTCGACCACCCGACCCGCTTCAGCCTGGAGCAGGCGCTGGCCGGTCTGGTGCTGCCCCATCTGATCGGCGCGCGCGTCATCGCCGCTTATCATCCGCTCCAGGACGAGATCAGCCCGATGCCGATCCTCGCCGGGCTGCGCCAAGGCCAGCGCGCCGGCTTTCCCTGGTTCGCGGACCGCGACGCCATCTTCCTCTGGCGCGAGGGGCCGGCGCGCGAGCCGAGCCCCTGGGGCGTCCTGCAGCCTGCCCCGGAGTCCGAGGCGCTCGCGCCCGATGTGGTGCTGGTGCCGATCGTGCTTGCCGACCGGCGCGGGGTGAGGATCGGCCATGGCAAGGGTCATTACGACCGCGCCCTCTCCCATCTGAGGCAAAGCGGCCATCCGGTCATCACGATCGGCCTGTGCTGGCCCGACCAGCTCGTCGATGGACCGCTGCCTGCCGAGCCCTGGGACGCCCGGCTCGACGCCGTGGCAACACCGAACGAGTGGGTCCAATGCGCCTAGAGCCGAGCTGGCGGCAACCGGCCGGCATCGCCCTCATCCTGCTGTTGATCGCCGGCTGGGCGGTGCTCGTCGTCAGCGTCGCGCCGCTGCTCGACGGCCTCCCGCGCTGGGTTCATGTGATTTATTATCTGGTCGCCGGCTTGCTCTGGATCGCGCCGCTCCGGCCGCTGCTGCGCTGGATGGAAACGGGTCGGTGGCGGGGGCCGTCACGCGAGTGAATCGCGTGACGTCGGTCCTGTCGCTTCGCGCAGGCCGGCTGGCTGTTCACGTCGGCTTTGCCGAACGGCATGCTGCTTCGCCGCATGCCTCGCTCCAGCCTGGCGCGAGTGACGGGGCTCGAACCCGCGACCTCCGGCGTGACAGGCCGGCGCTCTAACCAACTGAGCTACACCCGCTTGGGGCCGGCGGCGCGGTTACGGGAGGCTCAATGCGCTGTCAAGCGAGCTGGGCCGGCTCCCGCTCATGGCTCGCGCGGCGGCGGCCGCGGCTCGTCCGGATCCTGAATCAGCGTCCCTTCCTCGAACAGGAAACCGGCGATGTCGGGCCGTCCGGCGGCGTCCATGATGGTGCGGATGATGATCAGCAACGGCACCGCGAGCAGCGCCCCGGTCGTGCCCCACACCCAGGCCCAGAAGCTCAGCGACAGCAGGATCATCAGCGGGTTGATGGTCAAGCGCCGCCCGACGATCGCCGGCGTCACCAGATTGGCCTCGACCAGGTGCAGGCCGATGAAGATCAGCGCCGGCAGCAGCGCGAACCAGACGTCCTGGGGAAAGCTCATCAGCCCGCCGACCGCGAGGAGCAGCGCGGCCGCGATCGGGCCGAGATAGGGAATGTAATTGAGCAGGGCCGCGATGCCGCCCCACATCAGGGGACTCGGCATGCCGAGCAACCAGAGGACCAGCGCCAGCAGCGCGCCGACACCGATATTCACCAACGTGATCGTGCCGAGATAGGCGGAGGTCGCGTCGACGACCTGCTGGATGACACGGGCCGTGGTCATCGCGCCGGCGAAGCTCGATCGGGTGGTGATCGTCCGGCGGCGCATCCGCGTCCAGCCGGCCAGGAAGAAGTAGATCACCAGCACCGCGAAAAACATCTGGATGACCGCGAACGGGGCCGAGGCGGCGAGGATCTGGAGCAAGGTGTTCGGCGTCTCGACCCGGACCGCCTGGACGGCGGCCGCCGGTTCGCCGGCGCCGATCTGATCGACGATGCCCTGCACGAACTGCTCGAGATTGGCATAAAGCGCGACGATCGGCGCCAGCGTCTCGCGCAGCTGGCCGATCCGCTCCGGCAGCACCTGGAACCATTGCGAGGCGGGAATGACGATCGCCGCGACCGCGATATTGGCGAGAACCAGAAACAGCACGACGCACAGCAAGGCGGCCAGCGCCGAGGGGATGCGCCGCCGCTCCAGCCATTCGAGCGTCGGCACCAAAGCGATCGCGATGACGAGGGCCGCGGTCACCGGCAGGAAGAACTCCGCCCCGGCGCGCAGCGCGAAGGGCAAGGCGACGGTCAGCGCGATGCCGAACATCAGCACCAGGCCGGCGAGCAGCCGGTCGCGGCGATAGGCGACCGCCTCCAGCTCCATCTCGATCGCGGCGTCGCCTGGGTGAGCGTGCTCGGTTTCGCGTTGTGGATCGGTCGTGCGCTCGGCCATGCGGCGAGCATGCCGCAGCGCGCGCGGTTAGGGAAGCGTCGTGGTGCCCCTGGCCCGAGTCGAACGGGCACTCCTTGCGGAACTCGATTTTGAGTCGAGCGCGTCTACCAATTCCGCCACAGGGGCACGCGCGCCGTCATCTAGGGCGCTGCGCGCGGCGCCGCAACCGCCTCAGGCGAACACGTTCCCGGCGTCGGCCCTGCCCTTGGGATCGGGGCCGAAGCGGTTCGGGCCCGGCGTGCCGTCAAGGAACAGGAAGACGAGCAGGACAAGGCCGCCGATCAGCTGTACGCCCGAAAAGAGCAGTGAGACGCCCATCAAGGCTTCAAGATTGCCGTCATTGGCGGCGGCGCCGACCATCGCCGGAGTCAAAAAGATGCTGGCGAGATAGGGTCCCCAATAGAGCATGATCCACCAGCCGCTGCGATCCGTGTCGTGCAGCCGGCGAACGGTCACCGCCAGATTGGGGATGAAGAAGGCGAGCAAGACCAGGAGCCACAAGAGGAAGATCCCGATTACGCCGACCCCGCCCGCCAGCGCCTGCTCGGTATCGCCGGCGATGATGGCGGAGCCGGCCAGGCCGATGATGCCGACGAGGAAGGCGACGCCGAGCAGGATCTGGAACAACATCCACATCCAGAATTCCATCCGGCGCGAGCGGCCGGAAAACTCGGCGTAACGTTTGAGCGGCATGAACATCCATTCCATCGCCTGCTCTCCTCCCGGCGATCAGCCTGACCGGCTTCCGGGTCCTAGTTGAACGTCTGCGCTTCGGCCGCGCCGCCCTTCGGATCGGGGCCGAAGCGGTTCGGGCCACGGGTGCCCTCGAAGAACCAGACGATGATCAGGCCGTAGATCGGGATCAGGATGAACCAGCCCGAGCGATCCGTGTCGTGCGCGCGGCGAACCGCGAGCGCGATGCTCGGAATGAGCAGCGCCAGCTGCAGGATCATCGTCAGCATGCCGCCCTGCATGTTGAAGCTCGCCGAGGCGGTGCCGTCACCGAATTCGGAGGTGCTCGTCGTGGTGGCGAAGCCGAGCTGCACGTCCAGGATGCCGGCGATGATATAGAGGACGATGTAGAGGATGACGAACATCCAATATTCCTTCCGCCGGGAGCGGCCGGAAAAATCGAAATAACGCATAATCGGCATGAGCATGTAATTCATCGCGAATCCCCCTCCAGGCAGACCGGCCGAGTCCGGCCGACAGGGCAACGTCCGTCATTTCTCCCCTGTAATCAAGCGTCGCTGTGTCAGATCGAGCCGAAGTCGCCGCCGCGTCCCTTGCCGGCGGCGAAGCGGCCGGCTCCCGCCTGGGCTTCCGCGGCCAGCGGCGCCATTCCACGCTCCGCTTCGGCGCGCAGCGCGGCGGCGAGATCGCCGTCGAACGCCGCATGGGTCGAGGCCCGGTCCGTACGCAGGCAAAGTTGCGGAAAACGCGCGATTTCCTCGGCCAGGCGCATGGCCTCCGCCAATGCCTCGCCGGCCGGAACGACGCGGTTCGCAAGGCCGATCGACAGCGCTTCCGCGGCGGCGACGGGCCGCCCTGTCAGGATCATGTCGAGCGCCCGGCCCTGCCCGATCAGGCGCGGCAGCCGCACCGTACCGCCGTCGATCAGCGGCACGCCCCAGCGCCGGCAGAACACCCCGAACACCGTCGACTCGGACGCGACTCGCAGGTCGCACCACAAGGCCAGCTCAAGCCCGCCCGCCACCGCATAGCCCTCGACCGCGGCGATCACCGGCTTCGCCAGCCGCCGCCGCGTCGGCCCCATCGGCCCCTCCCCGGCCGGGTCGTAATCGCCCGCCGCCGACGCGACCGCCTTGAGGTCGAAGCCGGCGCAGAAATGGCCGCCCGTCCCCGCCAGTACCGCCACCGAAGCCGCATCGTCCGCCTCGAAGGTGTCGAACGCGTCGCGAAGCCGCTGCGCCGTGGCCGCGTCGACCGCGTTGCGCGCTTCGGGACGGTCGATGATGACCTTCGTCACCGGCCCCTCGCGCGCGACGATCACGCTCATATCCGCCGCTCCCGTCCGGCCCAGAACGGCTCGCGCAGCGCCCGGCGGAGCGGCTTGCCGACCGCGCTCAGCGGGATCGCATCGACGAAGCGGACCGATTTGGGCGCCTTGTAGCCGGCGAGCTTCTCGTGCGCGAAGGCGGTCAAGGCGGCTTCGTCCTGCGCGGCGCCGTTTCGGGTCACGACGAAGGCGGTCACCATCTCGCCCCAGACGTCGTCCGGCAGGCCGACCACGGCGACCTGCGCGACCGAGGGATGGCCGGCGAGCGCATCCTCCACCTCGCGCGGATAGACGTTGTAGCCGCCGGTCACGATCATGTCCGAGGTCCGATCGACGAGCGTCAGATAGCCCTCGTCATCGAAACGGCCGATGTCGCGGGTGTGCAGCCAGCGCGTGCCGGGCAGGAAGGCCTCTTGTCCCGGATCGCTATAGCCCTTCATCACGAACGGCGCGCGAAGCACGATCTCGCCCGGCTCGCCCGCCGCCACGTCGGCGCCATCCTCGTCCACCAGCCGAAGCTCGCACTCGACGCTCGGCCGGCCACAGGAGAGCAGCCGCTCGGGCGTCGCATCGACATGGTCCTGCCTGCCGAGCGCGCAGATCGCGAGCGGCGCTTCGGTCTGGCCGTAATATTGGACGAAGACCGGACCGTAACGCCGCAACCCCTCCTCCAGCACCGGCCGCGGCATCGGCGAGGCGCCGTAGAGGATGGTCGAGACCGAGGAGAAATCCGCGTCGTCGATCCCCGGCGACTGGAACAGCATCTGCAGCATCGTCGGCACGAGATTGAGCGCCGTCGGCCGCCAGCGGTGGATCGCCTCGATATAGGAGGCGGGCGTGAAGCCGGGAAGGATCGCCGCCGCGCCGCCGCGCAGCCAGTAAGGCAGGACGAAGGTCCCGCTGGCATGGATCATCGAGGCGGCGTGGAGCATGACGTCGCCGGCCGCCGGATCGATCAGGTTGGTCAGCACATTGTGGACGACGGCCGCATAGCTCGCCTGGGTGTGCTCGGCCGCCTTCAACGTGCCGCTGGTGCCGGAGGTGAACAGGCGCAGCAGCACGTCGTCCGGCTCGGCGGGCAGGCGCGGGTCGGATTCGGGCACGTCTTCGGCGAGCCTGAGCAGATCCGGCCCGAGCGCATCGTCGCCGAGGCCGTAGAGCCTGAGTTCCGGCACCGCCGCCTGGAGCTCGGCCGCGCGCTCGGCCTGCGATGTGCCGTAGACCAAAGTCCCGATCCCGGCGAGCGCGAGCATCTGCAGATGCTCATCGCGCGACAGCCGGCCGTTGAGCGGCGTGCGCCTCAGTCCCGCCTTCACCCCGCCGAAATCGCAGGGCACCGAATGGAGGCCGTTGTCGAGCAGCAAGGCGAGCGGGTCGCCCTTGGCGAGGCCGAGCCCCGCATAGACATGGGCGATCCGGTTCGAGAGCCGGTCGACCTCGCGGAACGTCATCGCCTCGTCGCCGAACAGGATGGCAATCCTGTCGCCGTGCCAGAGCGCGCCGCGGCGGATGAGTTCGGTGACGAGCATGTCCTTCCCTCCCGCGCACACTTGGCCACGGCGCGGACCCGCTTGCAAGCGGCGGCCGGGCAGGACAGAGGCAGATCATGGCGGCGCCGATCCCTATCGATGCGCGACATTGGGCGCTGGCGGCGACCTGGCTGGCGTCCTGCGCCGCCGCGCCGCCGCTCGAGTTCACGCCGATCCGGCCGGACTTCGCGCCGTCGGCGGCCGTCTATCGCGAGCGCTGGAGCGAGGAAGGCGCACGGATCGCGGCGGCGCTGGAGCGCGCGGCGGGCGTCCCCTTCCCCGATCTGCCGATCGAGGTGCTCGTCCGCGACGGCGCGCCGATGACCAGCCTGGACGGGCGCACGATCCGGCTGCGCGCCGGCTATTCGGTCAACGTCTGGCGGGCGACGATGACGCACGAGCTGGGCCACCGGCTGGCGATCACGCTCGGCCGCGCCGCCGGCATCGACGATCACCGCGCGCTCTACCTCTTCTACTACGAGGCGCTGACCGATCTCTACGGGCAGGGCTTCGCGGACCGCGTGGTCGGCATGGAGCGCCGCATCCCGGGCGCTTATGACTACGACGCCGCCTGGAGTTGGGCGCTCGCCATGACCCGTGAGGAGAGGCAGGCGCTGCTCGCCACGCTACGGCCGCCCCGGCTCGGTTATGGCCCCGTCGCCGGGCGCTGAACGCTCCAAGCGAGGAAAGATAAGGGCAGCCGTTACTTTTCTTTCGCTTCACCCGCCCGGCGAGGCCGCTAGAAAGCGAGCGTGATCCGGCCCTATCTTCCGCTCAACGCGCTGCGCGCTTTCGAGGCGGCGGCGCGCCATTCGAGCTTCAAGAAAGCGGCGATCGAACTGCGGGTGACGCCGGCGGCGCTCAGCCACCAGGTGAAGGCGCTGGAGGAGCGGCTCGGCGCCACCCTGTTCCACCGCCTCCCGCGCGGCCTGGCGCTGACCGACGAGGGGCAAGCGCTGCTGCCGGAGCTGCGCGGGTCGTTCGATCGGATCGCCCTGCTGCTGGAGCGATTCGAGCCGGACGGCGGCCAGGAGGTGGTGACGCTCGGCGCGGTCGGCAGCTTCGCGCTCGAATGGCTGCTGCCCCGCCTGCCCGGTTTCGAGCGCACGCACCCCGAAATCGACCTGCGCCTCTCCACCAACAACAACCGCGTCGACATCGCCGAGGAAGGCCTGGATTTCGCGATCCGCTTCGGCGACGGCGCCTGGCACGGCACCGAGGCGGACAA
>NZ_JBQTIN010000066.1:0-5130 GCF_052388015.1 Sphingosinicella sp.
TTCGGCAAAAGGCGCGAGAACAAGTTCGATCGGGGCTAGGCCAAAATAGCTTAAGGTTGCCGCCTCGACGCGCGCAGCGGCAAAATGTCCTCCCGCCAGTAGTCGGCAAGGCAGACGCGCGCGACGCGGAAGCCGCCGGCCGGCGCGCGAACGCGTATGCCCGTGGCGTTGACGAACGGCCCGCCCGCTCCACTCAGGCGGAAGGTACGCACCGCGAACGGCTCGCGCCACTCATAGTCCCGACCATTCAGGGCGCCGGTGCCGGTGAAGGCGAGCACCGACAGCCGGCCCGGCTCGCTCGCCTCTCCTGTAACGGTCGCGTAGTGAAGGTCGCCGCCGGCACAGCCTGGCCCGCCCGTCAGAAACGCGAGCAATTCTGTCTCGCCGTCGAGTCCGCCATCGTTCATCTCAAGCCGCTCGCCGCCAATCCGTCGCCGCTCGAAGCGGAAGCATTGCGCCGCGTCCGCCACAGGCGCGACCTCGGCGCAAGCCATCCGCGGCGCGCCCCGCAAGCCCGGATCGTAGATCGGCCCGACGATGCCGCAGCCGGCCAGCGCCATGAGCGCCGGGAGAGCAGTCCACCGCGAAAGGATCGCCATTGCGCACCCCCTGCTTGCTGGCGCGACCATATCAGTCGCGCGCGTGGAAGGGCATCGTGAAAATGCCGGCCTCAGCCCTGCAATTCGTGGCGGCGCATGGCGTGGCGGAGCTGGTCGTAGGTCAAGCTGAGCGCCGTGGCGGCGGCGCGCTGGTTCCAGCGGCAGCGCTCCAGCGCGGCGGTCAGGATCGCTTTCTCATAGTCAGCCACGGCGAGGCGGAAATCGGCGGCGGACGCCGGGTCATGGCCCGCCTGCACCGCAAGCGCGGGGGCAGCCTCGGCCGGCGTCTCGGCCCGGCTTGGCGCGTCGCTCGCCGCCTGTTCCGCTGGCGGCTGAAGCGCGACCAGCGCCCAGGGCGATTCGAACGGGTCGAACTGGATGTCGTCGATCGGCTGGGTCTCGTCGTGCCAGCGATAGACCGCGCGCTCGATCACGTTCCTGAGCTCGCGGACATTGCCCGGCCAGCTATGGTCGAGCAGCCGCGCGGCTCCGCTCTCGCTGAAGCCGGGCCAGCCGGCCCATTCCAGCTCGAGCGCCATGCGGCGGCCGAAGAAATCGGCGAGCACCGGGATGTCGCTCAGCCGGTGCCGGAGCGGCGGCAAAGTGACGACCTCGAAGCTCAGCCGGTCGAGCAGGTCGGCGCGGAAGCGGCCCTCCTCGACGAGTCGCGGCAGATGCTCGTTGGTCGCGGCGACGATCCTGACATCGACAAGGACCGGCTTCGAGGCACCGATCCGCGTCACCTCGCCATATTCGATCGCGCGCAGCAGCCGATCCTGGGCGGGGCTCGACAGCGTCGCCAGCTCGTCGAGGAAAAGCGTGCCATTGTTCGCCTCCTCGAACCGGCCCTGGCGCGTCTTGGTCGCGCCGGTGAAGGCGCCGGCCTCGTGGCCGAACAGCTCGGCCTCGATCAACGTCTCGGGAAGCGCGGCGCAGTTCATCACCACCAGCGGCCCGTCCCAGCGCGAGGACAGGTGATGCAGGCGCTCGGCGATCAGCTCCTTGCCGGTGCCGCGCTCGCCGATCACCAGCACCGGGCGGTCGAGCGGCGCGGCGCGGCTCGCCCGCTCGACCGCATCGAGGAACGAGGTCGATTGGCCGACGAGCTGGGTGTTGCGCTCCATGCGAACAATTGGCGGATAGCGCCACCTCTTGGCAAGAGAGAAAGCGCATCAGCACATCTTAAAAGTGCGATTTTTCGCGGTTTTCTGCTGCTTTTCGCGGCTGGCACGGGGTCTGCTTAACAAAATCTGTCCACGCCGGATGGTCGGCGGGGTGGCGAGAACGCCTAGGAAAAAGGAGACCGAAAATGTTCGATTACGATCGTATCACCCGGGTCGCCGCCTCCGCGGCTGCGGCGCTCATCCTGTCGACTCTTTCGATCGCGGCGGCGGTGGGTCCGGCCCGTTCGGCCGAGACCGCGCCGATCGCCGTTGCGGCGGTCAGCCAGAGCGCCACCCTGCATGGTTGACGCCAGTCCGGTTCGGGTCAAGGTGGAGGCCGCGCAGCTCATCCGGATGAGCCCGCGGCGTCCGGCCCGGCCGTATGCCAAAGCCAAGGAGTTGTTTCCCATGGGGATCTTTTCGCGGACGCGCGACATCATCGCGGCCAACGTCACCGACCTTCTCGACAAGGCGGAAGACCCGGCCAAGCTCATTCGGATGATCATCCTCGAAATGGAGGAGACGTTGGTCGAGGTGCGCTCTTCCGCGGCGCGCACGATCGCCGACCAGAAGGAGATGCGCCGCCAGATCGGCAAGCTCGAGCGGCTGCAGGACGGCTGGGTCGAGAAGGCCGAGCTGGCGCTTTCCAAGGGCCGCGAGGATCTCGCCAAGGCCGCTTTGTACGAAAAGCAGAAGGCGGCCGACATGACCGACCAGCTCAACGCGGAGATCGAGGTGCTCGACGACGCGCTGCGCGCCAACGAGGCGGACATCGCCAAGCTCCAGACCAAGCTGCGCGAGGCGCGCGCCCGCCAGAACGCGATCATGACCCGGCTGGAAAGCGCCCAGAACCGCTCTCGGCTGCGCGAACTCTATTCGGGGCCCAAGACCGACGACGCCTTCTCGCGCTTCGACATGCTGGAGCGGCAGGCCGACCTCGCGGAAGGCCATGCCGACGCGCTCAACCTTGCCGGCCCGCCGCGCACCCTCGATGACGAGATCGCCGAGCTTCGCGCCAGCGACAAGGTCGACGCCGAGCTTGATGCGCTCAAGGCCAATATCGCCCGCCGCACCAACGGCGGCGAAGCCGAGAAAAAGGAGGGCTGAGCCGTGGAGGGACCCGAAATCCTGATCCCGATCCTTGTCGTCGGCATGCTGTTCATCGGCCTGCTGTGGATCATCCTGCATTATGTCAGCAAGTGGAAGACAGCGGCGACTTTGACCACGGAAGACGAACGGCTGCTCGAGGATCTGCACGAGCTGGCCCGGCGGCTGGACGACCGCATGCTGACGGTCGAGCGCATCGTGCAGGCCGACAATCCGAACTGGCGCCAGCTCGGCGGCGATCCGGTCGAGACGATGCTCGAAGACCGTGGCGAGCGCCTGCTCGCCGACCGCAACGACCGCATCGAGCGCACGGAGCGCTCCATCCGGAGGAACGTATGACCTCTCCCCGCACCCGTTTCTATCTCGACAAGCAGAACAAGAAGTGGGCCGGCGTCTGCGCGGGCATCGCCGACTATACGGGCATCGACACGACGCTCGTCCGCCTGGGCTTCGTCGCCTCGCTGTTCGTCATCGGCCCGATGGCGTTCGCGGTCTATTTCATCGCCGCCTGGATGGCGCCGACGAAGCCAGCCGGGCTCTACGAGCACAACCCGGTCGACCAGCGCTTCTGGCAGGGCGTGCGCGCCAACCCGACGCGCACCGCGCGCGACGTCCGTAGCCGCTTCCGCGAGCTCGACCGCCGCCTCGCCGATGTCGAGGCCTATGTCACCAGCTCGAACCACCGGCTCGCCCGGGAGATTGAGGAGCTTCGCTAGCCGCGGTCCGGCCAGGGGGTAAGTACATGAACTTCGCTATCTTCATTCCGATCATCGCGATCTGCTGCACCGCGGCGATCATCCTCGCCTGGATGAGCAACCGCCACGAGCGCGCCAAATGGGAGCTGCTCGGCAAGGACCGCGACCAAGGCGGGCTGGAAGCGGAGAATGAGCGGCTGCGCGCGACGATCGAGCGGCTGGAGAACCGGATGGCGGTGCTGGAACGGATCGCCACCGATCCGGCCGAGCGCACCGCGCGCGAGATTGAGAACCTTCGCTGAGGGAGCGGGACTGTGAGTGGAATGGAATTTGCCTTTGGCATCGTCGTCGTCAGCACGGCCGGCTGGCTGATCAGCAGCTGGATCCGGGCCAGGCACGGCTATCCGGTCGAGAATGAGTGGTCGGGCATGACCAGCAAGAGCGATCCGGTCGCGACGCGCCAGGTCGAGCAGCTGACCAGTGAGAATGCCGGCCTCAGGAATCAGGTCGAACGGCTGGAGGATCGCATCGCGGTGCTGGAACGGATCGCCACCGATCCGGCCGAGCGCACCGCGCGCGAAATCGACTCGCTGCGCAAGTCCTGAGGAGAATCGACAGCATGTTTCCGTTCGAAGCGTTCGTGCCCGTCATCGGGCTGGTCGGTGTCGCGGGCGTCGCGGGCTGGGTGTTCACCACCTGGCTGCGCGTTCGCCACGGCTACCCGCTCGACGGCGCCTGGGGCCAGGCGGTCTATCCGCAAAAGAACGAGGAGACGGTCGAGCGGGTGAAGCTGCTCAGCCAGGAGAACGCCCAGCTGCGCGCCGAGCTGGGCGCGCTCAAGGACCGGATGGCCAATGTCGAGCGGATCGTCACCGACGACACGCACCGGCTGACCGCCGAGATCGAGGCCCTGCGCGGGCCCGCCAATTAGCCTAAAGAAAGCCACCTATGAATCAGACGCCAAGCCTCGCCGAACAGGTCATCGTCCCCAACCTGCCCTGGATCATCGGCGGCGGCATGCTGCTCGGCCTGATCGCGATCATGGCCTGGGTGTTCCTGACCTGGCTCAGGATCAAGCACGGCTATCCGCTCGAAACCTCCTGGGGCAAGGCGATCGAGCCGAGGATGACCACCGAGACGGCGGAGCGGATGAAGCTGCTTTCCGGCGAGAATGCGCAGCTGCGCGCCGAGCTTGGCGCGGTCAAGGACCGGCTCGCCAATGTCGAGCGGATCGTCACCGACGACAGCCACCGGCTGACCCATGAGATCGAGAGCTTGCGCGCTTCGAAGAACTAGGGAGGAAGAATTGCGCTACCTGTTCGTCATCGCCTTTTTCATGATCGTGGTCGGCATTCCGGTGATCGCCGGCACGCTCAACCGAATCCACCGTCGCAATGCCAAGCTGAAGGAGCGCGAGCTCGAGCTGCTCGGCAACCAGACGGCCGAGAAGGCGGCGCAATATGCCGCCCATACCGAACGGCTGGAGCAGCGCGTCCGGGTGCTGGAGCGGATCGTGACCGACAAAGGCATCGTCGTCGCCGACGAGATCGAACGGCTGCGCGACGA
>NZ_JBQTIN010000067.1:0-6951 GCF_052388015.1 Sphingosinicella sp.
GCGTCGCGCGCGTCTGCCTTGCCGACTACTGGCGGGAGGACATTTTGCCGCTGCGCGCGTCGAGGCGGCAACCTTAAGCTATTTTGGCCTAGCCCCGATCGAACTTGTTCTCGCGCCTTTTGCCGAACAGCAGGCCGCGCTCCATTCGCGCCCGCGCCGCCTGGTAGTAAGCGACCAGGAACTCCCGGTCGCCGCCCAGCAGTGTCGCGCCGATCTTGTAGCGGATCGTCGCGGCGACGCTGGCGATGCTCTCCGGCTGACTGTCGCGCAGCACCTGCTCCAGCGTCTGGAGCTCGAACACGCCATAGACGTCGAGCTGCGCGTCGGTGAATCGGAACTCGTCGGCCTGTTCGGCCGCGTCCGCCGCCGCCAGCTCATAGGTGAGCTTGCGCTTCGGCGCGTTGATCACCCAGGTTCCGGCGAGCAGATCGCCGACCCGGAGCCGATCGCGGTTGAAGGTCGGGAAGAACAGGAAAAGCCCGGTCCAGGCCATGCCGGCGAGACCGAGCCAGCCGCTGCCTTCGCCGCCCGCATTGTAGATGATGAAGCTCAAGGGGAGATAGGCCTCGATCTCGCGGGTCAGGTTGCGGGCGATCACCCGGTCGGCGGTGAGCCGGTCACCGCTCTTCGCCACAACCCTGATGCCGACCGCGCGCTTGCCGAAGGTCGCGGCGCGCGGCCCCATCTCCATCAGGATGAAGTAGAAATTGCGGGCGAGGAACAGGCCGAGCAGGAAGACGATCAGCGCCAACTCGCCGCCGGCCTGATCGCCGAGCCCGCCGGCGAGAGCCGCGCAGACGAAGAAGAGCGCGACCAGCGCGATAATGATGATCACCCAGTCGAGCAGGAAGGCGCCGGCGCGCTGGCCCATGTCGGCGAGGCTGAGGCTGAGGTCGACGCCCTCCGGCGTCACCAGATGGCGGCGCTCCTGGCCGAGCGCAGTCCGGTTGACCGCGGCGAACTCAGCCATCGTGGGTGATATCCTGACGGCGCGGCACGTAGAAATAGAGCAGCCAGAAGGCGAGCATGCCGCCGCCGATCGCATAGCGGGCGAGGTCGTCGGTGATGAGCTGGCGGCCGAAGCCTTCGAGCAGGCCGGCGACGAGCAGCATCACCACGACGCCGCCCATCGCGACGCCGGAGATTCGCCCGGCCCGCGCCGCCGCCGCCATCCGCGTCTCCTCGCCGGGGAAGACCACCGCCCAGCCGATCTTCAGCCCCGCCGCGCCGGCGAGGACGATCGCGAAGAATTCGGTCGAGCCGTGGATGATCAGCCAGCCGCCCAGCTCGAAGCCGAGGCCGTGCGAATTGAAGAGCGAGAACATCGCGCCGAGGATGGCGCCATTATAGACGATCAGCATCGCGGTCGGCACGCCGAACATGAAACCCAGTGCGAAGGAGAAGATACAGACCTGGCTGTTGTGGGTGAACAGATAGGTCGCGAAGACGCTGAGCCCATCGGCGCCGCCGTCGTGATAGAGCGTCGAGCGCAGATATTCGGCGCTGGCCGAAAAGTCGCGGCCACCGGCGAGCTCGCTTGGCACGAAGCCCTCGAACCATCGCGGGTCCGCCTCGACCAGCATGAAGCCGGTCGCGAGGCCGATGATCGTCAGCAGCAAAGCGGCGAGCGTTTCCTTCCACAACGACCGCACGGCGACCGGCCAGTCGCGCGCGAAGAAGGAGGCGAGGCGGCTCCCCGCCGTGGTCCGCACCCCGTAGACGAAGAAATAGGCGCGGGCGCTCAGCCCCTCGAGATAGTGGACCAGTTCGAGATCGAGCGAGGTCTCGCGCGCGACCGAAAGCGAGGAGAGCGCACCGCGGTAGAGGATCGGCAGGGCGAGCAGATCCTCGTCACTGAGCGCGCGCACGGAGCGCTTCTCGGCGGTGGTGAGGATCGCTTCCAGCCGCCGCCATTCGCCCTCGCGCGATTCGCGGAAGGAGCGGCTGTCGGCGCGCAGGGGCGGCCGGTCGGCGAGGGCGGGGCGATCGTTCACAGCGCGTCCCGTCGCTTGAGGTCGAGATAGGCGTTGAGCAAGGCCGGCCCGACCTGGTTCGCGGCCGCCTCGATCACCTGGACGCCGAGATGGCGGAGGCGGGTCAGCACCAGCCGCCGCTCGCGCAACAGGCTTGCCGCGGTCACGGCGCGGCTGACGTCCTCGGGATCGACCGGCTCGGCGTCGGTGAACTGCTCCAGCTCCTCGTCGCGCAGCACGACGAACAGGACAAGGTGACGCTGCAGCAGCGGCCCGATGCCGGCGAGCATCAGCTCGGCGCCGGTCGAATCCGCGAATTCGGTGAAGACGATGATCAGCGAGCGGCGGGCGAGGTCGCCGGCGAGGGTCGCCATCGCCAGCGTGTAATTGGTTTCATGGTCGGAATAGTCGATGTCGGCGGCGATCCGCTGCAGCATGCCGAAGGCACGCTGGCCGGCGATCGGCTGCGAGCGCGCGCGAGGCCGGCTGTCGAAAGCGAACATGCCGACCCGGTCGCCTTCCTTCAACGCGACGAAGGCGGTGAGCAGGGCGGCGGAGACCGAGCGGTCGACGCGCGGCACGCCGCCGACCGGCTCGCTCATCGCCCGCCCGCAATCGACCGCCATCACGATATGGTTGTTGCGCTCGGTGCGATATTCCTTGGCGATCAGCTTGGTGTGGCGGGCGGACTGCTTCCAGTCGATCGCGCGGCGATCCATGCCAGGGCGATAGTCGGCGAGCGATTCCAGCTCTGCGCCCTCGCCGACCTGGAGCTGCGCGGTGAGGCCGTGCAGCGCGTCGCGGTTCATCATCTGGACGCCTTCGCGGACCGGCCGGATGTCGGGAGTGACCATGACCACCTGGTCGACCGGGAGGCGCCGCTGCTTCCAGACCAGGCCGAGCGGTCCCGGCCAGCGCACCCAGACGCATTCCAGCCGTCCGGCGCCGCGCCGCCGCGCCTCCAGCACCACCACCGCCGCGATCCCGTCGGCGATCGGCTCCGCCTCGGCGCGATAGCTGTACCGGGCATGGATCGGCCCGGTGACGCCGACCGCGACCTGTGCGCCGCGCGGGCCGCCGCGCGGAAAGCGGACGAAGGTGGTCACCGGGAAGGTCTCGCCGACGCTCACCGCGCGCGGGCCTTCGCACGACACCTGTGCCGCGCGCAGCCCCGGCCCCAGCACGGCATCGACCAGTCCCAGCGCCAGGATCAGCGCGATCAGCGCCAGTCCGGCCGTCCAGAAAGCGGGCGCAAGGATCGCGATCAACAGCGCGATCGGCGCCATCAGAGCGGCGAACAGAACGGCGAGGCGCGTGGGGTAGATCAACGCGGCGCCTCGACCTCGCTGATCAGCCGGGCGACGACATCCTCGATCGGTCGGCCCTCGATCTCCGCCGCGGCGGAGAGGATCAGGCGGTGGCGCAGCACCGCCGGGGCGAGCGCCTTCACATCGTCCGGGATGACATAGCCGCGCCCGTCGAGCGCCGCCCGCGCCCGCGCCGCGCCAGCCAGCATCGCCGCCGCGCGTGGGGAGGCGCCGGCCTCCAGATCGGGCGCCTCGCGGGTCGCGCGGATCAAGGCGACGACATAATTGGTGACCTCGTCGACCATCGGGATCGTCGCGACCGTGGCGAGCGTCTCGGCGAGGCGGCCGGCGCCGACCCTTTGCTCGATCCCCCATTCGTTCGCCTTGGGTGCGCCGAAGCGGGCGCCGTGCGTGGCGACGATCCTTTTCTCCTCCTCGGCCGAAGGATAGTTTACCCGGTGCTTGAACAGGAAGCGGTCGAGCTGCGCCTCGGGCAGCGGATAGACGCCCTGCTGCTCGATCGGGTTCTGGGTCGCGATCACCATGAAATGCGGCGGCAGCGCGTGCGTCTCGCCGTCGATCGTGACGGTGCGTTCCTGCATCGCCTCCAGCAACGCCGCCTGGGTCTTGGGCGGGGTCCGGTTGATCTCGTCGGCGAGCAGCAGCTCGGTGAAGATCGGACCCCGGGTCAGGGTGAACTGGCTGGTCTGGAAGTTGAACAGGTTGGAGCCGATGATGTCGCCCGGCATCAGGTCCGGCGTGAACTGGATGCGGCCGAAATCCAGCCCCAGCACCCGCGCGAAGCACTGGGTGAGGAAGGTCTTGGCTGTGCCCGGCGGCCCTTCGAGCAGGACGTGGCCGGAGCAGAACAAGGCGATGAGCAGCAGCTCGACAGCCTCGTCCTGGCCGACGATCGCGCGGCGCACCTCGTGGCGGATTTCCTCCGCCAGCGCTTTGACTTCGGTGACGTTCACTTGACGAGCCCCCTTCTCCATTCGTGCAGTGCGCGCGCCGCCGCCATCAGCGACGCGCGATCGGTAGCGGCCGAGACGGCCGCGGCAAGCTGGGTGAAGCGCGTCTCGCCGGCCCGGCCGAGCCGGTCGAGATAGGCGTCGAGCCTCTCGCCGCCGAGCCAGGCGGGCGCGCCGGTAATCCGCGCCGCCTCCGTCCGCACCACGTCGGCATAAGCGCCGCCGAGCCGCGCCTCACGCTTGGCGAGGCGAATCAGGCCGGCGCTGTTCTCGACCAGGGCCGCCTTGCCGAACGCGATCGCGCGCTGCTCGCGCCGGGCCGGCCCGAAGCGGAACGCGCCATAGAAGCCGGCGAGCAAGGCGGCGAACAGCAGCGCCAGCGTCATCGCCAGCAAAGGCGGCTCGAAGGCGAGCTGGAGCAGGCTGGGCGTGTCCGGCCGCCGGCCGCCCTGACCGTTGGTCTCGAGATCGAAATTGATGCCGGTCGCCCCGGTTGGGCTCAGCGCGGTCAGCAGCCGGATCGCGGCCCGGGCGCGGGCCGGATCGCGCAGGCCGTGATTGTTGACGAGGTCTGGCTCGGCGAGGACGAAATGCGGCTGCTCGCCGATCTGGGCGAGCAAGGCGCCGTCAGCCGGGAGGGTCGCGAGCGGCGTGAGGCCGGCGACGATCGCCTGGACCTGCGGCGGCGCCGGCAGGACGAGGCCTTCGAGGAAGCCCTCGCCCTGTGCAGCATCGCCGGGGCTCTGGCCGACCTGGGCGATCGACACGTCCTCGCCGAGCAAGGGCGCGGCGCGCGCGCCAAGGGTCGGCGCAATGGCGCGGACCCAGCCCGGATGGCTGCGATCGCGCTCGACCAGCCACTTCGGCACGATCAATAAGGTTGCGCGCCCACCACGCCGGTTCAGCAATTCGGTCACCGCCGCCGGACCGCCGCGTCCGGTCAGCGCGACGACCAGCAGATCCTCGGAATCGACGCCGTCGCTGCCCCGCACCACGCGCGCCTCGGTGAAGCGGCCAGCGAGCTGGACCAGCCCGGCATAGCCGACCGCCGAACGGGATGGCGCTGCGCGGCCGTCGCCGCCCGGCGCGCCGGGCTCCTCGGTATAAGCGAGCAGGACGAGCAATGCCCCGAAGGCGATCACCGCCGCGGCGATCAGGCCGAATACGACCTTGACGTTGAACGGGCTCGTCGTGTCGGTCATCCGCGCCACCCGCCGGCGAAGGCGAATTCCTCATAAGCGGCGCGGCAATCGCGCCAGTCGCCCTCGGCGAGGTCGATGCGCGCGAACAGGCCGCGCTCGACCAAGGCCGCGATCCGGGCGAAGGCGCCGCGCGGCTGGGCCGGGATCGCCGGCAGGGCGGCAATGTCGCGGCTGGTCAGCGCCGGGCGAAGCAGGTCCGGCTGGCGGGCGGCGATGTCCTCGACGCTGCGGTGGAGGAGGAGGCGCGCCGCCTCCGAATAACGGCCGGCGGCGGCGAGCGCGTCCGCTTCGGCGAGCAATTGCCGGGCCGGCGCCTCGTCCGGGCGCCAATTGTCCTCGGCCCCGGCCGCACCCTTGCGCCGCCAGCGCCACTCGCCGTCCTTCAGCCGCATCACGAGATGGTAGAGCAGCCACGAAACGAGCGCGGCGAGCGCGGCCCAGATCAGCACCTGGATCACCGGCCAGGCCGCATCGAGCATCCGCCCGAGCGCGACCAGCCAGTCCGGGGGCGGCCGCGGCGGCTCCACCATCTTCAGTTCGAACTGGATCGAGCTGTCGGCGAGCAGCTGGCGATGCGCCTCGGCGATCTGGGCGTCGGTGGGCCCGGCCGGAACTGCCGGCGCGGCCATCGGCTTCGTCATCTGCGCCTCGCCCCCATCGGACAGACACTAAGCGGGGCCGCGCCGGGCGCGCAAGGCGCTTGGCTGGACAGAGGGCGCCAATTGCGAAAGGGTGCGCTCAGGTCAGCGAAGGGGGCAGCGATGGCGACGGCGCCAATGCAAAGCATGGATCTTGGCCGTGTATTGAGCACCGGCTTCAACGCGCTGCTCAGGAACGCGGTGCCGTTCCTCGCCGTTTCGTTCATCCTCGCCGGCCTTCCCGGCTTCGCGCTCGAATATTGGCTGCAAAGCCTCGGCACCGAGGCGCCATCCGCCGAGTTCGTGCTCAGCTGGCAGTTCTGGGGTCCGATGCTGGGCAGCGTCCTCGCCGGCATCGTTTCGGGCGCGTTGCTTCAGGGCACGTTGAGCGGCGCCACGGTGCGGCATCTGAGCGGTCGCCCGGCGCATATCGGCCAAAGCGTCGCGGGCGCGCTCGCCAGGATCGTCCCGATCGTCCTGCTCTCCTTGCTGGTCGGCCTGTGCATCATGTTCGGGTTTCTCCTGCTCATCGTACCCGGGATCATCTTCTATCTGATGTTCATCGTCGCGGTGCCGGTGATGATGGCCGAAGGGCGCGGCGTGACCGGCAGCATGAGCCGCAGCGCCGAACTGACAAAGGGCTCGCGGCCGATGATCTTCCTGCTGGCGGTGATCATGCTGATGGTGGCCGGCGGCCTGACCGCGGTCTGCAACGCGATCTTCGTGCGGCTCACCGAGGTTTCCGGCGATGCGGCGATGGACCAGATCACGCTTTCGGTGGGCGCTTTGGTCAATCAGACGGTCATGACCGCGATCAGCGCCGTGATCGCCGCATCGCTCTACATTGAGCTGCGCAATGT
>NZ_JBQTIN010000068.1:0-7108 GCF_052388015.1 Sphingosinicella sp.
CGCGATCCGGAGACCGGCGCCCAGATTTGCCCGCCGCACCGGGCGCGGCGGATCAACAGCGTGATGATGCTGTGCGGCCATTACGACAATTCGGGCGAGTTCGCCTTCCGCGTCGGCCTGCCGGGCAAGAGTGGCGTCGGCGGCGGCATCCTCGCCATCGCGCCGGGCCATGGCGCGATCGCCGCCTGGTCGCCGGCGCTGAACGCATCGGGCACGAGCGCGGCCGGTTCGGCGGCGCTGGAGGCTTTGGTGGAGAAAACCGGCTGGTCGGTGTTCTTTTAGGAGGCGAGGCATGGAGCAGGCGAACGCTTTGATCGAACAAGCAAGAACGGCGCGGCAATCCGGGGATCGCGACCGCGCCATCGAGCTTCAGCGCCAAGCCGTCGGCTTGTTACGGCAGCTCGAAGACGCGCCGCGTCTCGCCCATGCCCTGCGCCATCTCGGCGACTTGCTGGTCGAGGCCGGGGAACCTGAAGCAGCGGCGGTGCCGCTCGCGGAAGCGCTGGACATCTACCGAGATGCGCCGGCCGCCGATCCACTCGACATCGCCAACGCGGCGCGCGCGGCCGCCGTTCAATCGGAAGCGATCGGGGATTCACGAAGGGCGCAACATCTGTGGCGGGAAGCGAGAGACCGTTATGTCGCGCTCGACGATCGCCTGCGCGAACTGACAGGTGAGAACGCGGGGCAGGCGGAGGCCGAGGCGCGGTTGCGAGTGCTTGGATGATGCCGGCGGTGCAAGTGTAGCTGACGCATTATCATCGTCGCCGCACGTGCAAATCCGCCGCAGCCGGGCTATCGCCGCGCACGAGGAGCCCTCCGTGGCCGACGCCGAGACCGCATTGCTGCTGGCGCGAATCCAGTTCGCGTTCACGGTCTCGTTCCACTTCATCTTCCCCGCTTTCTCGATCGGCCTCGCCTCCTATCTGGCGGTGATCGAGGGCCTGTGGCTGAAGACAGGCGAGGCGAAATATCTGAACCTGTTCAAATATTGGCTGAAGATCTTCGCGCTCGCCTTCGCGATGGGCGTCGTCTCCGGCATCGTCCTTTCCTACCAGTTCGGTACCAACTGGTCGGTCTTCTCCGACCGGGCCGGGCCGATCGTCGGCCCGCTGATGGCCTATGAGGTGCTGACCGCCTTCTTCCTCGAGGCCGGGTTCCTCGGCGTGATGCTGTTCGGCATGGGCCGGGTGGGCAAGGGCCTCCATTTCGCCGCGACCTGCATGGTCGCCTTCGGCACCTTCCTCTCCGCCTTCTGGATCCTGTCGGCGAACAGCTGGATGCAGACGCCGACCGGCTATGCGATCAACGCGGCCGGCCAGTTCGTCCCGGCCGGTTCCTGGCTGGACATCATCTTCAATCCCAGCTTCCCCTATCGGCTCGTTCACACCGTCCTCGCCGCTTACCTGACCACCGCTCTGGTCGTCGGCGGCGTCGCCGCATGGCATTTGCTGAGGAAGCGCGACACGCCCGAGGTCCGGACGATGTTCTCGATGGCGATGTGGATGCTGGCGCTGGTCGCGCCGGTCCAGATTTTCGTCGGCGACCAGCACGGCCTCAACACCTACGAACACCAGCCGGTGAAGATCATGGCGATGGAAGGGCATTTCCAGAGTCATCCGGAAGGCGCGCCCTTATATTTGTTCGGTATTCCCGATCAGGCGGCGCAGAGCGTGCGCCATCCCGTCGCGATCCCGCATCTCGGCTCGCTGCTTCTGGAGCACGATCTCAACGCGCCGATGCGGGGCCTCGATACCGTGCCGCTGGAGGATCAGCCGCCGGCCGCGATCATCTTCTGGTCGTTCCGGATCATGGTCGGGCTCGGCTTCCTGATGCTCGGGCTCGGCCTCTGGAGCCTGGTGGCGCGCTGGCGCAAGAAGCTGCACGACTGGACCTGGCTGCACCGCTTCGCCCTGCTCATGGGCCCGGCCGGCTTCGTCGCGGTGATCGCCGGCTGGGTCACCACCGAGGTCGGCCGCCAGCCCTGGGTGATCTACGGCCTGCTCCGAACACGCGACGCCGTCTCGCCGATCGGCGCGCCGGGCGTCACCGGATCGCTGATCGCCTTCGTCATCGTCTATTTCGCCGTCTTCGCGGCGGGGACCTGGTATATCTTGCGGCTGATGGCGCACGCGCCGGCCGAGGGCGAGCCGGCGCAGGCCAGGCTGCCGATGCGCGCCGCCGGCATCATGCCGGGGCCGGCGGACGGGGAGGAGCGATGAGGAAGCGGCACCAGTTCCTCCCCTCGATTTCGAGGGGAGGGGGACCGCACGAAGTGCGGTGGAGGGGCTTCTTAAGCCGCACGCCCCTCCACCATGCTTCGCATGGTCCCCCTCCCCTGCAAGTGCAGGGGAGGAATTAGATGGACCTCACCGTTATCTGGGCCCTCATCATCGCCTTCGCGGTGGCGATGTATGTGGTGATGGACGGTTTCGATCTCGGCATCGGCATCCTCTTCAAGGGCTTCAAGGTGGGCGGAGAGCGGGACCAGGCGATGAATTCGATCGCGCCGGTCTGGGACGGCAACGAGACCTGGCTGGTGCTCGGCGGCGGCGGGCTGATGGCGGCCTTTCCGCTCGCTTATGCGATCGTGCTGCCGGCGCTCTACGCGCCGCTGATCGCGATGCTGCTCGGGCTGGTGTTCCGCGGCGTCGCCTTCGAGTTTCGCTGGCGCGATCCGGGCCACCGGCAGCTCTGGGACCTGGGTTTCACCCTCGGCTCGCTGGTCGCGACCTTCGCGCAGGGCATCACATTGGGCGCGCTGCTGCAGGGGATCACGATCGACGGCCGCGCCTATGCCGGCGGCTGGTGGGAATGGCTCAGCCTCTTCTCGATCCTGACCGGCGCCAGCCTGGTCGTCGCCTACGCCTTGCTCGGCGCGACCTGGCTGATCTGGAAGACCGAGGGTGGCGTGCAGGAGGACGCGCGCCGCTTCGCTTCCGTGCTGCTGCCGCTCTTCCTTGCCGCGGTCGGATCGGTCAGCCTCGCGACGCCGTTCCTGGAGGCGCAATATCATCAGCGCTGGTTCGAATCGCCGGGGATCTGGCTCACCGGCTTCATGCCCTGCGCGTTCGGCGGCATCGCGATCCTCGCCTGGCGGGGGATCAGGGGCAGGCGCGACTGGCAGTCCTTCGCCGCCACCTTGGGCCTGTTCGGGCTGACCCTCGCGGGGCTCGCCATCTCGATCTGGCCGGACGTGATCCCGGGCCGGGTGACGATCTGGCAGGCGGCGGCGCCTTATGAGAGCCAGAGCTTCATGCTGGTCGGCGCGGTCGTGCTGGTACCGCTGATCCTCGCCTACACCGCCTGGTCCTATTGGGTGTTCCGCGGCAAGGTCGGCGCGCATGGCTATCACTAGGCTGCGTCAGCTCGCCTGGTTCGTGGCGATCTGGACGGGGAGCGTGGCGGCGCTGGGGCTGGTCGCCTACGGATTGCGCTGGGTGCTGCATCCCTAGGGAGACAGGCGATGGGCTGGACGGTGAACGACATGCCATCGCTCGCGGGCAAGATCGCGATCGTGACGGGCGCGAACAGCGGGCTCGGCTATGAGACGGCGCTGGCGCTGGCCGGCGCGGGGGCGGAGACCGTCGTCGCCGCGCGGAGCCGCGGCAAGGGCGAGACCGCGGTGGCGCGCATCCGGGCCGCGCATCCGGCGGCGAAGGTCCGCTTCGAGGCGCTCGATCTCGGCAGCCTCGCCTCCGTTGCCGCTTTCGCCGGGCGGATCGCCGCCGGGCACGACCGGCTCGACATTCTGGTGAACAATGCCGGCGTGATGGCGCTGCCGGCGCGCGAGACGACCGAGGACGGGTTCGAGCGGCAGATCGGGGTCAGTTTCCTCGGCCATTTCGCGTTGACCGCGCGATTGCTGCCGATGCTGCGCAAGACGGGAGGCGCGCGTGTCGTGCAGCTCAGCAGCCTCGCCCATGCCCGGCGCGGCGGTATCGATTTCGACAATCTGCAGGGTGAGCGCGAGTACCAGCCCTGGCAGGCTTATTCCTTCTCCAAGCTCGCGATGCTGATGTTCGCGCTGGAGCTGGACCGGCGCGCGCGGGCCGGCGGCTGGAGCGTGGCGAGCATGGCCGCCCATCCCGGCTGGGCGCGCAGCGAGCTGATCGACAATGGCATGGGCAAGTCGATCGGCGCGCGCCTGATCGGGCTCCTCTTCCCGCTCGTTTCCCAGTCGGCCGCGGCCGGCGCGTTGCCCACCCTATACGCCGCAACCGAACCCGAAGCCGCAAGCGGCTGCTATTACGGTCCGCAGGGGCGCGGCGAACGCAGGGGCCCGCCGGGTTCGGCGCGAATGAGCGATGCGGCGCGCGACGAAGCGGCGGCACGGCGGCTCTGGGAGGAAGCGGAGCGGCTGACCGGGGTGAGCTTCCAATAACGTCCTTGCGAGCCGCGAAGCGGCGCGGCAATCCAGCTGCGTCGGACTGGATTGCTTCGCTTCGCTCGCAATGACGAGAGTCCGCTACTTGTACATGCCCGCGCGCAAATTGATGCGGTGCTCGACCCACGCCTTCATCGCGGCGAGCATCTGCGACCAGCCCATGCAATTGCCGTAGGACGCCTGCAGGCCGCCTTCGGTCTCGCGCCAGCCTTCCTCGCTGATCTCCACCAGGGTGCGGGTGTCGCCGTCCAGCGGCTTGAAGGTCATCGTGACGGTCGTCTGATAGCCGCCGCGCTCCCACGTGCCGGCCTCATGGTCTTCGCGGCCGTCGCCGGCTTCCCAGCGCAGCACGATCTTTTCGTTCGGCACCACTTCGACCACGTCGACGGGGAAAGCGCCGGGGAAATCGGCGAATTCCCACAGCACGGTGGCGCCGGTTTCGAGCCGGCCCTTGGCGCCGCCGGTGGTGAAATATTCGGACAGGATGGCGGGGTCGGCGACCGCCTCGAACACATCCGCGACGGGCCGCGCGATGCGGGCGGAAACGGTGAATTTGAGGTCCATGACGTCTCTCCTTGAGTGCGAATCGCTGCTTGCGTGCGTTGCTTATATGTTATAGAAATATAACATGTCAAACACGGCCGCCGAGGACAGGATTTTCAAGGCTCTGGGATCGGCGACGCGCCGCGCCTTGCTGGACGAATTGAAGAGCGAGCCGCGCACCACCGGCGACCTCGTCGCGCGCTTCCCCGATCTCGACCGCTGCACCGTGATGCAGCATCTGGGCGTCCTGGAGAAAGCCGGGCTGATCGTCGTCCGCCGTGAGGGGCGTGAGCGATGGAACCATCTCGACGCGGTGCCGATCAAGCGCATCCACGACCGCTGGATCGGCCCCTTTGCCGAGCGCGCCGCCGGTCTGCTCGACCGGCTGAAGCGCGAT
The DNA here is from genome assembly GCF_052388015.1 of Sphingosinicella sp. Lineage (GTDB taxonomy): Bacteria > Pseudomonadota > Alphaproteobacteria > Sphingomonadales > Sphingomonadaceae > Allosphingosinicella. Next base: position 5,328 of record NZ_JBQTIN010000068.1, read on the forward strand.
CTGGAAGAATAGCGTCTCCCGTCTTTCCCCTCCACCCAGGGAGGGGATCAAGGGGTGGGTGCGCGCGTCTGCGCGCCCAGGAAGACCGCTCTCGCGCCGGCGCTCCCTCAGGGGCATCGAGCCCTTCGGTCACCACCCACCTCCTACCCCTCCCTTTGAGGGAGGGGGAGTTTGAATATCGTATGCCCGACCTGATCTATCCCAGCCCGAGCGCGCGGTTGCGGCGAGCGAGGCTGTCGGCCGGCCAGAGCGCGGCGGAATCGTAATAGACTTCGACCGCCGGCACGCCGTCCGGCAGCCGCACCCAAGGGAGCTTCGAGCGGGTGTAGATGTGAATGTCGGGCGGCAGTGCTCCGGGCGTATCGAGCGTCCCGACGCGAACGAACCGGATCGCGTCATTGGCGCCGCCATAATTGCTCCACAGCGCCACGCGACAGTCCGGGCAACGCCAGATCTGCTGGCCGCGTCCGCTCTCGGACGGGGTGAGCAAGGGCTCGGCCGCACCCTTGGTCGTCTCGACCTCGCTGGCCTCGATCAGCGCGTTGATCACGAAGGCGCTGCCGGTTTCGGTCTGGCAGCTCGTGCAATGGCAGCAATGGACGAACATCGGCGCGGCGTTCAGCCGGTAGCGCACCGCCCCGCAGGCGCAGCCGCCTTCCAATTCCGCCGCACCGCTCATGCCGCCGCCCAGGCCCGGATCCGCCGCTCGAGCACGCTCAAGGGCATCGCGCCGGAGAGCAGCATCGCGTCGTGGAACGCCTTGATGTCGAAGCGCGCGCCCATGCCGCGCTCGGCCTCGTCGCGCAGCCGCGCGATCACCGTCTGGCCGATCTTGTAGCTGCAGGCCTGGCCCGGCCAGACGCTGTAACGCTCGATCTCGCGGACCGCGCTGCCCTCCGGCTCGGCCGCATTCTCGACCATGTAGCGGATGGCTTGCTCGCGGCTCCAGCGGCGTGAATGAAGGCCTGAATCAACGACGAGGCGGACGGCGCGGAACAGATAGGCCTGGAGATAGCCGATCCGCCCCAACGGATCGCCTTCATAGACGCCGAGCTCGTCGGCGACGCGCTCGGAGTAGAGCGCCCAGCCTTCGCTGTAAGCGGAGAAGCCGCCGAGCCGGCGGTAGAGCGGCAGCGATCCCGCTTCGCGCGCGACGCTGTTCTGGAAATGGTGGCCCGGATTGCCCTCATGCCAGGTCAGCGTCTTGAGGCCGTATCTCGGCCATTCGGCGGTGTCGCGCAGGTTGATATAATAAGCGCCGGGGCGGGAGCCGTCGAGCGACGCGCCCTGATAATAGCCGCCCGGTGCGCCGGATTCGATCGCCGGCGGGACGCGACGGATCTCCAGCCGGGCGCGCGGCAGCGTGTTGAACACGCGGGGCAGGCGGCGCGCGATCAGCTCCAGATAGCCATTCAGGTCCCGCAGCAGCTGGGCGCGGCCTTCGTCGGTGTTCGCGTAAAGCTGGGCCGGATCGCGGTTGAGCGCGTTCATCCGCTCGCCGACGCTGCCCTGGGTGTAGCCCGCGGCGCGCAGCATCGGCTCGAGCTGGCCGTGCAGCTCCGCCACCTGGGCGAGGCCCATGCGGTGGATCTCTTCGCCGGGCATCGCGGTGGTCGTGTTCGAGCGAATGCCCCAATTGTAATAGGCCTCGCCCTCCGGCAGCCGCCAGCAGCCGGCGTCGTGCACGGCATTGCGGCGGAGCTCCTGAAGGGCGGCGATCTGCCGGTCGAGCGCGGCGGCGATCGGGCCGGAGACGGTCTGGGTCGCCCGCGCTTCCCAGT
>NZ_JBQTIN010000069.1:0-11875 GCF_052388015.1 Sphingosinicella sp.
CCGGAGGCTGGTCCCCCTCCCCACGAAATCGTGGGGAGGATAAGGAAGGCCCGATGCGCCTCGCCCTCTTCCAGCCCGATCAGGCCGGCAATGTCGGCGCCGCGATGCGGCTGGCGGCCTGCCTCAACGTGCCACTCGACGTGATCGAGCCCTGCGGCTTCCCCTGGGGGGAGCGGGCGATGCGGCGGGCCGGGATGGACTATGCCGAGATCGCGAACGTGACTCGCCACGCGGATTGGGACGCGTTTCTCATCGCCCTGCCCGGCCGGCTGACGCTGCTCACGACCGGCGGCGACCTTCGCTTGCCGGAAGCGCAGTTCGAACCCGGCGACACCCTGCTGATCGGCTCGGAAAGCGCCGGCGCGCCGCCATTCGTCCATGAACGGGCCGATCTTCGCATCCGCATTCCGCTCGCCACCGGCGCGCGGTCCTTGAATCTCGCGGTCGCGGCGGGCATCGCGCTCGCCGAGGCGCTCAGGCAGACCGGAGGCTGGCCCGAATGATCCCGCTCGACGATCAGCAGCAGGCGGCGCGCGACTGGTTCGAGAGCCTGCGCGACCGGATTTGCGCCGCGTTCGAGGCGATCGAGCGCGATGCCGGTAGCGACGCCGCCTTCACTTATGTCGAGTGGGATCGCGAAGACTCCGACAGCTCTCCCGGCGGCGGCGGGGTGCGCGGCGTGATGAAAGGGAAGGTGTTCGAGAAGGTGGGGGTCAACGTCTCCACCGTCGGCGGCCGGTTCAGCCCCGAATTCGCCGCCACCATCCACGGCGCGGCCGACGATCCCAGCTTCTTCGCCACCGGCATCAGCCTCGTCGCGCACATGGCGAACCCGCATGTGCCCGCCGTCCATATGAACACCCGCTTCCTCTGCACCACCCGACGCTGGTTCGGCGGCGGCGCGGACCTCAACCCGCCGATCCCTTATGAGGAGGACACGGCCGATTTCCACGCGCGCGTGCGCGCCGCCTGCGCCGCGCACGACCAGACCTATTACGGCCGCTTCTCGAAATGGGCGGAGGACTATTTCTGGCTGCCGCACCGCGGCGTCCATCGCGGCGTCGGCGGCATCTTCTACGACCATCTCGAATGCATGGCGCCGGGCGAAGGCGTCACTTTCGAGGAGAATCTCGCTTTCACCCGCGACGTCGGCGAGGCGTTCCTCGACATCTTTCCGGCGCTGGTGCGGCGGCGGATGGAAACGCCCTTCAGCGACGGGGACCGGGCCCGGCAGCTCGAATGGCGGGGGCGCTATGCGGAGTTCAACCTGCTCTACGACCGCGGCACGTTGTTCGGGCTCAAGACCGGCGGCAATGTCGACGCGATCCTGATGAGCCTCCCCCCCTTGGCGACCTGGTCGTGAGCCTGATCGACATTCCCCCGGGGCATCTCGGCGCGGTCGTGACTTACCTGGAGATGACGGAGCGTCCCGCCACGGCGCCGATCTTTCCCTCGCCGCTCAGGATGGAGCGCTGGGAGGATTTCGACCCCGAGCGCTACCGGGACCTGTTCCGCAAGATCGGCGGCAAGTGGCTGTGGTTCTCGCGCCTGCGCATGGAGGATGCCGAGCTGCGCGATGCCGCCGCCGAGATTCATGTCGTTCGCGACGAAGCGGGCACGGATTGCGGGCTGGTCGAGCTGGACTTCCGCACCTCGGGCGAGTGCCTGATCCGCTTCCTCGCGCTCGCGCCAGAGCTGGCCGGACAGGGTCATGGCCGCTGGCTGTTCGCCGAGACGCTGGCGCTGGCCTGGGCGCCGGGCGTGACCCGTGTGGCGGTGCACACGTGCAGCCTCGATCATCCGGCTGCCTTGCCCGCATACCTCCGCGCTGGCTTCGTGGCGAAGCGGCGCGCGTTCGAGAGCTTCCCTGACCCGCGCGTCGCCGGCCTGCTGCCGAGGGATGCCGCGCCGCAGGTGCCGCTAATCGAAAGTAGTCGACAGTGACGGCGACGGTGCCAGCAGCCGGTAAACCGAGACATAGACCAGCAGAAGGAGCAGGCCGAAGCCGGTGTCGAACGCCGCCCCGGCGATCGCGCCCAGCACCACCCCCGTCTCGCGCCCGGCGGCGATGATCAGAGCGCTCCCGATCACCGAGCCGGCCACGCCGAACGCCAGCAGCGCGGTGAAGCCGACGATGAGGATGTAGCCGAGCACCGCCCAGCCGTGTCCCTTCGTGAGCGCGAAGGCGCGGCCGATCGCCTCCGCGGGATTGCGCCGGTCCTCGCCGACGAGAACGGCCGCGGCCGGAGCGAGCCGCGCGGTCAGATAAAGGCCGGGGACGATCAGCAGCAGCAGCCCTGCGCCGATGATCAATCCAGTCGCGAGGGTCAGCAGGAGATAGAAAGGCAGCACGATGGCGCCGCTGACCAAAGCCGCTCCGACGCTCGTGCCAGGCACGAGAACCAGGCGCAGGATCGCGATCGTGCCGATCATGCCGACCAGCGCGGCCAGCGAGAGCCAAGGCCAGATCTCGGCATAATAGCGCGCCATCTCCGGCCAGAAGAGATTGACGTCGCGCGGCTCCGGCGCCGGAAACATGACCCCAAGCAGGGCCGAGGGCAGGAACAGGAACACGCCGGCGACGGGGGCGAGGAGATGGCCTTCGCGGCCGATCAACTGCGTCGTCTCCCGCCACGCCGCGCTATAAGAAAACGCCATGCCTGTCCTTTCCGTCCAGCGCCGACCATATCCGCGCGCGGGCGACGATCAAAGGCGCTTGTCGCGCCGTCGCCGCGGGGCGAAGGAAGGACCATGACGCCCGACATCGAATGGCGGATCGCGAAGGGCCACGTTCCCTATCCGACCGCCCTCGCCGAAATGGACGCGCGGGCCGCGGCGATCCGCGAGGGCGGGGCCGGCGAGCTGGTCTGGCTGCTCGAGCACCCGCCTTTGTTCACCGCCGGCACCAGCGCCGATCCGGCCGAATTGTTCAATCCCGAGCGCTTCCCGGTCTTCGCCGCCGGACGCGGCGGCCGCTACACCTATCACGGGCCCGGCCAGCGGGTGGCCTATGTGATGCTCGATCTCGACCGGCGCGGGCGTGATCTCAGGCGCTATGTCCATGCGCTCGAAGGCTGGGTGATCGCGGCGCTCGCCGACCTCGGCGTCGCCGCGTGGCGCGCGGAAGGCCGAATCGGCATCTGGACCGACGCGAACGGTCGCGAGGCGAAGATCGGCGCGATCGGCGTTCGTGTCCGCCGCTGGGTGACGATGCACGGCCTGGCGATCAATGCGGACCCGGAACTTTCCCACTTTTCCGGTATCGTTCCGTGCGGCATAAGGGAGTTTCCGGTGACCAGCCTCGCCGAGTTGGGTTTGGACGCGAGTCTCGCCCGCCTCGATCAAGCGCTCAGGCGCGGGCTTGGGGGATTTCTCACCGCGCTCGGGGAGCGTGGCGGGGAGGCTTGAGGCCGGTGGTCATTGCGTATAAGAGTCGCGACCGATTTGGAGAAAATGGGGGCCTACCCACCAAATCACCAATCCTAGGGAGACCTTCTGATGCGTAAACTTCTGACGATCACGATGGTGGGCATGGCCCTGACCGTCGCCGCGTGCGGCAGCCGTACCGCCACCACCAACACCACCAACACCTCGACGACGACGCTCGGCAACGACGTGATGATGGACGCCAATGCGATGGACATGGGCATGGACACCAACGCCATGCCGCCCGCCGGCAACGCGATGGCGCCGGCTGGCAACACCAGCACGACGACGACCAACACGACGTCGACCTCGACCACGAACAAGATGTAATCCGACACCGGATCGCATAGGTTCGCTATGGAGGGCCGCCGGGCGACCGGCGGCCCTCTTATCTTGCGTGCCGGGCGGCCGGGCTTGCACCGCCGTGCCGGGCGACGTTAAGGCGGGCGTTTCAGCGGGAGGATTCATGCGCGCTTCTACTCACATCGCCAAACTGGCGCTCGTCGCCGGCGCCGCCCTGGCCATTGCCGGCTGCGGCAGCCGCCCGGCCGCCACCAACAGCGCCGCCAATGCGGCCAGCGTCGCCAACGACCTGTCGATGCCGATGAACGACGCAAGCGCGATCGAGACGACGGCCAACGCCCTGCCGCCCGTGTCGAACATGACGAACACCGTCGAGGCTCCCGCCAACCGCGGCGGCGACACCGGCGGCAACACCATGGTGCAGAGCAATATCGCCGGCATGTAAGGACGAAGCGTGGCCGCCGCGCGACGGGCGTCGCCCGCGCGGCTAGGGCGCTTGCGTCCGGCAAGTTACGAAAATGAGGCTGGGTGGTCCCGGCGGGAGGGTCGGATGATCGGAACGATGCGGCGCACCGGCCAGGCAACCCTTGCGGCTTTGGCGCTGATCGCCGGCGCGACGGCCGCGCCCGCCATGGCGCAGGTCCTGCTCTATCCGACGACCTATCCCACCGGTCCGATGGACCCGGGCGATCCGATGGTCGGCGTGCCCCTGCCCGGCGCGACGCCGGCCGAGGCGAGGGCGCGGCTGATCTGGAACCTGCGCTCGGGGCTCAATGTCGCGGCGTTGCAATGCCAGTTCTCGCCATACCTGCGCACGGTCGACAATTACAACGCGATCCTCGCCCATCATTCGCGCGAGCTCGCCGCCGCATACACCGCCCTCGAAGGCTATTTCCGCCGCATCCACGGGCCACGCAACGGGCCGCGCCGGTTCGACGATTATTCGACCCAAACCTACAACAATTTCTCCACGCTGCAGGCGCAGCTCGGTTTCTGCCAGACGGCGTCGCGGATCGGCAAGGACACGCTCGCCCGGCCCAAGGGCCAGTTCCTCGCTGTCGCTCAGGCGCGGATGCGCGAGCTGCGCGCCAGCCTGACGGCGGTGGCCGACAATTATTACTTCACCCGCATGCCGGTGCCGCTGGCGCCGCTGGCTCTGACTCAGGATTGCTCGGCGCTGCGCGGCCGGGAGCGGCGGGAATGCGAAGGGAATTGACGCCGGTTCAGGGTCGCTCGGCATAATCGGTCGGATCGGGCAGCCCCGCCTCGGCGAAGCCGAGCGCGCGCAGCCGGCAGGAATCGCACAGCCCGCAATGGCTGAGATCGGGCGTCGGATCGTAGCAGGACCAGCTCATGCCCGCGTCGAGCCCGAGCCTGTCTGCCTCCCGGACGATCTCCGCCTTCGTCATCGCGATCAGCGGCGTATGGACGCGGAAGCGGTCGCCCTCCACCCCGGCCTTGGTGGCGAGGTTGGCCATCGTCTCGAACGCCGCGACGAAGTCCGGCCGGCAATCGGGATAGCCGGAATAATCGAGCGCGTTGACGCCGATGAACAGGTCGCGCGCACCGGCCGCCTCGGTCAAGCCGAGGCAAAGCGAGAGGAAGATCGTGTTGCGCGCCGGCACATAGGTGACCGGGATGCCGGGCTGGACGCCGTCTTTCGGCACGGCGATGTCGGCGGTCAGCGCCGAGCCGCCAAAGCCGGTGAGATCGAGCGGCAGGACGATGTGCCGCTCGACCCCCAACGCAGCCGCGATCCGTCGCGCGGCGTCGAGCTCGATCCGGTGGCGCTGGTTATAGTCGACGGTGAGCGCGAGCAGCCGATAGCCGGCCTCCCGCGCGAGGCCGGCGGTGACCATCGAATCCAGCCCTCCCGAGAGGAGCACGACCGCGGCGTTGCTCATGGCGGCGCTATAATCGAGCGCGCCGGAAAAAGAATGGGCCGCTCCCGGTTTCCCGAGGAGCGGCCCAGTTCAGGCTGCTAAGCCTGCTAGGGAGGAAAGCGTGCCCAAGAAAGGCACGGCCCCGTAATAAAGTCAGATGGTTAAAACCGCGTTAAGGCTGTTCGAGCTCCGCCGCGGCGATCGGGAAGGCGCGCGAGCAGAATTCGCAATCGACCCGGATGAAGCCATCGTCGTCCGCCATCGCCGCGCGCTCTTCCGACGCGAACCGTGCGAGGACGGAGCGGACATGGTCGGGATCGCACCGGCATCCCCTGGCCAGCCTCACGCTCGCCAGCACGCGCACCTCGTCCTCCTCATGGAAGAGCCGCCAGAGCAGGTCGTCGAGCGGCAGGTCCGGGTCGGTCAGCTCGCCGGCCTTCACCGTCTCGGCGATCAGACGGACATGCTCCCATTCGGGATGGTCGAGGCGGGCGTGGAGCCGGTCCCGGCCCTCCTCGCCCTCCGGCAGATGCTGGAGCAGCAGGCCGCCGGCGACATGGCCGGCATCGTCGATCGCCACCCGGACCAGGCTCGGAATCTGCTCGGACTGGACGAAGTAATGCGCGACCGCGTCGGCGAGGCTGTCGCCTTCGAGCGGCACGATCCCCTGATAGCGTTCGAGCGTGTCCTTGCCCGGCACCGGCTGATCGAAGGTGATCGCCAGATAGCCCTTGCCGAACAAGGCGAAGAGCGAGGGCATGACGCCGGCCTCGATCAGCCGATCGGCGTCGAAGCGGACATAGCCCCTGAGCTCGCCGCCCCGATAGTCGCAGACCAGAAGGTCGACGATCCCCGCCTCGGTCTGCGCCTGGAGGGTGAGCTGACCGCCCGCCTCCTTCAGCATCGCACCGAGCAAGGCGGTGACGGTCAGCGCCTCGGCGAGCAGCCGTGCGATCGGCGCGGGATAGGCATGGGCGGCGAGGATCGTGTCGAGGACCGGCCCTAAACGCACCAGCCGCCCGCGCGCGTGTCGCGCCGGAAGCGCGAAGCCGAGCGCCGTGTCCATGGATGCGGCCGTGTCGGGAGCGGGCGAGGAAGCCATGAACCTCCGATGTGGCGACACGCGCCGGCCGGTCAAGAGAGAGAGGACGCGCGCGGGGACATGCTATTGCGTGTCCCCGCCCACGAGCGAAATGCGAACCGACAGCTGTGGTGGAAACACCCGGCGGGGACACGCAATAGCATGTCCCCGGGAGGCTTGCGTCAGGCCGCCTGCGGCACCTCGTAGCGCCGCGCGGCCTCGGAGAGCTTCTCGACAAACTCGGTGACATGCGCGTCCTCGATGATCAGCGGCGGCAGGACGCGCATCACATTATCGCCGGCGGCGACGGTGAGCAGCCCCTGCTCCCGCAAATAGTTCACGAAGGCGCGGCTGTCGGACTTCATCTTGACGCCGAGCATCAGGCCCATCCCGCGCACGCTTTCGAAGAGATGGTCGTGATTCGGGATCATCTGCTCCAGCGCGCCGCGCAGCCTTTCGCCCATGCGGGTGACGTGATCGAGGAACGCGTCATTGGCGATCACGTCGAGCACCGCCTGGCCGGCGGCGCAAGCGAGCGGGTTGCCGCCGTAGGTGGAGCCGTGGGTGCCGACGACCATCCCGGCCGCCGCTTTCTCGGTGGCGAGGCAGGCGCCGAGCGGGAAGCCGCCGCCGATCCCCTTGGCGACCGCCATGATGTCGGGCTCGATCCCGTAATGCTCATAAGCGAACATCTTGCCGGTCCGGCCGTAGCCGCACTGGACCTCGTCATGGACGAGCAGCAGATCCTCTTCATCGGCGAGCGCGCGCAGGCCCTTCATGAATTCCGGGCTGGCCGGGCGGATGCCGCCCTCGCCCTGCACCGGCTCGATCAGGAAGCCGGCGGTGTGCGGGCCCATCGCCGCCCTGACCGCGTCGAGATCGTCGAACTCGACGACGGTGAAGCCGGGCAGCAGCGGCGCGAAACCGTCGCGCATCTTGGGCTGGTTGGTGGCGCTGATCGTGCCCAATGTGCGGCCGTGAAAGGCGTTGGAGAAGGTGATCAGCTCGTGCTTCTCCGGCCGGCCATGATGATGGTGGTAGCGCCGCGCCGTCTTGATCGCGCACTCGACCGCCTCGACGCCGGAATTGGTGAGGAAGACGGTGTCGGCGAAGGTGAGGTCGCAGAGCCTTTGCGCGAACGCCTCGCCCTGCGGGCTGCCGTAGAGGTTGGAGACGTGGATCAAAGTCGCCGCCTGGTCCTGGATCGCTTTGGTCAGGACGGGATGGCCGTGGCCGAGCAGATTGACCGCGATGCCGCTGGCGAAGTCGAGATATTTCTCGCCGCCCTCGCCATAGAGATAGACTCCCTCGCCTCGCACCGGCCGCACCGGCGAGCGCGGGTAAACGGGCATGAGGGGCGTGATGGTCATCGCGGGCGTCCTTCGAGAGCAAAGAGGAAAGGCGGCCTCTTGCCTGAGACCGCCTTCCCGTCCAGCTATAGAATTCTGAGTGGGACCGCGTCAACGAACGCGGCCCCATGGATCACCGCCTAGCCGCGGCGGCGATCCCAGTCGCGGCGCTCCATCGTCACCCGCTGCTCCAGGCGATTCACCCGGAAGCGCAGACTGGCGAACTCGCGCTGGCCGATACCATTGCGCGACGCCAGGTTGAGACGGACATGGATGCCGCGCGCCTCACGACGCAGGCCGAACGCCTCGCGCGGCGAGATGAAGCCGCGGCGGAGCGAGCGCTCGATCCGGTTCTCGGCCCGGTTGAGGTCGCTGACCAGCGTCATCACCTGGCCCCGGCTCGGGCCACCGCGATGCCAGCCGACGCGCGCATATTCGGGCTGCGCGGCGGCCGGAACGGCGGCGACGGTGGCGGCGCCGAGGGCGATCGAAATCAGAAACTTACGCATACATGCCTCCTTGGTGCGAGTTGTCGCTAAGGCGTGGTTTAGCCCTCCGGCGCTGGGCCGCGGGTGAACGCCGGCGACAGAATCCGTTCATAATTGTCGCAGTTTATATGAACGAAACGACGCCTCGGCACCTGCGCGCGGCCGGGCGCGGAACCGTTACGCGCGCAACTTCCAGCCGCTGCGGAGCAAGGCGTAACAGCAGATGCCGAGCACGACGTTGAGCCCCAGCAGCAGCAGGGCGCCGAACAGGAGCGGCGAATCGGCCGCGCCGACGAAGCCGTGGCGGAAGCCGGAGATGACGAAAAAGAACGGATTGAAGTGGCTGATCGTCCGGAACAAAGGCGACAGCGAATCGATCGAATAGAAGGTGCCGGAAAGCAGCGACAAGGGCGCGACAACGAAATTGGTCACCGCCGCCGCATGGTCGAACTTCTCGGCCCAGATCGACGTCAGCAGGCCAAGAAAGCCGAGCATCATGCTCCCCATCAGCCCGAACCCGACGATCGCCCAGAGGTGATTCGGCGCGACATGGACGCCGGGCCAGAGCAGCATCGCGAGCCACACCGCGAAGCCGACCAGGAAGGCGCGGGTCACCGCTGCGCCGATCAGGCCGGTAATCAGCTCGCCGGTGGAGAGCGGCGGCATCAGATAATCGACGATCGTCCCCTGGATCTTGCCGACCAGCAGCGAGAAGCTCGCGTTGGCGAAGGCATTCTGGATCATCGCCATGACGATCAGGCCGGGGGCGAGGAAATCGGCGAACGGCACCGGCTGGCCGTCCAGCATCACCGTTCGCCCGTCGCGGCCCAGGGCGACCGTGAAAATCACCAGGAACAAGAGGGTGGTGATCGCCGGCGCCCAGACGGTTTGCAGCTGGACCTTGAAGAAACGGCGCACCTCCTTCACATAGAGGGTCGCGAGGCCGCCCCAATTGACGTTCCGGATGATCGGGACGCCGGGATCGGTCCGCACCCAATTCGAAGGCTGGTCGGTCATCGGGAGCGGTCGCTAGGCGCGGTCGCCGGGCAGGGCAAGCCGCCAGGCATGAGGAACTTCATTGATGTCGTGGACCGACGAACGAATCGACCGGCTGAAGGCGCTGTGGACCAAGGGCGTCACGGCGAGCCAGATCGCCGAGGAGCTGGGCGGCGTTTCCCGCAACGCGGTGATCGGCAAGGCGCACCGGCTGGGGCTGCAGGCGCGCCCGTCCCCGGTTAAGGCGAACGAGCCGGCACCGGAGCCGAAGGCGAAAGCAAAAGCCGCGCCGGCCAAGGTCGCCGCGCCTGTCGAAAAGCCGGCCGCTGTCGCCCGGCCCGCGCCGCAGCCCGAACCGGTTCGGACCACGCCGCCCGCTTCGGCCGCGCCCGCGCCGCCCGCGACTCCGTCCGCCGCGCCGCCGGCGGAGCCGATCGTCCGCTCGATCGGGCCGGGCGGCTTCATCCGCCAGGGGCCGAGCGACCAGCAGGCGCCGATCCCCCCTGCCCCGCCGCGCCGGCTCGTCCCGGCCAAGCCGAGCCCCGAGATCGCCGACAAGACCGGTCTGCTCGATCTGAACGAGAAGATCTGCAAATGGCCGATCGGTCATCCCGGCGAGCCCGATTTCCATTTCTGCGGGGACCCCGCCAATCCCGGCTTTCCCTATTGCGTCGCCCATTGCGGCGTCGCCTATCAGGCGCAACTGCCGCGCCGCGACCGCAAGCCGCCGCCGCCGCTGCCGTTCGGCGGACCCAGAGTCCGCTAGGCGCTTGCGCTGACGCCTCAGCGCCGGGCGAGGAATCGATAGACGATCAGGATAAGGATCGCGCCGGCGATCGCGGCCAGGAAGCCGGCGCCCTGTCCCGGCCGGTACCAGCCCATCTGCTGGCCGAGGAAGCCGGCGAGGAAGGCACCACCGACGCCGAGCAGGACGGTGACGATGCAGCCGCTGGGATCGCGGCCGGGCGTGATCGCCCGCGCGACGAGGCCGGCGATGAAGCCGATGACGATCCAGGCGAGCCAGCCATAATCGTCGCTGAGATATTGGCCGAGATCCATATCGATACCCTTTCCTGCCGCACCCCCGACCGCAAAGTCCGTTGGTAAAGCGGCCGGCGAGCATGTAAAGCGCCGCCCGGACACGCTGGCACTGGGGTCCCGATTTGCGCTTGTCCGGGGTGATGTATTCGGATAATACAGCCGCGACCGACCGCGTCCAGGACGCGCTGCGTGAGTGGGGACGATGAAGGCGATGAATTTCGAAACGGCAAAATGGCGGCGCGACGCGATCGACGAGGTCATCGTCGACGAGGACGAGCTGGAGCGGCGGCGCAAGCGGCGGCGCAACATCATCATTGCGGTCGTGGCGGTCGTCGCGCTGCTGGTCGCCGGCCTGTTCGCGTTCGGCGGCGGCGGCGAGAAGGCGGCCGCGCCCAAGGCAGGCGCCGAGGGCCAATCGCTGCCGGCAGTCACGGTGATCGTGCCCGGCCGGCGAGACGTCGCGGCGATCATCTCCGGAACCGGATCGCTCGCCGCCCAGCGCGACATGCCGGTCGGCATTCCCGGTGAAGGCGGCCAGGTGGTGCGCGTGCTGGTCGAGCCCGGCCAGTGGGTTGGGGCCGGCCAGGTGCTGGCGGTGATCGACCGGCGGGTGCAGACGCAGGAAGCGGCGCAGCTGGCGGCGCAGATCGACGTCGCCCGCGCCGATGTGAATCTGGCCCAATCCAATCTCGATCGCGGCCAGCGGCTGTTGCCGCGCGGCTTCGTCTCGCGGGCCGATATCGATCGGCTGACCGCGACCCGCGATGCCGCCGCCGCCCGGGTGCGGGTGGCCCAGGCCAATCTCGCCGCGAGCCGCGCCCGGATCGGCCGGCTCGACGTGCGCGCGCCGACCGCCGGGCTCGTCCTCAGCCGCAGCGTCGAGGCGGGCCAGGTCGTGAGCGCGGGCTCCCCCGCTCTTTTCCGGATCGCCGCCGGCGGCCAGATGGAGCTTCGCGCCCGGCTGCCGCAGACCGATCTCGCGCGGCTGAGCACCGGCGTGCCGGCGACGGTCACTCCCGTCGGCTCCGCGCAGAGCTACCAGGGCACGGTCTGGCAGGTTTCGCCAATCATCGACCCGACGAATCGCCAGGGCGAGGTGCGCATCCTCGTCCCCTATAATCGCGAACTCCGGCCCGGCGGCTTCGCCAGCGTCCAGATCAACGCGGGCTCGACGTCGGCGCCCTTGCTGCCGGAATCGGCGGTGCTGACCGACGATGCCGGCCAATATGTGATGGTCGTCGGCAACAACAACACCGTCGAGCGGCGCGCGATCACGGTCGGCTCCGTCACCGATGGCGGCGTGGTCGT
>NZ_JBQTIN010000070.1:0-3008 GCF_052388015.1 Sphingosinicella sp.
TCGCTGAACTCCGGGCGGAGATCGACGCGCTGCGGGCGAAAGGCGGCGCGGTGGCGCTGGTGCCGACGATGGGCGCGCTCCATGCCGGGCATATGGCCTTGGTCGCCGAGGCGCGGGCCCGCGCCGACCATGTCGTCGCCTCGATCTTCGTCAATCCGACCCAGTTCGGCGCGAACGAGGATCTCTCGACCTATCCGCGCCGCGAGGCGGGCGATGCGGCGATGCTGGAGGTGCAAGGTTGCGCGATCCTGTGGGCGCCGGATGCGGCCACCATGTACCCCAATGGCCTCGAAACGCCGGTCAAGGCGAGCGCGCTCGGCGACGATCTGGACGGCGCCGCGCGGCCGGGCCATTTCGACGGCGTCGCCACCGTCGTCGCGCGGCTCTTCGAACAGGTCCGGCCCGACATCGCCGTTTTCGGCGAGAAGGATTATCAGCAGCTTTGCGTGATCCGCCGCATGGTGCTCGACCTCGATCTGCCGATCGAGATCGTCGGCGTGCCGACCCAGCGCGACGCCGACGGCCTCGCGCACTCCTCGCGCAACGCCTACCTCTCGGAGGACGAGCGCCGAGCCGTGCGCGCCTTGCCGCGCGCGCTGGGCGAGGCGGCGCGGGCGATCGGGGAAGGCGGCGATATCGGCGAGGCGCTGGAACGGGCGCGCGCGCGGCTCGCAGCGGCGGGCTTCGGCCCGGTCGACTATGTCGAATTGCGCGACGCCGCGACGCTCGCGCCCGTCGACACTCTCGACCGTCCCGCCCGGCTGCTCGCGGCGGCGCGGATCGGCCGCACGCGGCTGATCGACAATCTGCCGGTCGATTCACCCGCGACTTAGGTCAAATCCGCCTTAACCATTTGTTGGGACTTGGTGCGCCAGACAGGCTCCCGGACACGAAGGTTTGGGGGCTGATCCAATGGCTCACAGTTCGAAAAGCGCCGCGTTTCTGGTCGAAACCCGCATCCGCGATGCCATCGCCGGCGACGTTCGCGCGCTCTACGAATTGGGCGTCGCTTATTCGACCGGTTCGGGCGGCACGCCGGTCGATCTCGTCGAGGCGCACAAATGGTTCAACCTCGCCGCGTTGAACGGCATGGACCTGGCCCAGGAATGCCGAGCCGACATCGCCGAGGACATGACCGCGCGCGAGATCGCCGAAGCCCAGCGCCAGGCCCGCGCCTGGCTCGCCGAAATCTCCCCCGCCAGCCGCGCGGCTTAGTAGAATTCCGTCATTGCGAGCGGAGCGAAGCAATCCAGTCTGGATTGCCGCGTCGCTTCGCTCCTCGCAATGACGCCCTAGTTTGCTGCCGAACGCGGCGACGCCCCATTCCGATAGCGCTCGAACCAGGCGAGGATCGCGTTCGCCTTGGCGCCACTCTGCGAGGGCCGCGCCGCCAGCCCGCCATGGCTCGCCCCCGGCACCCGGATCAGGGCGGTCGGCACGCCGCGCAATTGCAGCGCGGTATAATATTGTTCCGATTCGCTGACCGGCGTCCGGTAATCCTCGCTGCCGACGACGACCAAAGTCGGCGTCTGGACGTTGCCGACCAGACTGAGCGGCGAGCGCCGCCAGAAGGCCGCATGATCCTCCCAGGGGAAGCGGCCGAACCAGTAGCGCGAGAAGAAGCCGGGATTGTCGGCGGTGAGCACGAAGCTCGCCCAGTCGATCACCGGCTTCTGGGTCGCCGCGGCGCGGAAGCGGTTGGTCCGGCCGACGATCCAGGCGGTCAGCACGCCGCCGCCCGAGCCGCCGGTCACGAACAGCCGCTCCGGATCGGCCAGCCCCTGCGCGATCGCCGCGTCGACGACGCTGATCAGATCGTCATAATCGTTGCCCGGATAGGCATGGTGGATGAGGTTGGCGAACTCGGCGCCATATGAGGTCGAGCCGCGCGGATTGGCCGAGACCACGACATAGCCGGCCGCCGCGTAGAGCTGGTTGTCGGTCGAAAAGCTGGGGCCGTAGGCGGCGAACGGCCCGCCATGGATTTCGAGGATCAAAGGATAACGCTGCCCTTCGACATAGTTCGGCGGCAACGTCACCCAGGCGTCGATCGGCCGCTGGTCGTGCGACGAGGGCACGGTGATCCGCCGCACCTCGCCCAGCGTCTTGTTGTCGAGCAATTCGGCGTTGAGGCGCGTGAGCCGGCGCGGCGCCCCGCCGGAGACGAGTGCGATGTCGGACGGCCGTGTCGCCGATCCCATCGTCGCGGCGAGAGCGCCGCTCCGCGCGACGCTGAACGCGCCGCCGGCATAGGGCCGGTCGAGCGCCGCCCCGGTCAGCCCCTCGGCAACCAATCGGCGCGAGCCGTCGAGGCCGATCCGCGCCACGTTGACGCTGCCGCGCTCCTCATAGGAGACGTAGATGCCGCGCCCGTCCGCCGCCCAGACCGGATCGTTGACGCCGCGGTCGAAAGCGGCGGTGAGCGCGCGCGGGTTCGATCCGTCGCGGCCCATCACGTAGAGCTGGCTGTTCTCATAGCCCCGCTCGCGGTCGTCGAAGCCGACAAAAGCGATGGAGCGGCCGTCCGGCGAAACGACGGGCGAAGCGTCCGGGCCGTTGCGGCTGGTCAAGGCGGTGATGCGGTTGCTGGCGATATCGAGCGCGTAGACCTCGCTGTTGAGCCCCTCCCGCTCCCAGCCTTCCGACCGGTTGCCGCTGAAATAGAGCGTCCGCCCGTCTGGCGACCAGGAGAGCGGGCCATTATTATTGTAAGGTCCGTAGCTCAGCTGGCGCGCCGCGCCGCCCTCGGCCGAGACCAGGAAGATCTGCTCGTAGCCGGGCCGGAGATAGCCCTGGCCGTCGAAACGGTAGGTGACGGCGGTGATGATCTGCAGCGGCTCCGCCCAGGTCGCGCCGTCCGGGCGCTGCTGCGGCGTTCCGAGCCGCGCGCCCTCATCCGGCACGAACATCGTATAGGCGATCTGGCGTCCGTCCGGGGACCAGGCGATGCTGTCCGGCGCGTTGGGCAGGCCGGTGATCCGGACCGATTCGCCCGACGCCATCCAGCG
>NZ_JBQTIN010000071.1:0-4622 GCF_052388015.1 Sphingosinicella sp.
TGCTCCAGATCGGTGGCGAGGAGGCGGAGCAGCGGCTCGGTCCGCGCCCAATCGTCCAGCGCCGCCTGCAAGGTCGGCGCGAGATGGCCGGCGTCGGCGCACCAGGCGAGATCGTCCGACACCAATACCAGCCGCCCGTCGCGGCCGCCCTTCAAGCTGCCCAGTTTCATGGCCGTCCACTGGCATTTCCCCCTCGCCTTGGCTAGGGGTCGCCCGCGAGTCAGGAGCTTCAAATGGGTAAGCAGGAACGAATTTTCGTGCAGGGCGAGCGCGCCGAGGCCGTCGCCGAGATCGGGACGCTGATCGCGCGGGCGAGGCTGGCGCAGGCCGAGATCGAGCATGCGTCGCAGGAACGGGTCGACGAGCTGATCCGGGCGATGGTCTGGGCGGTGGCGAAGCCCGGCACCGCCGAGGAGATCGCCCGCCACACCGTCGAGGAAACCCAGCTCGGCAATTATGACGGGAAATATCTCAAGATCTTCCGCAAGACCCGCGCCGCTTTGATGGACATCATCGACGACAAGTCGGTGGGGATCATCGAGGAGTATCCGGAGCGGAACATCGTCGTCTTCGCCAAGCCGGTCGGCGTGATCGGCGCCCTCTCCCCCTCGACCAACCCGGAGGCGACACCGGTCATCAAGGCGATCAACGCGGTGAAAGGGCGCAACGCTATCGTCATCGCCCCTCATCCCCGGGCCAAGCTCACCAACAAGCTCGTCGTCGACAAGATGCGCGCGGCGCTGGTGAAGATGGGCGCGCCGGCCGATCTCGTCATCGCGATCGAGACGCCGACGCTCGACAAGACCGAAGAATTGATGCGGCAGTGCGACCGCATCCTCGCCACCGGCGGCGCGCCGATGGTGAAGGCCGCTTATGCGAGCGGCACGCCGGCGCTCGGCGTCGGCGCCGGCAACGCGGTGATCACCGTCGACGAGACCGCCGATCTCGACGAGGCGGCGGAGAAGATCCGGATGTCGAAGACGCTCGACATGGCCGCCTCCTGCTCGTCGGACAACAGCGTCCTCCTCGTCGATGCGATCCATGACGAGATGCTGGCCAAGTTGCAGGAGAAAGGCGGGCTGATCCTGAACGACGCGCAGAAAGCCAAGCTTCAGGCCGTGCTCTGGGTCGACGGCGTCCTCAACGCCAGGATCGTCGCCCAGCCGCCCGAGACGATCGCCGCGATGGCCGGCTTCGACATTCCGGAGGGGACGAAATTCTTCATCGTCCCCGAGACCGGCACCGGTCCGGACTATCCGTTCTCCGGCGAGAAGCTGACCGTCACCATGACGCTCTACCGGGTAAGGGACATCGACGAGGCGATCGCGATGACCAACCGCATCCAGGCCTATCAGGGCCAGGGCCACAGCTGCGGCATCTATTCGCGCTCGGACGCCAACATCATGAAGCTCGCCGAGGCGACCCGCACCTGCCGGGTCATGGTCAACCAGCCCCAGGCGGCCTCGAACAGCGGCAACCTCTGGAACGGCATGCGCCAGACCTTCTCCCTGGGCTGCGGCTCCTGGGGCGGCACCGGCACCAGCAACAACCTCAACTGGCGCGACCTGATCAACGAGACCTGGGTGTCGAAGCCGCTGGCCGTGCCCAAGGAGCTGCCCAGCGACGAGGCGCTGTTCGGGGATGTGATCGGGAAGCTCGCATGAAGGCGCTGGTCAAGAAGGAGCGCGCCCGCGGCCTCTGGCTCGAGGACGTGCCGGAGCCCGAGCCCGGCATCAACGACGTCAAGATCGCCGTGAAGCGCACCGCGATCTGCGGCACCGACCTCCACATCTACAAATGGGACGAATGGGCGCAGAAGACGATCCCGGTCCCCATGGTCGTCGGCCACGAATTCGTCGGCGAGATCGTCGAGGTCGGCGACAACGTCAACGATTTCGCGCCGGGCATGATCGTCTCCGGCGAAGGCCATATCGTCTGCGGCCGCTGCCGCAACTGCATGGCGGGGCGGCGGCATCTGTGCCCCTATACGAGCGGCGTGGGGGTGAACCGGCCGGGCGCCTTCGCCGAATATATCGTCATCCCCAACGCCAATGTCTGGCACCACAATGACGGCATCGATCTCGACGTCGCCTCGATCTTCGATCCGTTCGGCAACGCCACCCATACCGCTTTGCAGTGGGATCTGGTCGGCGAGGACGTGCTGATCACCGGCGCCGGCCCGATCGGCGCGATGGCGGCGGCGGTCGTCCGCCATGCCGGCGCCCGCCACGTCGTGATCACCGACGTCAACGACTACCGCCTGAGCCTCGCCAAGCAGCTCGGCGCGACGCGCACGGTCAATGTCGCCAACGAGAAGCTCGCCGACGTCCAGAAAGAGCTCGGCATGACCGAGGGCTTCGACGTCGGCCTCGAAATGTCCGGCAATCCGAGCGCGCTTCGGGACATGATCGACAACATGGCCCATGGCGGCAAAATCTCGATGCTCGGCATCCCGGAGGGCGAGACCGCGATCGACTGGAACAAGGTCATCTTCAACATGCTGACCCTGAAGGGCATTTACGGCCGGGAGATTTTCGAGACCTGGTACAAGATGAGCGTGATGATCCAGTCCGGCCTCGACATCGCGCCGATCATCACCCACCGACTGCCCTATCGGGAGTTCGAGAGCGGCTTCGAGGCTATGCTGCAGGGCGGCACCGGCAAGGTCGTGCTCAACTGGGAGTGAAATCCTCCCCTGCTTTTGCAGGGGAGGGGGACCAGCCGTAGGCTGGTGGAGGGCCTCCTTTGCGGCAAGAGCCCCTCCACCGCGCTACGCGCGGTCCCCCTCCCCCGGAAAACCGGGGGAGGAATGAGGAGATCCAATGTACGGCGAATTCCAGCAGCACCTGAAGGCCGAGCTCGAGGCGATCCGCGAGGCCGGATTCTACAAGACCGAGCGGGTGATCACGACGCCGCAGGGCAGCCATGTCGAGGTCGCGACCGGCGAGGACGTGATCAACCTGTGCGCCAACAATTATCTCGGCCTCGCCCAGGACCCGCGGGTCGAGCAGGCGGCGCGCGAGGGTCTGGAGCGCTGGGGCTATGGCATGGCCTCGGTCCGCTTCATCTGCGGCACGCAGCGCGTCCACAAGCAGCTTGAGGACCAGCTTTCTGAATGGCTGGGGATGGAGGACACGATCCTCTACCCGTCCTGCTTCGACGCCAATGGCGGCCTCTTCGAGACCCTGCTCGGCCCCGAGGACGCGGTGATCTCGGACGAGCTCAACCACGCCTCCATCATCGACGGCGTCCGCCTCTGCAAGGCGCAGCGCTACCGCTACCGGAATGCCGACATGGCCGATCTGGAGGCCCAGCTCCAGGCCGCCGACGCCGCCGGCGCCCGCTTCAAGCTGATCGCCACCGATGGCGTCTTCTCGATGGACGGCTATATCGCGCCGCTCGCCGCGATCTGCGACCTCGCCGAGCGCTATGGCGCGCTGGTCCATGTCGACGACAGCCATGCGACCGGCGTGGTGGGCGCCGGCGGGCGCGGCACGCCGGAGCATTGCGGCGTGATCGAGCGGGTCGACATCGTCACCGGCACGCTCGGCAAGGCGCTGGGCGGCGCCAGCGGCGGCTTCACCAGCGCCAAGCGTGAGATCGTCGAGCTGCTCCGCCAGCGCTCGCGACCCTATCTCTTCTCCAACACCGTCGCTCCGGCGATGGTCGCCGGCGCCGCCAAGGCGGTCGAGCTCGCCGCCGCCGGCAACGAGCTTCGGACACGCCTCCGCGACAATATGCGCTTCTTCCGCGCCGGCCTGGAAGATGCGGGCTTCGAATTGCTCCCCGGCGAGCACCCGATCATCCCGGTCATGCTGCACGACGCCCGCCGCGCCGCCGCGCTCGCCGACGCGCTGCTGAAGAAGGGGATCTATGTGATCGCCTTCTCCTATCCGGTCGTCCCCAAGGGCAAGGCGCGTATCCGCACCCAGATTTCCGCCAGCCACACGCGTGCGGAGCTGGAGCGTGCCGTCGCCGCATTCGCCGAGGTCCGCGCAGCGCTCGCACAGCAGGGCTAGGCGAGCAGCGCGATGCGGCGCCTCCTGCTCCTCCTCGCCGCGCTCCTCGCCGCCGCTGCCCCGGCGGCCGCCCAGCGGCGGATCGCCCTGACCTTCGACGACGTGCCGCGCTCGCGCGGCGCGTTCTTCTCGCCGGACGAGCGGACACGACTCCTGATCGCCGCGCTGCGCCACGCCCGTGTGAGTCAGGCCGCTTTCTTCGTCACCACCGGCAATCTCGACCGGCCCGACGGCGCCGGCGGCGAGGCGCGGATCGCCGCCTATGTCGCGGCAGGCCATGTCATCGGCAATCATAGCCACAGCCATCTCTGGGCTACCCGCACGCCGGTCGAGACCTATGTCGCCGATCTCGACCGCGCCGCGGCCTGGCTCAGCGGCCGGCCGGGCTGGCGGCCCTGGTATCGCTTCCCCTTCCTCGACGAGGGCCGCGACACGCCCGAGCGGCGCGACGCACTGCGGCTCGCGCTGGCCCGGCGCGGGCTCAGCAGCGGCTATGTCACCGTCGACAGCTATGACTGGCATCTGGAGAGCCTGACCAATCGGGCCGTCCGCGCCGGCCAGACGATCGATCGTGACGCGCTTCGCCAGCTCTATGTCGACGCG
>NZ_JBQTIN010000072.1:0-30130 GCF_052388015.1 Sphingosinicella sp.
ATGGTCGTCGCCGGAGCGAAGCTGCTATGGGATGGCGTCGGCGGTTGACCGGAGCGCTGGGGCCGTGGCATCGGGCCGACAGATGCGGGTGTAGCTCAATGGTAGAGCAGAAGCCTTCCAAGCTTACGACGAGGGTTCGATTCCCTTCACCCGCTCCATCGCAGCTTCGCAGCGCCGATTCTCGATCAGCTAGGCGCTCTTGATCCAGGCGATCAGCTCGTTGAGCCTGATCACCTCGTTGAAGACGATGCCGGCGCGCTCGCCTTCCTGCCAGCGTGCGACGGCGCCGATCGGACGGAAGCCTTCGGGGGTGATCACGACGTCGCCGTCGATAACGAGCTTCGCGGCGGTCTCGATCTTTGCGCCGCTCTGCGAGATGTCGCGGATGCGCGCCAGGTTCGGGACGCCATCGACGCGGATGGTCGCTGCCCGATCGACCTCGATCCGCGGGCTGCGTGCGCGCCAGCCATTGTCGAGCGTCACCGGATTGGCGAGCAGCGCCTCGATATCGACCGGCATATCGAAGGCGACACCCGCATTGCTGTCGCGCACCCAGGCGATGCGGCCCGGAATCTTCTCGTGCGTCTTCAGCTCGACGATGACCTGCTGCCCGACCTTCACCGGGCTGTAGACATGGGCCATCAGGCCGCCGGCCGAGATGTTGCGAATGAGACAGAGCTCGCGCCGTCCTTCGACGACGAACACGCCGACGCGGAGGATCTTGACGTGGCGCTCCTGCGTCCGCCGTTCGGGCGGTCCTGGCGCCCGGGTCGAAAAAGAGTAGCTGGTTTCCACGACCCGCTCTCCAACCAACATTACTTTGCCCCCGCAGTCACGCAACTTGCTCCCAAGGCGTTTTGCATGACAAGGCCTTTAAGAAGTGCTTACCGGCGCCTTCGGGATATGCGGGCCGATCAGCCGCCGCGAGTTAGGAACCGCCGTGCGAAATGGGCTTCGATGGCGCGGCGCATGCCTTCGGCGATGCGCTGCCGGCCGGCCGGCGACTGGAGATCGGCCGCGTCCTGAAGGTTGGAAAGATAGCCGGCCTCGAACAGGATCGAGGGAATGTCCGGCGCCTTCAGCACGATGAAGGCGGCGAAACGATGCCAGACCGGCCGGAACGGGACGAGGGGCTCCGCCTCGCGATGAAGCAGGCGCGCGAACTCGGCCGCGCGTTCCATGCTCTCGCGCTGGGCGAGGTCGATCAGGATCAGGTTGACGTTGGGATCGGCGCTCATCCGGGCCGGGCCGAGCCGGTTCGCCTCGTTCTCGCGCTCCGCCAATGCCGCCGCTTCGCGGTCCGACGCGACCTCGGACAGGGTATAGACGGTGGCGCCGCGCGCCTGGTCGTTCGCGGGCGCGATGTCGGCGTGGACCGAGACGAACAGGTCCGCGCCCAGCCGCCGCGCGATCGCATAGCGGTCCTCCAGCGCGATATAGGTGTCGTCGGACCGGGTGAGGGCGACGCGCACGCGCCCGGTCGCGACCAGCGCGTCGCGCATCGCCACCGCGAGCGCCAGCGTCACCCGGCTCTCCGGTTCGCCGCCGAGCGCGGAGCTGGCGCCGGGGTCGCGGCCGCCATGACCGGCGTCGATCACGACGAGCGGCGGATTCTCACCGCGCGCGGGCGTGATCGGGGGCAGCGGACCCTCGGCGCCGGCGGCGGGAGCAGGAAGCGGGATCGAGACGCCATCGGCCTCGCGCGACCGGCCCGCCAGCACCAGCAGCGCCGCCAAAGCGAGCAATGGAATTGCAATGAGCGCGACGCGGCCCCACCTCATGGCCGCATGCATGAATCGCCGCGCCGCGCCGGTCCAGCAAAAAGCTCTGCAAGGGGGCGGCGGCGGTTGCCGCTGGGTCCTGCCGGTGCTAGCGTGCCGCAATCGCGCCGGAAACGGCTGGAAACCGCCAGACAAGGCCGCGATCTTGAATTTTTCCCGGGCGTCGCCGCCCGGACCGTACAGGTTGTCGTCGCATGCCCCATTCCACCCTTCGATCGACGCACCCGTCAGCGGGTCGCAGGATGATCGGCATGGGAATGGCGGCGACCGCGATCTTCATTTCAACCCGGACTTATGACCCGCGCGCCGTCCGGCGCGCGCGGCCGTCCACAATCGAACCCCCGCGCCGGGGGGCTCTCGATGCAGCGGCGCGCGCGCGGAGTATCATCAATGACCATGCGCATGCTGATCGACGCGCGCCACCAGGAAGAAACCCGGGTGGCCGTGATCAAGGGAAATCGAATCGAGGAATTTGATTTCGAGTCCGCCGAGCACAAGCAGCTCAAGGGCAATATCTATCTCGCCAAGGTAACCAGGGTCGAACCGTCGCTGCAGGCGGCGTTCGTCGACTATGGCGGCAATCGCCACGGCTTCCTGGCCTTCTCGGAAATTCATCCCGATTACTACCAGATCCCGAAGGAGGATCGCGAGGCGCTGCTCCGCGAGGAGGCCGAACATGCCGCCGAGGAAGCGGCACTGCGGGCGGCCGAGCTCGACGATGAGGAGCATGATACGGACGGCGGCGTCACCGAGGTGGACGACGCGCCGATGTCGGCCGAGGACGACAATCCGCACCAGATGCCGGAGGCCGAGGAGGCCGAGCCGGCCGCCGAGGGCGAGCCCCGCGCCGAGGAGAACGGGGCGGACGAGAGCGCGGCCGACGCGCTGCGCCGCAAGCGCCAGAGCCTGCGCCGCCGCTACAAGATCCAGGACGTGATCCGCCGCCGCCAGGTGCTGCTGGTCCAGGTCGTCAAGGAAGAGCGCGGCAACAAGGGCGCGGCGCTCACCACCTATTTGAGCCTCGCCGGCCGCTATTGCGTGCTGATGCCCAACACCAGCCATGGCGGCGGGATCAGCCGGAAGATTTCCAGCGGCGCCGACCGAAAGCGGCTGAAGCAGGTCATGGCCGATCTGGCGCTGCCGTCGACGATGGGACTGATCGTCCGCACCGCCGGCCTCGAGCGCACCAAGACCGAGATCAAGCGCGACTTCGACTATCTCGCGCGGCTCTGGGACGAGATTCGCGACACGACGCTGAAAAGCTCGGCGCCGGCTTTGGTCTATCAGGACAACGACCTGATCAAGCGGGCGATCCGCGACATTTACAATCGCGACATCGACGAGATTTTCGTCGAGGGCGACGAGGGCTACCGACAGGCGCGCTCTTACATGAAGCTGCTGATGCCGAGCCACGTCCGCCGGGTGCAGCATTATGCGGACGCGGTGCCGTTGTTCCAGCGTTATGGCGCGGAGGACCAGCTTTCGGCGATGTACCAGCCGGTCGTGCAGCTGAAGTCCGGCGGCTATCTGGTCATCAATCCGACCGAGGCGCTGGTGTCGATCGACATCAACTCCGGCCGTTCGACGCGCGAGCACAATATCGAGCAGACCGCCTATTCGACCAATATCGAGGCGGCGCACGAAATCGCCCGGCAGCTGCGCCTGCGCGACATGGCGGGCCTCGTCGTCATCGACTTCATCGACATGGAATCGAACGGCCATATCCGGAAGGTCGAGAAGGCGATGAAGGAGGCGCTGAAGAACGACCGCGCCCGCATCCAGGTCGGCCGGATCAGCTCGTTCGGGCTGATGGAGATGAGCCGCCAGCGGCTGCGCACCGGCGTGCTGGAAGCCTCGACCCATGCCTGCCCCCATTGCGAGGGCACCGGGCTGATGCGGACCGCGTCCTCGTCGGCGCTGTCGGCCTTGCGGATGCTGGAAGAGGAAGCGGCGCGGGGCCGGGGCTCGCTGATCACGCTGCGGGCGGGGCGCGAGGCGGCGGTTTATCTGCTCAACAGGAAGCGCGACGAGATCGTCGCGGTCGAGCAGCGCTACGGCGTCGCGATCCAGGTGCTGATCGAGGAGCAGTTCGAGGGCGCGCGAATGGCGGTCGACTCCGCCGGCCCGCCGCCGGTCGAGCGGCCGCGTATCGCCCCCGCCCCGATCGTCGACGACGAGGAGGAAGAGGAGGAGACGGTCGAGACGATCGAGCTCGACGAGGATGACGGCGAGGACGAGCGCGCCGAATCGGGCACTCGGGAAGACGAGGAGCAGCGCGGGGACGGGCGCCGGCCACGCCGCCGGCGGCGTGGCCGCCGTGGCGGCCGGCGGCGCGAGCGGACGGAGGGCGACGAGGCCGAGGACGGCGAGGCCGAGCCGGCCGCCGAGGAGGCTGCTGTGGAGCCGCCGCAGGCAGACCCGGCCGGCAATGCCGAGGTCGCTCCAGCCCGCAAGGCGCGCCGTCGCCCGCGCGCCCGCGCTGCAGAGGCGGCAGTAGAAGCCGAGCCCGCGGAGCCCGTCGCGACGAGCGAGCCTGAAGCCGAAGAACCGGTGAAGCCGAAGCGGGGCCGCCGCAAGAAGGCCGAAGCGGAGGCGGACGTGGCTGCTCCGGCCGAACCGGCCGAGCCTGCGCGGGAAGCCGCGCCCGAGGCCGCCAACGACAGTGGCCCGGCGCCGCGCCGGCGGGGCAAGCGGAAGGCGGCGGAGCCGGCCGAAACGGCCGAGGCCCGGCGGGACGACGGCGCGGCAGCGGGCCAGTCGGCCGGCGGACCAAGGCGCGGCTGGTGGCAGCGCACCTTCGGCGCCTGATCGCGTTTTCATTCGGGGTTCAGGCAGCGGAGCAGACAGAGCGGCGATGACAGAGGCGGGCAGGACGAAGCGGGGCGCCGGCTGGTGGCTGGTCCGGCTCGTCATGCTCGTCGCGGCGACCGGCTTCGCCTTCGCCCGCCCCGCCGCCGCCCAGTCGGTCCTGCGCGACGCCGAAACCGAGGCCTTGCTCAACGATCTCGCCCGCCCGCTGATCCAGGCGGCCGGGCTGCAGCCGGGCAATGTCCGTATCGTTTTGCTCTACGATCGCGACATCAACGCCTTCGTCGCCGGCGGGCAGATCGTCTATCTCCATTCGGGCCTGCTCACGTCGGCCGAGAATGCGAACGAAGTGCAAGGCGTCATCGCCCACGAGCTTGGCCATATCACCGGCGGCCACATCATCCGGATGCAGGAGGGCGTGCGGCAGGCGACAGGGATCATGATCCTGTCGCTGCTGCTCGGCGCGGCGGCGATCGCGGCGGGGGCCGGAGAAGCCGGCATGGCGGCGATGGCGGCGGGCCAGCAGGCGGCATTGGGCACGTTCCTGTCGTTCAGCCGGGTGCAGGAGAACAGCGCCGACCAGGCCGGCGCGACCTACCTGACCCGCGCCGGGATCAGTGGCCGCGGCAGCCTCGCTTTCTTCCGCCGACTGGCCAATCTCGAGTTCCGGCTGAACATCCCGCAGGACAATGGCTATGCGCGCACCCACCCGCTCAACGCGGAGCGCATCGACCGGCTGCAAGGCACCTATGAGAATGATCCGGCCTGGAACCGGCCGACCGATCCGGCGCTGGAGGCGCGCTTCCAGCGGGTGCGGGCCAAGCTGGTCGGCTATGTCGACAACCCGCAGCGGGTGCTCAGCCTCTATCCGGCCAGCAACCGGTCGGTGCCGGCGCGCTACGCCCGGGCCTATGCCTATCATCGCACCGCCCATCCGGACGAGGCGCTCGCCGAGGCGCAGAGCCTGTTGCGCGACCAGCCGCACGATCCTTATTTCCTGGAGCTGATCGGCCAGATCCAGCTCGAGTCCGGGCATCCGCAAGAGGCGCTGACGGTGCTGCGCGAGGCGGTGCAGCGCGCGCCGGACCAGCCGCTGATCGCCGCCTTGTTCGGCCATGCCCTGATCGCGACCGAGGATCCGGCCAATTTCGCCGAGGCGAAACGGGTGCTGCGCGTGGCCGTGCAGCGCGACAATTCCAACCCCTTCGCCTGGTATCAGCTCGGCATCGTCTACGACCGCGAGGGCGACCGGCCGCGCGCGGCGCTGGCAACGGCGGAGCGCTACAGCCTAACCAACCAGCCGCAGCTCGCGCTGCCCAATGCGGAGCAGGCGATGATGGGGCTGCAGGTCGGAACGCCCGACTGGCTGCGGGCGCAGGACATCGCGATGACCGCGCGCGCGGCGGTGCAGCGCAACCGCCGCTCGAACCGCGACCAGCAGCGCCAGCCCGGCCAATGATGCGCGAGGAAGAGCCTTCCGGCCGACGGAGCTGGCTCGGCGGTGCGCTCGCGATCCTGCTCGGCGTCGCGATCGGCGGCGTGGGCGCACTGCTCTGGCGCGGTGAGCTTGTGCCCGGCGCCTCGCCAGACCGGGCGGCGACCGAGGCGATCGTGCGCGACTATCTGCTCAATCATGGCGAGGTCATCTTCGAGGCGGTCGAGCGGCACCGGTCGCGACAATCGGCGCGGGCGATCGGCGGGCAGCGCACCGCGCTGGAGACGCCGTTTCACGGCGCCTGGGCCGGCGCGGCGGACGGCGACGTCGTGCTCGTCCAGTTCTTCGACTATGCCTGCGGCTATTGCCGGCAGTCGAACGCCGACGTGGAACGGCTGCTGCGCGAGGATCCGCGGCTCAAGGTGATCTGGCGCGAATATCCGGTGCTCGGGCCGGACAGCGACGCGGCGGCGCGGATGAGCCTGGCGGCGGCGCGGCAGGGCCGGTTCCGCGAGTTCCACACACAGATGTTCGCGCTCGGCCGGCCGACGGCGGCGCTGCTGCAACAGGCGGCGCAGCAGGCGGGCGTACAGCCCGAGCCGGACAGCGCGGAGATGCGGTCCGAGCTGACCCGCAACGCCCAGATGGGACGGACGATCGAAGCGCAGGGCACGCCGACCTTCGTCGTCGGCGACGAAGTCCTGCAGGGCGCCGTCGGCTATGAAGCGCTGCGCGACGCGATCCGGCGGACGCGCGAGACGCGAGCGCGAAGCTAGCTCTTAAATCCCTGCGCCACGACATACCATTCCGACGAGCCCTTGCGGCTGGCCGGCGGCTTGGCGTGCTTGACGGTGGCGAAGCGGCGCTTGAGCTCGGCGACGAGGCCGGAGTCGGCGCCGCCGGCGAGCACCTTGGCAACGAAGGCGCCGCCGGGCTTCAGCACATCGCCAGCGAAGTCGAGCGCCGCCTCGACCAGCCCCATCGTCCGGAGATGATCGGTCTGGGGGTGGCCGACCGTGTTGGCGGCCATGTCGGAAAGGACGAGATCGGCCGGCCCGCCGAGCGCCTGCGTGAGCTGCTCGGGGGCGGCCTCGTCCATGAAATCGAGCCGGAGGATGGTCGCGCCGTCGATCGGATCGGTCGGCAGGAGATCGATGCCGACGACCACCGACTTGGGCAGCCTCCGGCGCACGACCTGGGTCCAGCCGCCCGGCGCGATGCCGAGATCGATGATCCGCTCGACGCCCTTCAGGAAGCCGAAACGCTCGTCGAGCTCGATCAGCTTGTAGGCGGCGCGGCTGCGATAGCCTTCGGCCTTGGCTTTCTTCACATAGGGATCGTTGAGCTGCCGCTCCAGCCAACGGGTCGAGCCGATCTTGCGGCCCTTGGCGGTGCGGACCCGCGTCCGCAGCCCATTGGCGGCGCGGCTCATATCGGGTGGCCGTCGCGGGTCATCAGGGAGCGGAGAATGCCTTCGCGAATGCCGCGATCAGCGACGCCCAGCGTCTTGGCCGGCCAGATGTCCATGATCGCCTCGAGGATCGCGCAGCCGGCGACGACGAGGTCGGCACGCTCATGGCCGATGCAGGGCAGAGCGGCGCGCTCCTCATGGCTGAAGCGCGATATCATCTCGGCGATGCCACGCATCGCCGCCGTCGGCATCTTGAGCCCGTCCACCGCGCGCCGATCATAGCTCGGCAGCGCGAGATGGACGCTGGCAAGGGTGGTGACGGTGCCGCTGGTGCCCATCAGGCGGATGTCGTCCTTGTTCGCCGGGAGCAGGTCGACGAAGCGGCGGAAGGCGTGGCGCACGCGCTCGCGCATCCGGCCATAAGCGGCGAGCCGCTCGTCGGCGGTGGCGAAATCGCGGCCCTCGCTCTCGGTCAGGGAGTAGACGCCCCAGGGCGCGCTCCACCAGCATTTGATCCGCGGCTCGCCGCCGTCGGTGTCGATCAACACCAGCTCGGTCGAGCCGCCGCCGATGTCGAAGATCAAGGCCGGGCCGTCGCCCGGCTCCAGCAGCCGGTGGCAGCCGAGCATCGCGAGCCGGGCCTCTTCCTCCGGCGCGATGATCTCGAGGCAGATGCCGGTTTCGCGCCTGACCCGCTCGACGAAATGGCGGCCGTTGACGGCGCGGCGGCAGGCCTCGGTCGCGACCGAGCGGGCGAGGGTGACGTGGCGGCGCTTCAGCTTCTCGGCGCAGACCGCGAGCGCGGCGACGGCGCGGTCCATCGAGGTTTCGGAAAGCTTGCCCGAATTGGCCATGCCCTCGCCCATCCGGACGACGCGGGAGAAGGCGTCGACGACGGTGAAGCCGTCGGTCTCGCTTGGCCTCGCGATCAGGAGGCGGCAATTGTTGGTGCCGAGATCGATCGCGCCATAGGCCGGGCGGGAAGGGCCGCGCCGGAATATCTGGCCATTGGCGGGAAGGGGGGCTGCCGTCTCGGCCGGATCGATAACCGGCGCCTGCGGAGCCGGTACGGCTGGCTGCGGCATGCGACACGTCTCTTATTTTCTCGTTCCGGACGGCAGCAGCCGCCCGTGACCTGAAACCAGTGTAACACATGGGGCAGCGGAGCGGCAAGTTGGTGGCCTGGAGCCCGCTGTCATTGCGAGCGCAGCGAAGCAATCCAGACTGGATTGCCGCGCCGCTACGCGGCTCGCAATGACGGGAATGTCAGGCCGCGCCCTCGATCGTCTCCACGGTGAGCTGGTCGTTGGTGTAGACGCAGATGTCGGCGGCGATCTTCATCGCCTTGCGGGCGATCGTCTCGGCGTCCTCCTCATAGTCGAACAGGGCGCTGGCCGCGGCGAGGGCGAAATTGCCGCCCGAGCCGATCGCCGCGACGCCGGCGGCGGGCTCCAGCACGTCGCCATTGCCGGTGAGGATCAGGGTGATGTCCTTGTCGGCGACGATCATCATCGCCTCGAGGTTGCGGAGATATTTGTCGGTCCGCCAATCCTTGGCGAGCTCGACCGCGGCGCGCATCAGCTGGCCGTTATGCTGCTCCAGCTTGCGCTCCAGCCGCTCGAACGGAGTGAAGGCATCGGCGGTGGCGCCGGCGAAGCCCGCGATCACGCTTCCGCCATTTGGGCCGCCGCCCAGCCGGCGGACCTTGCGCGCATTGGGCTTGATCACCGTCGATTGCAGCGACACCTGCCCGTCGCCGGCGATCACCGCTCTGCCGTTCTTGCGCACGCCGATGATCGTCGTGCCGTGCCAGACTTCCATGTCCCGCTCCTTGGTCCGGGGGCGATATGGTGCGCTCGCCGGGCCGCCGCAATGACCGGTCAACCTGACGACTCCGACAGTATCCCGGCGGCCGAAGCGGGCGCGACTGAAGTTGACAAAGTTGAGGAAGTTGAGGGTTGCCAAGAGGTGGGCCTGACGCCCGCTTCAGCAGCGCGGCGGCCGGCGGGCGAGGAGCCGAACTCGTAGCCGATCACGGTCGAGCCCCAACCCAAGACGAGACCGAGCGCGAGGAGGAGCGGCTCGCGGTTGGGTTCGGGGATTGACACGAAATATAGGCCGGTGAGGCCGCCCAATCCGCCGATTAAGGCAATGATGCCGAGCACGGCACGGTACCGGCCATCGGGACGGGGTTCCAAGGGTTTCTGATCCATATTCGGCTCCTTCTCCCAGCTTGGATAACCGATATGGTTCTATGTAGGAAAGGCTTTGAATACCGAACGTCACCCTGAACTTGTTTCAGGGTCCATTTTCGTCCGCACCGCGGATGGAGCAATGGATGCTGAAACAAGTTCAGCATGACGGGGGCGACGGCCGGCGGGCTTAACCCGCCTCGGCGACGATCTTGAGCCACGCCGCTTCGTCGATCACCTCGATGCCAAGCTCGGCCGCTTTCTTGAGTTTGGAGCCGGCGCCGGGGCCGGCGACGACGAGGTCCGTTTTCGCGGAGACCGAGCCGGCGGCCTTGGCGCCGAGCGCCTCCGCCTGGGCCTTGGCCTCGTCGCGGGAGATGGCTTCGAGGCTTCCGGTGAAGACGATGGTCTTGCCGGTGACCGAGGATTGGCGCGTTTCGACGACGAAGGGGGGCGGGGTGACCTCGGCCAACAGATCGTCCCACGCAGCGATATTGTGCGGCTCGTGGAAGAAATCGCCGAGCGCCGCCACGACGGTTGGGCCGACGCCGTCGATGTTTGTCAGGTCGGCCAGCGCGTCAGTGTCACCGGTGCGGGCGGCGACGGCGATTTCGCGCAGGCGGGGCAGGGTGACGAAGCTCTTCAGCAGGTCGCGGGCGGTGACTGTGCCGACATGGCGGATGCCCAGGCCGAACAGGAGGCGGGCCGCGTCCGGCGCGCGCTTCGCCTCGATCGCCGCGAACAGGGCTTCGACCGACTTGGCCTGCCAGCCCTCGCGGCCGATCAGCTCGTCGCGGTGATGGTGGAGGCGGAAGATGTCCGCCGGCTCGTCGAGCCAGCCGAGCGAGAGGAATTCGGCGATGCTCTTTTCGCCCAGCCCCTCGATGTCGAGCGCGGCGCGGCCGACGAAATGGCGGAGGCGCTCGAAGCGCTGGGCGGGGCAGATCAGGCCGCCGGTGCAGCGGACGTCGACCTCGCCTTCCTCCGCCACCGCCTCGCTGCCGCATTCCGGGCAATGATCGGGGAAGACGTAGGCGGGGCGCTTTTCGTTGGGGGTCAGGTTTTCCAGCACCTGCGGGATGACGTCGCCGGCGCGCTGGATGCGGACGCGGTCGCCGGGGCGGACGCCCAGGCGGGCGATCTCGTCCTTGTTGTGGAGCGTCGCGTTAGTGACGGTAACGCCGCCGACATTGACCGGCTTCAGGCGCGCGACCGGAGTGAGCTTGCCGGTGCGGCCGACCTGAATGTCTATGGCGATGAGCTCGGTCTCGGCCTTCTCGGCCGGGAATTTGTGGGCGATCGCCCAGCGCGGGGCGCGGCCGACCGTGCCGAGCCGATCCTGCCAGTCGAGGCGATCCAGCTTGTAGACGACGCCGTCGATGTCGAAGGGCAGGTCGGCGCGCTTGGCTTCGATGGCGCGATAATGGGCGAGGGCGGCGTCGAGGGTGGTGACGCGCTTGAGATCGGCGGCGATGGGGATGCCCCAGGCGGCGATGGCGGCCATGACGCCGGCCTGGGTGCCGGCGGGGAGGGCGGAGGTCTCGCCCCAGCCATGGGCGTAGAATTTGAGCGGGCGGGACGCGGTGACGGCGGCGTCTTTCTGGCGGAGCGAGCCTGCGGCGGCGTTGCGGGGATTGGCGAACTGGCGGGCGGTCGCCGGGTCCTCGGCTTCGGCGAGGAGGCGGGCGTTGAGGGCGGCGAAGTCCGCCTTGGCCATGTAAATTTCGCCGCGGATCTCGAATAGGTCGGGGACGGGCTGCCGCCCGCCTGGGCCCCGGCCTTCGCCGGGGAACAGGGTTTGCGGGATGTCGGGGATGGTCGCGACGTTGGCGGTGACCAGCTCGCCGGTGGTGCCGTCGCCGCGGGTGGCGGCGAGGGCGAGGCGGCCTTTCTCGTAGCGCAGGGCGCAGGAGAGGCCGTCGATCTTGGGCTCGGCGGTGAGGGCGATCTCCTCGTCGTCGGCGAGACGGAGAAAGCGGCGGACGCGCGCGAGGAAATCGGCGACCTCCTCGTCGGAGAAGGCGTTGTCGAGACTCAGCATCGGCCGGGCGTGCTGGACCTTGGAGAGGTGCCCGGCGGGTGCGGCGCCGACCTGGCGGCTCGGGCTGTCGGCGCGGGTCAGGTGGGGGAATTCAGCCTCAAGCTCGCGATTGCGGCGAATGAGGGCGTCATATTCGGCGTCGGAAATCTCCGGCGCGTCCTCGGTGTGGTAGAGGGCGTTGTGGCGCGCGATCTCGGCCGCGAGGCGCTCCAGCTCGGCGGCGGCTTCGACTTCGTTCAACAAAAGAAGACCCTCATCCCAACCCTCTCCCGCAGGCGGGAGAAGGGGTAGCCGCGGCGGACTCTATTTCTCCCTCTCCCGCTCGCGGGAGAGGGTTAGGGTGAGGGTCTTGCTGAGTCAGCGTTTCCAGTATCGCCTGAAGCACGCCTTCGAGATTGCCGAGCACATCATGATTCCAGAACCGCAACACGCGAAATCGTTTGTGCTCTAGCCAGGCCGTCCGCGCTGCGTCAGCGGCCTCGTCATGCTGCCCACCATCCGCCTCCACAATCAGGCGCTGCTCCAGGCAGCAGAAGTCGGCGATGAATGGGCCAAGGGTCCACTGGCGGCGAAACTTGAGGCCGGCCAATCGCCTGCCGCGCAAGGCAAGCCAGAGTGCCTGTTCCGCGTCAGTGGGAGCGCGTCGCATAGGGGCGGCATATTTGCTAATCGTTCTTCGGACGACGCCCATGATGGGGCGATAACAAGAAGAAGACCCTCACCCAACCCTCTCCCGTCAACGGGAGAGGGCTTTTACGCCGCCTCCAGCAGGCGCTCCGCCTGTGCCCGCGCTTCGTCGGTAACCTGGGCGCCCGACAGCATGCGCGCGATCTCCTCGCGGCGGCGGGCGGGGTCGAGGGCGTGGACGCCGGTGCGGGTGACGAGGCCGTTATGGCTCTTCTCGATCAGCAGGTGGCGGGCGCCGCGGGCGGCGACCTGGGGCGAGTGGGTGACGACGATCACCTGGCCGGAAGCGGCGAGGCGATGGAGGCGCTCGCCGACCGCGCTGGCAACGGCGCCGCCGACGCCGCGGTCGATCTCGTCGAAGATCAGGGTGCGGGGCCCGCCTTCCTCGTGCAGCGCGACCTTGAGCGCGAGGACGAAGCGGCTGAGCTCGCCGCCCGAAGCGATGCGGGTGAGCGGGCCGAAGGGGGCGCCGGGATTGGTCGAGACCTCGAACTCGACCCGGTCGATGCCGGCGGCGGAGGGCTCCGCCGGGGCGAAGGCGGTGCGGAACCGGGCGGCTTCGAGCTTCAGCGGGGCGAGCTCGGCGGCGACGGCGGCGTCGAGACGGGCGGCGGCCTCGCGGCGGGCGGCGCTGGTGGCGAGGGCGGCTTCCTCATAAGCCAAGCGGGCTTCGGCGAAGGCGGAATCGAGTGCCGCGACGCGGGCGCCGCCATCCTCGATCGCCGTGAGCTTCGCCGCCAGCTCGTCGGCGAGGGCGGGGAGGGCGTCGGGCTCGACGCGATGCTTGCGGGCGAGGGCGCGGATGTCGAACAGCCGGGTTTCGGCCTCGTCGAGCCGGGCCGGATCGAAGGCCAGAGCGGAGCGGGCGCGGGCGAGCGCGTCCTCGCCCTCCGCCGCCTCGATCACGGCGCGGTCGAGCGCGGCGAGCGCTTCGGCGAGGGCGGCGTGCTCGCCGGCCATGCGATCG
This sequence comes from Sphingosinicella sp., assembly GCF_052388015.1. Taxonomy (GTDB): domain Bacteria; phylum Pseudomonadota; class Alphaproteobacteria; order Sphingomonadales; family Sphingomonadaceae; genus Allosphingosinicella. The sequence goes on from NZ_JBQTIN010000072.1 coordinate 13,323, forward strand.
AGGCGGCGCGCGGCCTGGCGGAGCAAAGCGAGCGCGCCTTCGGAGCCGAGGACCAGGGCATCGACCGCCGCCAGTTCGTCGCCGAGGCGGGCGCCGGCCTGCATCGCGGCGCGCAAGGTGGCGAGCTTTTCCTCCTCGCCGGGCTCTGGCGCGAGCCGGCGCAGCTCCTCGACCGCGTGGGCGAGCCAGTCGCGGTCGCTCGCGGCTGTCTCCTGCGCGGCGCGGGCTGTCGCGAGCGCGGTCTCGGCTTCGGTCAGCGCGCGCCAGGCGACGGCGAGCGGGGCGAGGTCGATGCGGCCGTAGGCGTCGAGCAGGGCGCGGTGGCCGCGCGGGTTCAGGAGACCGCGCTCGTCATGCTGGCCGTGGATCTCGACCAGGGTCGCGCCCAGCTCGCGCAGCAGGCCGGCGGAGATGGGCTGGTCGTTGACGAAGGCGCGGCTGCCGCCGTCGGCGCGGACGATGCGGCGGACGAGGAGAGGCTCGCCGGGTTCCGATTCGAGGCCATTTTCGTCAAGCAGGGCGCGCGCCGGATGATCCGGTGGAGCTTCGAATGTCGCCGTGACGCTCGCCTGCTGCTGGTCCGTGCGGACCAGGGCGCTGTCGGCGCGCGCGCCGAGGGCGAGGCCGAGCGCGTCGAGCAGGATCGACTTGCCCGCCCCGGTCTCGCCGGTCAGCACGCCGAGGCCGGATGAGAAATCCATGTCGAGCGATTCGATCAGCACCACGTCGCGGATGGCGAGCGCGGTCAGCATGCGGAGGTCACGCGGGGCCTAACGGCTCCCGCCGCTCGGCGTGGTCGGCTGAGCGGGCGTCGGCGCTGGCGTGTCCGGCGTGATGTTGGGGGCGTGGCGCTGGATGAGGTCGTAGGCGCGCCGGTACCAGTCGGTGTTCGGATAATTGGCGCTGAGCACCGCCGCCGAGCGCCGGGCCTCGGCCGGGACGCCGAGCGCGAGATAGGATTCGGTCAAGCGCATCAGCGCCTCGGGCGCGTGGCTGGTGGTCTGATAATCGTCGATCACCCGGCGGAAGCGCATCGTCGAGGCGAGCCATTCGCCGCGGCGCTGGTAGAAACGGCCGATCTCCATCTCCTTGCCGGCGAGATGGTCGCGGACCAGATCGACCTTGAGCCGGGCATCGTCGGCATAAGGCGAGTTGGGATAGCGGCGGATCACCTCGCCCAGCGCGTCGAGCGCCTGGCGGGTGATGTTCTGATCGCGGGTCACGTCGCGGATCTGCTCGTAATAATTGAGCGCGACCAGATAGAGCGCATAAGGCGCATCGCGATTGCCGGGATGGATCGACAGGAAGCGGCGGGCCGAATCGATCGACTTGGTGTGATCGCCGGCGGCATAATAGGAAAAGGCGCTCATCAGCTGCGCGCGGCGCGCCCAGACCGAATAGGGATGCTGGCGCTCGACCTCATCGAAGATCAAGGCCGCCTGGGCATAGTTGCGCTGCTGCAGCCGCTGGAAGCCGGCATTGTAGAGCGTGTTGACGTCGCGCGCGACGTAGCGGGTGTCGCCGCGGTTGCGGGTCCCCAAGGTGCCGCAGCCGGCAAGCGGGAGGGCGGCGGCGACGATGGCGACAAGCGCGAGCGAACGGTGAAATTTCGGCATGGCGGGCTTCTTAGCGGAGCGTTGGGGCAAGGCCAAGCGGCCTTGGTGAACTGGAGCGGGATGCTGCTGAACGGCGGTTTAACACGCCGTTTCGCACGCGGAAGCTTTGGCTGCTATGGGCGCGGGAATGCTGCGCGTGCTCACCCTGTCGACCCTGTTCCCGCATCAGCAGCAGCCGACGCTCGGCCTGTTCGTCGAGCGGCAGAGTCGGGGCCTGGCGGCGCGGGAGGATGTGGAGCTGGAGGTGGTCTCGGCGGTGGGCCTGCCGGTCTGGCCGCTGTCGCTTCACCCGCATTATGCGCCCCTTGCGGCCCTGCCGGAGCGCGAGACCTGGAAGGACCTGACCGTCCACCGGCCGCGCTTCCGGGTCTGGCCCGGGATCGGCGGCAGCGGCGCGGCGCGGCGGATGGCCGATGCTTTGCTCCCCGTGCTTCGCCGCATTCGCGAGCGCTTCCCCTTCGACGTGATCGACGCCGAATTCTTCTGGCCGGACGGGCCGGCGGCGGTGCGGCTCGGCGCGGCGCTGGGCGTGCCGGTGTCGATCAAGGCGCGCGGGGCGGACATCCATCATTGGACCATGCAGCCGGGTATCGGCGAGCAGATCGTCGCGGCTGGCCGGGCGGCGGACGGGTTGCTGGCGGTGAGCGCGGCACTGAAGGCCGACATGGTTGCGATCGGCATGCCGGCCGAGAAGATCAGGGTGCATCATACCGGGGTCGATCTCGAGCGATTCAGGCCGCTCGACCGGGCGGCGGCCAAGGCGGCGCTGGGCGTCTCCGGTCCGCTGCTCGTCAGCGCGGGCCATCTGATCGCGCGCAAGGGGCAGAAGCTGGCGATCGGGGCGCTGGCGTCATTGCCCGAAGCGACGTTGATGCTGGTCGGCGACGGGCCGGACCGGGCCGCGCTCGAGCGCCGCGCCGCCGAGGCCGACGTGGCGGGGCGGGTGCGCTTCCTGGGAGTCAGGCCGCATGAGGAGCTGCCAGCGCTGCTCGCAGCGGCGGACGTGACGGTGCTGCCCTCGGCCAGCGAGGGGCTGGCCAATGTCTGGGTGGAATCGCTCGCCTGCGGGACGCCGGTGGTGACGACCGATGTCGGCGGCGCGCCGGACGTGATCGACCGACCCGAGGCCGGCCGGCTCGTCCCGCGCGAGCCTGCGGCGATCGCCGCGGCGGTGGCGGAGCTTCTTGCCGAACCGCCGGATCAGGAGGTCGTGCGGGCCAAGGCGGCGCGGTTCAGCTGGGACGCCAATCGCGACGCCCTGTTCGCGCACCTCAGCGGGCTGGTGCGCCGCTAGACCTGGGCGCCGTCGGTCTCGTTGCGCGGTCCGCGCGCGGCGCGGCTGACCGGATCCTTGGGCCGGAAACTGTCCGACGTGACGCCCAGCCAGACCAAGACCGGCGACGAGATATAGATCGACGAGTAGGTGCCGACGAAGATGCCGACGAAGATCGCGATCGTCAGGCCGAAGATCACGTCCGGCCCGAACAGCAGCAGCATGCCGAGCGCGAGCAGGATTGAGAGCGAGGTCACCATCGTCCGCGACAGCGTCTCGTTCAATGAGAGATTGAGCAGCGGCACGATCCCCATTTTGCGGTATTTGCGCAGATTCTCGCGGATGCGATCGTAGATGACGACGGTGTCGTTCAGCGAATAGCCGACGATGGTGAGGATCGCGGCGATGACGTTCAGATCGAATTGAATCCGGGTGACCGACAGGAAGCCCAGGGTCATCCAGACATCGTGGAACAGGGTGACAAGCGCGCCGACGCCGAACTGCCACTCGAAACGGATCCAGATGAAGATGGCGATGCCGAGCATGGCGAGAATGATGGCCCATCGACCCGAGGACCAGAATTCCTCCGAAACCTTGCCGGAAACGGTCTCAACCGCGTCGAAGCGGGCGCCGGGATAGGCCTGGGTGATCGTCTCACGCACCTGGCTCGCGGCCTGGGCCGCGGCCGCCTCGCCGCCCTCCGGCAGCGGCATGCGGATCGCGATCACGTTGGGCGAGCCGAATTCCTGCAGGCTCGCGTCGCCATGGCCGAGCGCGTTCACCCGGTCGCGCAGCTGGTCGAGATTGGGCGGCTGCTGGAAGGTAATGCGCACGCTCTGACCGCCCTCGAAATCGACACCCCAGTTCAGCCCGCGGGTGAAGACCAGGGCGATCGCCGCCGCGGTCACGATGATCGACAGGATGAGGGCGAGGTTACGCCACTTCATGAAATCGATGTTGGTGTTGTCCGGGACGAGCTTTAGCAGGCGCATTCGATGTCTCCCGCTGAACCCGTCATTCCAGCGAAAGCTGGAATCCATACAGACTCCGCATGGACCCCAGCTTTCGCTGGGGTGACGAAAAAGAAAATGGAGCGGCTCATATATGCAGTTCTTTGGGCCGCGCGCGGCGGACCCAGAGGGCGACCAGCATCCGGGTGAGGTTCACGGCGGTGAACACCGAGGTGACGATGCCGATCATCAGGACGACCGCGAAGCCGCGGATCGGGCCCGATCCGAAATAGAACATCAGGACCGCGGCGATGACGTTGGTGATGTTGGCGTCGAGGATCGCGGTCTGGGCCTCGACGTAACCCGATTCGAGCGCATCGAGGAGCTTCTTGCCCCTGCGTTGCTCCTCGCGGATGCGCTCGTTGATCAGCACGTTGGCGTCGACCGCGGCGCCGATCGTCAGCACGAAGCCGGCGATGCCGGGCAGGGTCAAAGTGGTGTTGAAGAAGGCCATGACGCCGAGGATCATCAGCGCATTCACGATCAGGCCGATCGTCGTGTAGACGCCGAAGCGGCCGTAGGTGATCAGCATGAACAGGATCACCGCGAGCGTCGCGGCGATCGATGCGATGACGCCGAGGCGGATCGAATCGGCGCCGAGATCGGGGCCGACGGTGCGCTCCTCGATGACGCGCAGCTCGACCGGGATGCGGCCCGAGCGCAATGAAATGGCCAGCTCGTTCGCGGTCTGGACGGTAAAGCCGCCGCCGGAGATGGTCGCCTGGCCGCCGAGGATCGGCTCGCGGATCACGGGGTAGGAAATCACCACATTGTCGAGGATGATCGCGAACGGACGGCCGACATTCTCCTGCGTCACCCGGGCGAAGCGGCGGCCGCCGGCCGCATCGAAGCTGATCACGACATTGGGCGTGTTGTCTTGCTGATCGAAGTCCTGGCGGGCGTCGGCGATTTGGTCGCCCGAGATCATCGCCCGCCGCTGGACGGCGATCCGGCCGCCCTCGGCCGTGGGCAGGATGACTCTGCCGACCGGCGCCTGGCCGGCTTGCAGCATCTCGGGCGTCGCGGTCTGGTCGACCATCCGGAACTCGAGGCGGGCGGTGCGGCCGATCAGCCGCTTGAGCGCCTCCGGATCCTGGACGCCGGGAACCTGGACGACGATCCGGCTCTGGCCCTGCTGGATGATCGTCGGCTCCAGCGTGCCGAGCGAGTTGATCCGCCGGTCGATGACGTCGCGGGCGACCTCCATCGCCGAGGAGATCGCGTTCTCAAGGCCGGCCTCGGTCGGGCGCATTGTGACCTGGCCGTTGTCGGCCGAGATGGTCCAGTCGGGCTGGGCGCCGAAGCCGACCGGCTGGGTCTGGCGGGCGGCGACGGCGCGCGCCTCGCCGAGCTGGTCGGGATCGGAGACGCGGAAGGCGAGCTGGCCGTTCTGGGTCGTGAGGCCCTCGATGCGAATGCCGGCGGTGCGCATCTCGCGCCGCATCAGATCCTCCATTGCCTCCAGCCGCTGGCGGGCGAGATCGCCGGTCTCCGCCTCGAGCAGCAAATGGCTGCCGCCGGCGAGATCGAGGCCGAGATTGATGTGGATCGCGGCGATCCAGGAGGGGAAGACGCGGTTGCGCTCGGCCTCCGGCATCATGCTCGGGATCGCGAGCAGAATGCAGATCAGGCAGGTGAGGGTGATGCTCCACACCTTCCAGCGGGGGAAGTTCAGCATCCCGGGTCAGGCCTGGTCGTTGGCCGCCTTGGCGCCGTGCGGGCGCACGTCGCTCAGCATCGACTTCACCACCCGGACCTTGACGCCCTGCGCGACCTCGAGCTCGATCTCATGCTCGTCGACCCTGGTCACCTTGCCGATCAGGCCGCCCGAAGTGATCGCGGTGTCGCGCATCTTCACGTCGGCGACCATCCGCTGATGATCCTTGATCCGGCGCTGCTGCGGCCGGATCAGCAGGAAATAGAAGATGATGAAGATGAGGACGAGCGGGAAGATCTGCACGAAGAAGCTGGCGGCTCCTCCGGATGCGGCGCCGCCGGTCGCGGCATAGGCTGGGGATGCGAACATTCGGTCCTACCTGGGAAGAGGAAGCGCCGATCCGGCGCTCGCCTGAAAAGCGCGAGGCGCCTATCATGGGGACGACCAGATGCCAAGGCAAGGAAGGGGAGGGCGGACGGATGATCATCGTGACCGGACAGGTGCGTTTCGGCGAGGGCGAGGTGGAGCGGCTCAAGGACGTGCTTGCGAACAACATCCGCTCGTCGCGGGCCGAGGAGGGCTGCGAGCATTATGCCTATGGCCTCGATCTCGATGACCCGAACCTGATCCACATCACCGAGATGTGGCGCGACTCTGCGGCGCTTGACGCCCATTCGGCGCGCATCCCCGAGCTGATGGCGCCGCTGGCCGGCGCCGATATCCGGGAAATCAGCATCAAGGCCTATGAGGCGACGTTCCTGCAGACCGTGATGGGGGAGTGACGGTCGCCCCTATCAGAGTCATCCCGGCGGAAGCCGGGATCCATGCACGCAGGCATTCCTGCATGGGATGGGGAGATTGCCGCCTCTCCTCGCGCTCCGGTGTTCATGGGTCCCGGCTTCCGCCGGGATGACTCACGGAGCGGAAGGCTTGCCGAGGATGATCAGGGTCGAGGTGCCGTGGGCTAGCAGCTTGCCGTTCGCGTCGCGGAGGAAGGCATCGGCGGTGGCGATCTGGCGGCCGCGGCTGAGGACCCGGCCTTCGCAGCGGACGATCGAGCCGTCCTTCGGTACCGGGCGGGTGAAGTTCACCTTGGTCTCGACGGTTGTGTAGCCAACGCCCGCGTCGAGCTCGGTGTGGACGGCGCAACCCGCGGCGCTGTCGATCAGGGTCAGCGCATAGCCGCCGTGGACGAAGCCAAGCGGATTGAGGACGTGCGGGCCGGGCGTGCCTTCGAAGACGGCGCGGCCGCGCTCGACCTCGACAAGGCGGAAACCGAGCGTCCTGCTGATCGACGGCGCGGGGCCGCGGCCGGCGATCATCGCGCGGAGCAGCTCCAGGCCGCTCAATTGCTCGAAGGCCCGGCGCGCCTGCTCGTCCATCTCGGTCTCCGTGATCCGTTTCGTTGCGCAACTTGCTGCGACCGTGGGCCAAGTCAACCTTGCCTTGGTCGGGAGGCGCGCCTAGATGCCCGGCCCTGGTCGGGGCGTAGCGCAGCCTGGTAGCGCATCACACTGGGGGTGTGGGGGTCGCTGGTTCGAATCCAGTCGCCCCGACCATCGATCGTGCATCGGGAAACAGCGCGGGGCGCTGAAACTGTGCGCAGTGCCCCGCACTGCGCAGCCGTCTCTGGGGGAGACGGCGACCGTTTCACTTCGCGCGATCGATCCGCCGGAGGCGAGCCCCTCCACCATGCCGCGCATGGTCTCCCTCCCCGAGCAAGCTCAGGGAGGATCTAGAAAGCGGGCAGCTCAAGGCCGGCGCGCTCATTGTCCCAGATCATGGACATGATCCGCCAGCCGCGTTCGGGGTCCTTGAACAGCTGGATCGAGTTGATGCCGCGGCGCTCGGGCTTCGTGTCGTCGAGCGCGGCGCGCGCTTCATAGGCGCTCCAGACGTGGGCGATGTTGCCGAACAGGTCGATCCGCCGGCCGATCTCGACCTCGAAGAACGGATTGGCGGCGAAGAAGGGGGTGGTGTCGGCGGCATAATCGGCGAGGCCCATCGCCTTGAACGCCACTTTGCCGTCCGCGCCGATCCAGGTGCGGATCTGGCGCGCGTCGGGGTGGAAGGCGTTCGCCTGGCGCGACCAGTCGCGCGGGCCGGCGGGGCCGGAGATCATCGCGTACATCTCGTCCACCGCCGCGCCGATCTGGGCGCGGTCGTCAGTGCCACTCATTGCTTGTTGGTCTCCGCTTGCGCCGGCGGCGCCCCCACCGGCTGCTGCTGGTTGCCCGGTGACGAGGGCGGCGTGCCGTCCGCGTCGATGACGTTGATCCATTCGGCATGGACATAGCCCTGGGTGCCGTTGGCGAGCTGGGCCGGCCACCAATTCCCCTGGCGCGGCGCGACGCGGAACACGTCGTCGGTGCCGATCACGGCGATCACCGGCCCGTCAGCGGCCGGCGCCGACCGCAGCCGGACCGGCTTGTCGGGATCCTTGGTCGTCGCCCGGCGGGTGAAGATGCTGCGGGAGACGTCGGTGACCGCGTTCTTCCCGGCGGGCTCGGCCGGCGCGTCGCGGCGCCAGAGCGCGACACCGGCGACGAGCGCGCCGGCGACGATCGCGGTCATGGCGATCGCCGGCTTCGCCCGCAGACCGCGCGCGGGGGCCGCTGGCGCGACGGGCGCCGCGGCGGCACGCAACGGCAGCGGCGGGATGGTCTTGCCCTCCGCCTCGGCGAGCAGGCGGCCGACGACCTTCACCAGATAATCGTAATGCGGCTCCATCGGGCGCGAGATCGCGTCGAGCCAGTGGGCCGAGCTGATGAAGAATTCGAGGCTCTTGGACGGCAGCACGTCCTCGATCCGGAACGGGATGATCGGGATGCCGGCATTGGCGGCGCGCTCGGTCTCGCGGCGGACCTGGGGCGAGGTGACGCTGTGGGCGGAGACGACGAGCAGGAAGATGCGGCTGGCGCGGATGCCGTCGACGATCGCCTCGCCATAATCCTCGCCGGGCATGATATCGCGGGGCGCGATCCAGCATGTGTGGCCGGCCCGCTCGAGCGCCGCGCAGGCGGCGTCGCCGACCGCGCGGTCCTGCGACGAATGGCTGATGAAGACGTCGTGCGTCATTCGCCCCCTCGGCCGGACCTTAAGCGGTTCGCGACCCTCCCGCCAGCGGCTCCTCGCCGCCGGCCTCGGCACGCAGGATCGGGCCGTAGAGGCGGCCGATGCCGATCAGGACGATGCCGAGGCCGAGGAAGGAGAGGATACGCAGGATTCCGGTGAGCGCGGCGGCGTCGATCAGGAAAACCTTCAGCATCGTCGCGGTGAGCAGAGCGAGGCCGGCGAGGCGGAGCGCCTTGTCGGGCAGGCGGATTCCGGCGAGCAGGAGGCCGATCGAGAGGACGAGGCCGCCGAGCGAATAAGTGTAGAATTCCGCGTTGGTCATCTCGCCGCCGGTGAGGATCGCGCCATGAAAGGCCTGGCGGACGAGCAGGCCGGCGCCGGCGATCAGGGCGATGAGGAACGGCACCAGCCAGATGCCGGTCAGCGGGCCTTGTTCGTCCCGCCGCGACGCCGCGTAGAGCCAGACGGCGCTGAGCCAGAAAGCGGGGAGGATCAGGTTGAGGACCGGCAGTGGCCCGACATCCTGCGCCATGAGCGCCGGATTGTGGACGATCAGATCGAACCAGACCAGGCGGACCGTGGCGAAACCGGTGAGGACGGTGCCGGAAAGCGCGACCATGTCCGGATCGAGGCGGGGAAGCCTGAGGCGGCCGGAGGCGAGCAGCCAGCCGGCGGCGAACAGGGCCTGGGTCAGAATCGTCCGCTCGAGGAAGCCGCGGGCCTGGAAATCCTCGTCACTCGTCAGACCGAAGGCCTGCTTGAAGGCGACATAGAGCGCGGCGAGCGCAAGGGCACCCGCGACCGGGGCGACGGCGCGAATCGCGGGGAGCTTCACATCGGGCAAAGCGAGGCGAAGGCCGGCGAGCAGGACGGCCGGAAGCGCGAGGGCGAAGAAGGCGGTTCTGAGGCCGGGCAGATCGACGGCGAGGACGGGCGCGCCGGCCAGAGCGATGAAGAAGCTGTTCGACAGCTCGGGCGTCAGCCAGACGGCGCGCGCGACCGCCACGGCCGCGACCAGGCCGGCGATCGTCGCCAAGGCGAGGTCGGCGAGGCGACGGGCCGCCAGCGCCAAGGCGATGCCGAGCGCGAGCCAGCCGGCGACGATCAGCTCCGCGGGGAGGAGGTCCCAGGCCGCGGTCCCCGCGAGAATGGCGGCCGATGCGCCGGCGGCGAGCAGCGAGAGCTCCGCCGGGGCGGATGGCGAGGCGCGCCCGCGCAGGCGCCAGATCAGGGCCGCGGGCCCGAGCGTCAGCAAGGCGGCCATGCCGCCCCATTGCGGGGCGCTCGCCAGCTCCGGCCAGGCGGCGCGCAGGACCAGCAGCGGGCCGGCAAGGCCGATGCTGGCGACGATCGCCCAGCGCCGCTCGCCGCGCAGCCAGGCGAAAGCGAGGCCACCGAGACCGAAGATCGCGGTCAGACCCAAAGCGGCGTGGGGGCTCCACGGATCCCGCCAGCCGCCGGCCTTGAACATCAGCACCATGAGGCCGAGCGCCAGCGCGGCGGGCGGCGCGGCGCGGGCCGCGGGCCTGAGATGGCCAAGGGCCATCGCCGCCGCGGCGAGCGCGCCGAACAGGGCCCAGCCGACCATGTCGAGATCGGTTCGCGCGGCGACCATGGCGAGCTGCACAAGGCCGAGCAGCATCGGCTGGACCAGCCCAAGCGAGCGGCCCTGGCCCGGCCGGGCCAAAGTCGCGGCGATGGCGAGCGGAATGATGAATATGCCCGCGGCGAGCGCGTCATCGGCGTCCCGCAGCAGCAGGAAGCCGCTCCAGAGGAAGCTCAGCAGCACCGCGGCGGCGGCGAGCCAGGTCCAGCCGCGGCGCCAGGCGACGAGGAAGATGGCGAGATCGAGAAGAGCGAGGTAGGCGAGGAGCGGCGCCGCGCCGGCGTCCGGATCGCCGACCAGCAGGGGAGTCAGGAAACCGCCGACCAGGCCCATCACCGCGGTCGGCGCGCCGTGGCGCAGCGACAGACCCAAGGCGGCGGCGGTGATCGCCAGCATCGCCGCCGAGGCCGCGCCCGAGTCGATCAGCCCGTAGAGGATGTGGCTGCCATAAGCGGCGGCATAGAGCACCGCGACTCCGGCACCGACCAGGGCTTGCGCGATGCGGAGGTCGTCGGCCATCTTCCAGCGCGCCGCCTCGCCGGCGGCGATCAGGGCGAGGCCGAACAAGGCGGCGGCGATCATGCGCAGCGCCGGCGTCACCAGGCCGATCTCGATCGAGAAGCGGATCAGGTAGATGGCGGCGGCGACGAGGGCGATGCCGCCGAGCCAGATCAGCAGGCGGCCGGCGACGAGGCGCTCGAACAGCGCGCCGAGGGTTTCGGATGGGGGAGTGTGCGGTTCGGCGCCGATTTCGACGATGTGCTCGGACGGGGGCTCGGGCGAGACTGCCCCTCCACCATCCGCCTCCGCCAAGGGCTCCGGCGCATGGTCCCCCTCCCCGAGCAAGCTCGGGGAGGATCGAGGTGGCTCGGCCTTGGCGGCGAAGGTGACGCTATAGGGGACTGCCGGTTCGGTGGGTGCAGACGTGGGCGCATCGCCCGCCAGCCGCTGCTCGACCAGGTCGAGCCGGCGCTTCAGTTCCCGGTTCGAAGCCCAGACCGCGGCGAAACCGCCGAGCAGCAGAAGGAAGAGAAGCGCCAGCACCCCGCCTGCCTAGTCCGCATCATCAACGCTGTCAGCGCAGAAAGCGGCGCAGCGGATCGAGCTTCGTCTCCAGCCCCGTCCTCGGTGTTCATGGGTCCGGCCTTCGCCGGGATGACCCGGGAGGCTTGGATTTCAGATACGCGCCAGCTGCACTTCCGTCACATCCCCCGCCCACACCGCGCGGGCCCGCGCGAGGTTGCCGGCCGCCAGCGCCTCGTCGCCGAGGGCGCGATCGGCGAGGGAGAGGGTGTAGAGGGCGAGGGGGTCGTTGGGCCAGCGGCGGAGCGAGGCGTGGAGCTGGGCGCGGGCGGCGGCCGGGTCGCCGGCGGCGAGCAAGGCGGCGGCGAGGCTGCGGCGGACGGAATACCAGAAGAGCGGCGGATCCGTGCCGAATTCGGCGGCGAGCTGCGCGTTCATCGCTCGACGATAGGCGCCGGCCGCCTCTTCGTAGCGCCGGTCGAGCATGGCGGCGCGGCCTTCGAGCACGCTTTGGGCGATCTCGGCGAGGCGCGCGCCGCCGCGGCCGAGGCCAGGCGCCGCGGTTCCTTCGCGCAACACCGCGAGCGCGCGCGCCTCGGCGCGGACGGCGGCGGCGTCGCCGTTGCGGGCCAGCGCCTCGCCGCGCGCATAATGGCGCATCGCGCGGTCGACCGCATTTTCGCCTTCGGGCAGCGCCAGCACCTCGGCGACCGGCAGATGCAGGCCGGCGGCGTAGGACAGAGCCGAACCGAGAATGCGCGAGGGCTGCTGGACGTTTTCGCCGGTGAGATAGGTCGCGCGATACTGTCCCGACACGGCGAGCGCCGTCGCGCCGTCGCCGCGGGCGAGCGCGCTGTTGATCGCGAAATGCATGTTGTGGCGGTTGAGGTAGAAGCGATAGTCGGACGCGACCGGGCGGGCCTGGCGGTTGAAGGCGCGGTCGGCGGCGACCGCGGCGACATTGACCGCGGCGGCATCGCGATAGCGGCCGACGCCGTAAAAGCTGTGCGACGGCATGTGGACGAGATGGCTCGCCGCCGGCGCGATCCGGCCGAGCCGCTCGGCATAAGGCACGGCGAGGTGCTGGCGGTCGATCCAGTCGGTCAAGTGGATGTAGTAATGGATCGCGCCGCCATGGCCCGGGTTGCGGGCGAGGACGCGCTCCAGCAGGCGCTGGGCGAGCGACCCGGGCTGCATGTCGCTGGCGGCGACCATGCGCGCGTCGGCGGCCATGATCTGCAGCGTGTCGTCCCCGGGCATGCGGAGCGCCGCGCCCTCCATGAAGCTCGCATAAGCCTCATTGGCGAAGGCGCCGCCGGCGCCGGCACGGAGCGCCTGGCCGCGGACCAGGAACTGGTCTCGGCGGCCGAGGCGATCCACCAGCGCGAGCGCCCGGCCGGCGGCGGCGCGGGCCGCCTCCAGCTGATCGGTGCGGGGGCGCAGGTTGATCGTCGGGCCCCGCGCCCAGGCCTCGCCGAAATGGCAGAGCGCGCAATTGGGGTCGAGCCGCTGCGCCTGCTGGAAGGCGCGGATCGCCTCCACTTCGTCGAACGCCCAGATCAGCCGGACGCCCTGGGCGAACCAGGCACGGGCCTCGGGGTTGGCGGTGTCTGGCTCGAGGCCGGCATAGCCGAGGCCTTCGACCAAAGCCGGCGGCGGCGCTTCAGTGGCCTGCATCGCCTTGGCGCCATTCGGTGGGGTCAGACAGGATTCATCGGGAAGGGAGGGCGTCCGTCGCGTTCCGTCCGATCCCGCCTCTGCCGCGAACGTCGTCGCCGCCAGCGCCGCGCCGAACAGCGCGCCCCGCATCGCTCTCATTATGGTCTCCCTGACGTGAGCCTAGCGCTTCAGCCTGAGGTTGCGAAGGGGCCTCGACGAAAGCCGTCCCGCGACCAGATGAACGTCTCTTCGTGCAATGATTAACCAAATCGGTAAATTATGCTTGACAGCGTGACGCTGATATGGCACAAGACACAAATGCTGGACAGGTGCGCCCGATTCGCGAGGCGGGCCGGCCGGCTTCCAGGGAGCGATGCATGAAATGGTTCGGCCGGAAGGCCGCTCGCGGTGGCGGGCGGCCTTTTCTGTTGGCGGGTTTGCCGCTGCGGTTCGCCGACGCCTTCGAGGAGCGGCCGGCGAGCTACGAGGCGCGGGTCCGCGAGGCCTATCTCGCCAATCCGGTCGCGCAGCGGGCGGTGCGGCTGGTCGCGGAGAGCGTGGCGTGGGCGCCGATCTACGCGGATCAAAGTGGTACTTTGATCCGGGAAGAGGCCCCTCCACCGCGTTTTGCGCGGTCCCCCTCCCCTCGAAATCGAGGGGAGGATTTGGTGGCGCTGGTTCCGCCGGGCCTGCTGGAGACGGTGGCGACGCAGTTGCTGTTGCACGGCAACGCGTTTGTGCGGGTGGTGCAGGATGCGCGGGCCGAACCGGTGGAGCTGGTGGCGCTGCGGCCGGAGCGGGTGCGGATCGAGGCGGATGGGCGCGGCTGGCCGGCGGCCTATCTCTACAAGGTGGGCGAGGCGGCGAGCCGGTTCGAGGCGACGGATGCGCTCGGACGGCCCGGTGTCATTCATTTGAAGGCCGCGCACCCGCTCGACGACCATTATGGGCTGGGCTGCCTCGGCGCGGCCGCCGCGGCGGTGGAGCTGCACAATCTTGCGGCGCGCTGGCACCGGGCGCTGCTGCTCAACGCGGCACGGCCGTCGGGCGCGCTGGTTTACGATCCGCCGGACGGGGCGGCGCTGTCGGCCGACCAGTTCGCGCGGCTGAAGGAGGAATTGGCGGCACAATTTTCCGGCGCGGCCAATGCGGGGCGGCCGCTGCTGCTCGACGGCGGGCTGAAGTGGCAGGCATTGAGCCTGACCCCGGCCGACATGGACATCGGCGCGCTGAAGGCGGCGGCGGCGCGCGACATCGCCTTGGCCTTCGGCGTGCCGCCGATGCTGCTCGGCCTGCCCGGCGACGCGACCTATGCCAATTACCGGGAAGCCAATCGCGCGTTGTGGCGGCTGACCGTGCTGCCGATGGCGGAGCGGATATTGCGCGGGATCGGCGACGGGCTGGCGGCGTGGCGGCCGGGGCTCAAATTCGCGATCGACGTCGACCAGGTGACCGCGCTCGCCGAGGACCGGGAGCGGCTGTGGCGGCAAGTTCGGGCGGCGGAGTTCCTGTCCGAGGAGGAGAAAAGGGAGATGCTCGGATCCGGACCCGCGGAGGGCGGGGACACGCAATAGCATGTCCCCGCACGCCTGCGTCGGTCGTCAGCTCGGGAGCGGATCGCAGATGCCGGCCGACTGATTCCACTCGCCCTTCGACGCTGAGCAGGAGTCGATCCGCCACTCGCGCCACAGCCACCAGCCGCCGAGCGCGAACATCGCGAAGAGGATGATCAGCAGCACGACGCGGGTGGCCATCGGCAAGAGATTATCGAAAGGAAAGCGAATGAACAGCCAGAATGCGTCGATGCTGGCGCTGCTCATCGCCCAGGCGGAAGGGCAGGGCGCGGACATGCCGACGCTCCGCGCGCTGATCGAGGAGGCGAGCGAGGTGGGGGCGGAGCGGGCGCTGGCCGCACTCGGCCTCAAGGACGAGCATGCGCGGCGGGACATGGACGAGCTGCGCGAGCTGCTGCGGGCCTGGCGCGATGCCAAAAGATCGGCCTGGAACGCAGTGGTGAGTTGGGCGGTGCGGATCGGGCTGGCGCTGCTGGTCGCGGGGATCGCGGTGAAGGTGGGCGTGCTCGAGATGCTGCATGGCTGAAGGACCCACCCCCGACCCCTCCCGGAAATCCGGGAGGGGAGGAATTCGCTTCGCCGGCTATGCGGCGATCTTCGGGCGGCGGGACCGGGGCGGGGACGTGGTGCGCGCCGGAGCGTTCGCGCGGGCGCTTGGCCGGCCGGCGGGCAGCGTGCTTTTGCTGTGGCAGCACGATCCGGCGCGGCCGATCGGCAGGATCGAATATCTGAGGGAGGATCGGCGCGGGCTGCGTGTAATCGGGCGCTTGTCGGAAGGCGCGGCGGGGCGCGAGGCGGCCGCCTTGCTCGGCGAGGGTGCGGTGAAGGGGTTGAGCTTCGGCTATCGGGTGCGGAGCGCCGAAGGTGACGGGCCACGGCTGCTGACCGATCTCGAGCTGGTCGAGATCAGCCTCGTGACGATGCCGATGCAGCCCAAGGCGCGGGTGCATATGGTGGAAAGCTGAAACCGTCTCGACGGCTGCAGGCCCTCACCCTACCCTCTCCCGCACGCGGGAGAGGGAATGATGACGAAGCTCAAGCGCAAGGCTTATGAGGAGTTGCTCGCGCCGATCCGGGAGGAACTGGCGGAGATGGCGTTCTGGGCGCAGGAAACGGGGCGGCGCATCCTGATCCTGTTCGAGGGGCGCGACACGGCGGGAAAAGGCGGCGCGATCGACGCGGTCGCCGGGGCGATGAACCCCCGCCAATGCCATGTCGTCGCGCTCTCCAAGCCGAGCGAGCGCGAGCGCGGGCAATGGTATTTCCAGCGCTACGTGCCGCATTTGCCGGCCAAAGGCGAGATCGTGCTGTTCGACCGGAGCTGGTACAACCGGGCCGGGGTCGAGCGGGTGATGGGCTTCTGCAGCGAGGCCGAGGCGGAAACGTTCCTGAAGGCCGTGCCGGGGTTCGAGAAGGCGCTGGCGGACGACGGCATCTCGCTCTTCAAATATTGGCTGGCCTGTGATCAGGAACGCCAAGAGGAACGGTTCGCGGAGCGGCTGGAAGACCCGCTGAAACGCTGGAAGCTGTCGCCGATCGATATCGCGGCGCGCGAGAAATATGGCGACTACACCAAGGCGCGCGAGGCGATGCTGAAGGCGACGCATACGAAATGGGCGCCCTGGACGCTGGTCGACTTCAACGACCAGAGGCGGGGGCGGCTGACGTTGCTCCGCGACCTGCTCGACCGCCTGCCGGACAAGAAGCTGCCGGCGCCGGTGGTGGAGTTTCCGGCGCTCAAAGGGCGGCCGAAGAAGGAGCGGTTCGGGGTGTTGAGGCCGATCGCGGATTTTCCGGTGAGTTAGAAAGACCCTCACCCCACCCTCTCCCGCACGCGGGAGAGGGAGTTTTTAGCCCTCGCCCGTTCGGCGGGGGCTTTTTCGTATCAACCGAAGGAGACTGAGATGCTGGAAGTGAAAGGCGATGCGCTGGAGGAATCGTTCGCGGCGATCGAGGCCGAGGATGAGGAGCTCGAGGCGCTGAAGGCGGAGGTGGCGGCGCTCAAGGCGCGGGTGGTGGCCGGGGCGCGGCCGGCGCTCGAAGGCGTCAAGGGCGAGACGGCGCGGGGCGGCACATCGCCCTTCGTCGAGCGCTACCTGAGAAGGGGGCTGGAGGCCGGGGTCGAGCTCAAGGCCTTCGCCGGCACCAGCGACGCGGCGGGCGGCTATGCGCTGCCGGAGGAGCTGGACGCGCGGATCGAGAAGACGCTGACCGCGATCTCGCCGATCCGGGCGATCGCCAATGTCGTGCGGGTCGGCTCGGCCGGCTATCGCAAGCTGGTGACGACCGGCGGCACGCCGTCCGGCTGGGCCGCG
>NZ_JBQTIN010000073.1:0-16561 GCF_052388015.1 Sphingosinicella sp.
CGCGCGTGGTGCCGAGATCGTACCAGTTGTTGGCGATGATGCCGGCCCGGCCGGGCCGTGCGCCGGTGAGGATCGTCGCATGGCCGGGGCAGGTTTCGGTCGCGGCATGGCCCTGATAGCCGGACGGAAAGACGACGCCCTGGGAGAGACGCCTTAGGCCGCCGGTGAAATGCTGGCGATATTCGGCGAACAGGTCGGCCGAAAGCGCGTCGACCGAGATGGCGACGATCAGGCGGGGAGGCGCGGGCGCCGGCTGGGCGAAGGCGCAGGAAGGGGCCAGCAAGCCGGCGGCGAGGGCGATCAGCGTCTTTTCCATGCCCCCTGATGCCACAGTCGTGTGACGATACAAGCGGCGCTGGACAGGAGGCGGGGCGGTTCCTATCGCCCCGCCATGACGGCCCATACCGATTCCATCCTCATCGTCGATTTCGGAAGCCAGGTGACCCAGCTGATCGCGCGGCGGGTGCGCGAGGCGGGGGTCTATAGCGAGATCGCGCCGTTCAACCGGGCCGACGAGACGTTCGCGCGGATGCGGCCGAAGGGGATCATCCTCTCCGGCGGGCCGTCTTCGGTGATGTGGGACGACAGCCCCCGGGCGCCACAGCATTTCTTCGACGTCGGCCTGCCGATCCTCGCCATCTGCTACGGCCAGCAGGCGATGGCCGAGCAGCTCGGCGGGCGGGTCGCACCGTCCGACCAGAAGGAGTTCGGCCGCGCCTATATCGAGATCACCGGCGACAGCATGCTGTTCGACGGCCTGTGGCACAAGGGCGAGACGCACCAGGTCTGGATGAGCCATGGCGACCGGGTCGAGGCCTTGCCCGAGGGCTTCAGCGTCGTCGCGTCGTCAGAGGGCGCGCCTTATGCGATCGCGACGGACGAGAGCCGGCGCTTCTTCAGCCTGATGTTCCATCCCGAGGTCGTGCACACGCCCGATGGCGGCAAATTGCTCGCCAATTTCGTCCGCCATGTCTGCGGCCTGCCGGGCGACTGGACGATGGCGGAATATCGGGCGACCAAGATCGCCGACATCCGCGCCCAGGTCGGCGACAAGCGGGTGATCTGCGGCCTGTCGGGCGGCGTCGACAGCGCGGTGGCGGCGGTGCTGATCCACGAGGCGATCGGCCATCAGCTCACCTGCGTCTTCGTCGATCACGGCCTGATGCGTCAGGCGGAGGCGGAGCAGGTCGTCTCGCTGTTCCGCAACCATTACAACATCCCGCTGGTCCATGTGGACGCGGCGGACCAGTTCCTCGGCGGCCTCGCGGGGCTCGACGAGCCGGAGGCGAAGCGCAAGCTGATCGGCAAGACCTTCATCGACATTTTCGAGGCCGAGGCGGCGAAGATCGGCGGCGCCGATTTCCTCGCGCAAGGGACGCTCTATCCCGACGTGATCGAGTCGGTGTCGTTCACCGGCGGTCCCTCGGTGACGATCAAGAGCCACCATAATGTCGGCGGCCTGCCCGAGCGGATGAACATGCAGCTGGTCGAGCCGCTACGCGAACTGTTCAAGGACGAGGTGAGGGTGCTCGGCCGCGAGCTGGGCCTGCCCGAAGCGTTCGTCGGCCGCCACCCATTCCCCGGCCCCGGTCTCGCCATCCGCATTCCCGGCGAGGTGACCAAGGAGCGCTGCGACATCTTGCGCAAGGCGGACGCCATCTATCTCGAGGAGATCCGCAATGCCGGGCTCTACGACGCGATCTGGCAGGCGTTCGCGGTGCTGCTCCCGGTCAAGACCGTCGGCGTGATGGGCGATTACCGCACCTACGACCATGTCTGCGCCCTTCGCGCGGTGACCAGCACCGACGGCATGACCGCCGACATCTACCCCTTCGACGCCGCCTTCCTGAGCCGGGTGGCGACGCGGATCGTCAATGAGGTCCGCGGCATCAACCGCGTGGTCTACGATTACACCAGCAAGCCGCCGGGGACGATCGAGTGGGAGTGACTGCCATGGGCCCGGTCCATGTCAATCCGGACAAGGTTCACGAATTTGAGAATATGGACGGCTTCTATCGCTGGCTGGGCGCGCATCACGACCGCGAACGGGAGGTCTGGATTAAGATCCACAAGGTGAAGTCAGGGCTGAAGTCGATCGCCGCAGAGGACGCGATCCGGGCGGCGCTGTGCTGGGGCTGGATCGACGGCATCCGCAAGTCGTTTGACGAAAAGAGCTTCCTGCAACGTTTTTCGCCGCGTGGGCCCAGGAGCGTCTGGAGCCAGATCAACGTAGACCATGTGGCGCGTCTGACCGCCGACGGAAAGATGACGGCGCACGGCCTGAAACAGGTCGAGGCTGCGAAAGCGGATGGGCGCTGGGATCGCGCCTACCGCGCGAAGGATTCGAAGATGCCCGACGATTTGCAGGCCGCGATCGATGCCGAGCCGGAGGCCAAGGCGATGCTGGCCAAGCTCACGGCACAGAATCGCTTCGCGCTGATCTTCCGAATCGGGAATCTGAAGACCGAGGCCGGGCGGAAGAAGAAAATTGCCGACATCGTCGCGATGCTGAAACGCGGCGAAACCATCCATCCCCAAAAGGCGAAGTAAGCGGACGCTCGCTGACTATGCGTCAAGCGATCGGCACGATCGATTGGGGAGAGCGATCGCCGCCAGAGAGGAGATACTGGAATGCATCGGTCGCGAATCAACGGCATCCTGATCGACTGCAACGTCGAGGACATCCATGCCGCGGCGCGTTTCTGGGCCGAGGCTCTCGGCCGTCCGATCGATCCCGATCATCCCGGCACCCGCGGCAATTATGTCATGCTGGCGACACCACCGGACGAGATCGCCGTCCAGATCCAGCGCGTCGATCACGAAAGCCGCATCCATCTCGATATCGAGACCGACGATATTCCGGCCGAGGTCGCGCGGCTCGAGAAGCTCGGCGCGACAGTCGACAAGCTGATGGAGCGCTGGGTCGTGATGCGCGCGCCGAGCGGCCAGCGTTTCTGCGTCGTCCGCGTGCAGCGCGACGGCTTTCCGAAAGGCGCGACGACCTGGGAATAGCCGGCTCGCCTCTCTGCTAACGCGCAGCGATCGCGTCGATCTCGACCAGATAGCCGTGGTGAAGCTCCGGGACCGGGATGACCGCCCGGGCCGGGCGGGCGTCCCCGAACGCTTCCGCATAGACGCGGTTGAAGGCGGGCCAGTGGGCGATGTCAACGATATAGACGTTGACCTTCAGCAGCCGCTCCGGCGCCGAGCCGCCGGCGCGGACGATGGCGAGGAGGTTGGCGAGCGCCTGGCGCGCCTGCGCCTCGAACGGCTCGTCGAAGGTGTGGACGCCGTCGGGCCGCACCGGAATCTGGCCGGCGACATAGAGGAGGCCGTTATGCGCCGTCGCCTGCGAATAATGGCCGGCCGGGGTCGGCGCGTCGGTCGTGGCGATCCGTTCGATATCCATGCCCTTGCTCCCCTTGACCCAAAGCGCGGTTGCCGCCTTCTAGTGACATGATTCTCTACGGCATCAAGAACTGCGACACGGTCAAGAAGGCGCGGGCGTGGCTCGATGTGCGGGGCGTCGCTTATGAGTTCCACGACTATAAGATCGCCGGGATCGAAGCGGCGCGGCTGCGCGCCTGGGTCGATGAGTTCGGCTGGGAGAAGGTGCTGAACCGGGCCGGCACGACCTTCCGCAAGCTGGCCGACGCCGACAAGGCCGGGCTCGACGCGGACAAGGCGGTCGCTTTGATGCTCACCCAGCCCTCGATGATCAAGCGGCCGCTGCTCGATCTGGGCGATCGCCGCCTGCTCGGCTTCGCGGCGGCGGATTGGGAGAAGGCGCTTTCTCAGAGTCATCCCGGCGAAAGCCGGGACCCAAGAACACCGTTGCAAGTCGAAAAGGCGACGATCGCGGGTGCCGACCGCTTAGTCCGAGGTCATGGGTCCCGGCTTTCGCCGGGATGACTCATTATTGTGTGCGGCGCGCCTCGACCGCTTCGATCGCGGCGGCGATCGCCTGCTCCAGGTTCATTTCGCTCGTGTCGAGCAGGATCGCGTCGTCGGCCATGACCAAAGGCGCGGCGGCGCGATGGGAATCGCGCTCGTCGCGCGTGCGGATATCCGCCAGCACATCGGGCAGATGAACGTCGAGCCCCGACCGCTTGAGCTCGGCGAAGCGGCGCTCGGCGCGGATCTCGCTGGTCGCGGTGACGAAGATCTTCACGTCGGCCTCCGGCGCGATCACGGTGCCGATGTCGCGCCCGTCGAGCACCGCGCCGCCGTCCTGCGCGGCGAAGCGCTTCTGCCGCTCCAGCAACGCCTCACGGACCAAAGGATAAGCCGAGATCCGCGAGGCGAGCCCGCCCACCGTCTCGCTCTTGAGCTCGGGATCGTCGAAGCGGATCTGCGAGATGTCGGTCGCGCGCGCGGCGCCGAACTCGCTCTCCGGGTCGCCGCCGGTTTCGAGCAGGTTGAGCGCCGTCGCCCGGTAGAGCAGGCCGGTGTCCATGTGCGGCAGGCCGAAATGGGCGGCGATCGCCCGGGCGATCGAGCCCTTGCCGCTCGCCGCGGGGCCGTCGACGGCGATGATCATGCGCCGGCCAGCCCGTCGAGCGCGGCGGCGAAGCCCGGGAAGCTGGTCGACACCGCGGTCATGTCGTCGACCGTTAGGGGCGCCAGGCCATGAAGGCCAGCCACCGCGAAGGCCATCGCGATGCGATGATCGCCTTCCGCGGCGACCGTCGCGCCGCCGGCGAAGGGCGCCTCGCCGATGCCGTGGACGATGAGGTCGTCATCCTCGATCTCGGCCCTGACGCCGATCGCGGCGAGGCCGGCGGCGGTGGTCGCGATCCGGTCCGATTCCTTGTCGCGGAGCGCGGCGAGGCCGCGCTGCCGGCTCGTCCCGCGCGCGCCGGCGGCGGCGATGGCGAGGATCGGGATTTCGTCGATCAGGCCGGGGACGCGCCCGGGCGCGAGATCGATGGCGGAGAGCGGGGCGTGCCGGATGATGAGGTCGGCGACCGGCTCCGCGGACTCCTCGCGCTGGTTTGAAAGCGAGATGTCCGCCCCCATCTCGCGCAATGCTTCGATCCAGCCGATCCGGCCCGGATTGACGCCGACGCCCGGCAGCTCGATCGCCGAGCCTGGCACGATCGTCGCCGCCACGGCGAGGAAAGCGGCGGCCGAGGCGTCGCCGGGAACCGCGATGGTGCAGGGCTTGAGCTCCGGCTCCCCGCGCAGGCGGACCGCGAGCCCGTCGATCGCCACCTCCAAGCCGAACAGAGGCAGCATCCGTTCGAGATGATCACGTGTCGCCGCGGGCGAGATCACCGTCGTCACTCCCCGCGTGTTGAGCCCGGCAAGGAGCAACGCCGATTTCACCTGTGCGGAGGGCGTGTTGAGACGATGGGTCATGGGAATCGCCGGTGCACTTCCCTCGATAGCCAGCGGCAGCCGGTCGCCGTCGATCCGCGCTCCCAATCGCCGCAGCGGTGCGGCGAGCGATGCCATCGGCCGGCGCGACAGCGAGGCGTCGCCGATCAGCTCGGCGCGGATCGGGTGGCTGGCGATCAGGCCCATCAGCAGCCGCGCCGTCGTGCCGCTATTGCCGCAATCGAGCGGCGCTGGCGGCTGCAGCAGCGTGCCAAGGCCGACTCCGGTCACCGCCCAACCGCCGCTTTCGCGCTCGATCCGCACGCCCAGCGCACGCAGCGCCGCCGCCGTCGCCGCGACATCCTCACCCTCGTTCAGCCCTGAAATCCGGCTCGTCCCCACCGCCAGCGTGGCGAGGATCAAGGCGCGGTGGGAGATCGACTTGTCGCCGGGCAGCCGCGCCGTTCCGCTCAGCGGCCCACGCGGGCCAAAGACGGCGGGCGCTCTCATCGGCGCGGGCTTTGACAGGGGGCGGGGCGTGTGGCAAGGCGCCCGCCGACGCGCGGCCCGCCCCTTCGGCGGCGGCGCATATCAAGCCACGAATACGGAGTGTTTTCACCCATGGTGAAGCCTGAATGGGGCACCAAGCGGACCTGCCCGAAATGCGGAACCCGCTTCTACGATCTGGGCAAGGAAGACCCGGTCAACTGCATCGCCTGCGGGATCAACTGGAACCCCGAGCCGGTGCTGAAATCGAAGCAGCCGATGCCGTATGAGGCGGCCAAGCCGGTAGTCGAGGTCGAGAAAGCGGACGAGGATCTGGCGACGCCCGATCTGGAGCTGGAGGTCGACGAGGATGCCGAGCAGAATCCGGACGACGAGGTCGACCTGGGCGGCGACGACGATCTCGGCGAGATCGCGGCGACCGGCGAAGACGAGGAAAGCTAGGCCGGTTGCCAAGCCGCGCCGGCTTGCCTAAATCGCAGCGCGCGTCCGCCACCCAAGGGGGGCGGGCCGAAAAAGGTTCGGGGCCGTAGCTCAGCTGGGAGAGCGCTGCAATGGCATTGCAGAGGTCAGGGGTTCGATCCCCCTCGGCTCCACCAATTTTCGTTAGCGCAGGCGGACCACAAGACGGCAAGCCCGCCAGCTTCACCCCATCCACGGCTCGCCTTCGGGCACCCCTCTGCCGAGCTTGTCCGGCAAAGGATCGTCTTTGGGCGTGAAGGTCAGCGATTCCGAGTTGATGCAATAGCGCAGGCCGGTCGGCGGCGGTCCGTCCGGGAAGACATGGCCCTGATGCGCGCCGCAGCGGGCGCAGACGATCTCCGTCCGGACCATGAAGTGGCTGGTGTCCCGGATCTCGCGCAGATGCCCGTCGGCGAAGGGCGCGGTGAAGCTTGGCCAGCCGGTGCCGCTGTCGAACTTCGCGCCGCCCCTGAACAGGGGCAGCCCGCACAGCCGGCAGCAATAGGCGCCCTCGCGCTTTTCGGTCAGGAAGACGCCGCAGAACGGTGCCTCCGTGCCGTGATCGAGCAGCACATGCCGTTCGTCGCCGGTGAGCCCGGCGACCAGCGTCTGGAACTGGTCGTCGGCCGGCGGCGTCAGGTCGAATGCGACGATCGCGGTTTCGTTCATCTCAATGGTCTCCTCATGGCACCAGCGCGACCAGCGGCCGTCCCTTCTCGACAATATAGGTGGCGAGCTCGACCGCGTCACCGCTGCCGGCGTTGCGCGCCGAATGGACCGTCCCCGCCGGGATGAACAGCACGCCGCCGGCCGCGACCGTCACCGGCCGGCCGTCGACGCGATATTCGAACGTGCCCTCGAGGACGTTGATGATCTCCTCGCCCGGATGCCGGTGATCGGGAAAGACCACGCCCGGCGCCAGCGCGACCCGTACCTGGATCACCTGGCGCCCGGGGGCGGAAAGATCGTGCCGCTGAAGCTCGGTGCGCGTGACTCCGGGCGGGGGCGTCTGGGCGTTCAGCGCCCAGGCGCTTCCCGCGATCAGCAGTGACGACAGCCATCGGCCGTGCATGGCAAGGCTCCTTGCAAACAGGGTTGGCGGGTGCGCGGACGGCGCCCGGTGACGCCGTCCGCGCGCTCCGTTCTACCGCACCGATCTGAATCCAGCCCGCATTTCCTGTACGAGGAATTCGGGCTGCTCGAAGGCCGCGAAATGTCCGCCCTTGGGCAGCCGGTTGTAATGGATGAGCTTGGGATAGGCCCGCTCCGCCCAGCTCTTCGGCGCCTGGTTGAGCTCGTCGGGGAACGCGCTCACCGCGATCGGTACCCTGACCCCGATCGGCTCGAAGAAGTGCGCGTTGTTGCGCTCGATGCCGAAGCCCGTCGAGGTGCGCGGAAGCGCCTCCCAGTAGAGCCGCGCCCCGGAGATCGCGGTGTTGGTCAGCCAGGCGATGGTGACGTTGTCGAGCACGTCATCACGCGTGAGACCCTCGGTTTCCCCATCGAAGGCACGGGCGATCATCCGGTAGCTCGAGACGTCGTGGTCGAGGAACCACGCGGCGAGGCCGACCGGCGAATCCGCGATCCCATACAGCGTCTGCGGACGGTGCCCCATCTGGTTCGCGTAAGCGAGGCCGTGGGTGAAGAAGAGGTCGAGCCGCTCATAGGCCCACAGCTCGTCCTCGGTCAGACCTTCGGGCGGACCGTTGCCGGCGCGCAGCGCATCGAACACTTCCGGCGGCGCGGTCGACGGAATGTTGGTGTGGATCGCGAGCAGCTCCGGCGGCGCGATCGCGCCCATGATCTCGGTTATCAAGGCTCCCCAATCGCCGCCCTGCGCGACGAAGCGGGTATAACCGAGCCGCTTCATCAGCGTTAGCCAGGCGCCGACGATCCGCGGCGGATTCCAGCCCGCCGTGGTCGGCCTCGCGGAGAAGCCGTAGCCGGGCATCGACGGGATCACCACGTCGAACGCATCCGCCGCCGTCCCGCCATGGGCGGTCGGATTGACCAGCGGATCGATGATCTTGAGCTGCTCGACGATCGAGCCCGGCCAGCCGTGGGTGATGATGACGGGCAGCGCGTCTTCATGGCGCGAGCGGACGTGAATGAAATGGATGTCCAGCCCGTCGATCTCGGTGATGAAATTGGGCAGCGCGTTCAGCCGCGCCTCGCATGTGCGCCAGTCATAGTCGGTCGCCCAATAATCGGCGAGCTTCCGCATTGTAGCCAGCTGCACACCCTGCGAGTCGTCGGCGACTGTTTCGCAGTCCGGCCATCGCGTCGCGGCGATCCGGTGGCGGAGGTCGGCAAGATCGGCATCGGACGCATGGAACTCAAACGGTCGGATCGATTCGGCGCCCGGCTCGATCAGCGAGGCTTCGAGCATCGTGCCGCTCGCGTTCGCGGCGGCTGGAGCGTCGGAGGTGCCGGGCGTGGGAGGCGCGCGCAGATCGGACATGACCATTCTCCTGCTCTCAAAAGGCGATGGCACGCGTACGCAACGCGTAATCGGCCGTGGAGAATGCGAAGGTCCGCAATGGTCGCGCGGTCGGCGCGCTGTGCGCCTCGCCCGGTGAGTCGTCAACGGCAGATCGATGACAGGCGACGGCGGGAAATTTGAGAGGAGCAGGCGGGTGCCGGTGACGCCGCTTTTCAGGAGCCGCGGGCCACGCGGACGCCGCCTTCGATCGCGACGCGGGGACCGGAACGCCTCGGCGTGGACGCGCGGCGGCGCGGCGCGCGATCCGATTGGGCGGACGGCCGGCCGCTGAGAGTCCGGAAGCGCACCGGCTGCTCCTCGACCGGAATCTCCATGATCGCCATGCCAACTGTTTGCAGGCGCGGCGACGTCGGCCTGGGCCTCAGCGTCCGGCGCAGGACGGCGGAGTCGCGAGCGGACCAGGCCGGCTCGTCAGCGCGCTCGACCCGCTCAACCTGTTGCGGGCCGAGGGTCTCGGGCCCGCTGCCGGGGAGCCGATAGAAGATATGATCGCCCACCACCGCCTGCTGCACCAGGCTCGGCGCCCAGTAAGGCAGGATGGCGGTGGTGTGATAATTGAGCGCGAGGCCGACCGGCCGATAGACACTGCCCCTGAGCGCCGCCGCCGCGATGCGCTCGGCGCGCGCCCAGGCGCGTTCGTCGATCCCGCCGTTCATCGAGCCGTCGCAGGTGAAGCTGAACTGGCAGCCGGTGCTGCGCTCCGAGCCCTGGAAGACGACGCCGCAGATGCTGCTCGGATAGTTCGGGTGGCGAGACCGGTTGAGCACGACCTGCGCCACCGCGCGCTGGCCGTCGTCCGATTGGTTGCGCGCTTCGTAATAGATCGCCTGGGTCAGGCATTCGAGCGCGGCGGGATCGCGGCCGGCGGTGAACGGCGCGGCCGCGCCATCGCGCGCCCATGCCGGATTGGGCATGGCCGTGGCGAGCGCGGCGGACAACAGAACGAACTGACGCATGAACGAGCCCGAGCGAAGGGACTCGCGGCTCTACGCTGAGAGTCTTGGCAAGCGGTTAAGCGGTGCGGTGCCGTCGTCCGGCTATTCGAGACCCAGCCACTCCGCCATCAGCGCCAATTCCGCAGCCAGCCGCTCGCGTGTTTCGGGCGGGGCGGCGGGCTCGAGGTGGATGTTGCGGGCGATCAGGCGGCCGGCCTGGCGATCGCTCTTGAGGTCGACGCGGGCGACGAGGGCTTCGTCCATCAGAAAGGGCAGGACGTAATAGCCGTGCTGGCGCTTCTCGGCGGGCACGTAGATCTCGATCCGGTAGCGGAAGCCGAACAGGCGCTCGGCGCGGGCGCGTTCCCAGATCAGGGGGTCGAAGGGGGCGAGCAGCGCCTGACCGCTTATCCGGCGGGGGCGGCGGGCTTCGGCGTGTAGGAAGGCGGGCTGGCGCCAACCCGCGACGGTAACCGGCAGCAGCGCGCCTTCCTCGACCAGCACATCGATCGCCGGCTTTGCTTCGTCGGGTTTCAGGCGGAAATAGTCGCGCAGGTCGGCGGCGGTGGCGACGCCATGGGCGCGGGCGGAAAGGTCGATCAGGCGGCGCTGCGCTTCGGCCGGTTCGGGCGTCGGCAAGGCGAGAATGGCGGACGGGATCACCCGTTCGGTGAGGTCGTAGACCCGCTCGAAGCTGCCGCGCCGGGTCGCGGTGGTGATGTGGCCGGACCAGAACAGGAATTCGAGCGCCTGCTTGGTGTCGCCCCACTCCCACCAGCCGGAGCGGCTCTTGCCATGCTCGAAGTCCGACGCGGCCATCGGCCCTTCGGCGCGGATGCGGGCGAGGATCGCCTCGGCCTCCGGCCGCCGCTCATGGGCGAAGGCCTTGAGCCGCGTCCAGCCGCGCAGGCCGCGCTCGGCCTCGGCCATCCGCCAGCGCAGCAAAGGATGGAGGGCGAGGGGCAGCAGCGACGCCTCGTGCGCCCAATATTCGAACAGGCGCCGCTGGCGCTTCGGGCCCCAGGCGGCGCGATCGAGCAGGGCGCGGTCATAGGCGCCGAGCCGCGAGAAAGCGGGCAGATAATGGGCGCGGGCGAGGACGTTGACGCTGTCGATCTGGTGGAGGCCGACGCGGGCGACATTGCGGGCGAGATGGCCGGCCGTCACCGCCGCCGGCCGGGCGATGCCGAAGCCCTGCGCGGCGAGCGCGATCCGCCGGGCGGCGGCGATGGTGAGGCGTTCCGGCGCTTGCGTCATTGCCGCAGCAGAGCAGAGCGGCCGCGTCGGCTCAAGCGGAGACGGCACTCGTCAGCTTGAGTCATTCCGGCGAAAGCCGGAACCTATGAACAGAAGCGTTCGGCTCGCCGCACAAGCATTTCCGTCAGCTGCGGTGTTCATGGATCCCGGCCTGCGCCGGGATGACACTGAAGGTGTAGGCGGGCTAGCCTGTCCCCGATGTCTGACGACCTAACCACCGCCGCGCCGGCTTGGGAGCGATGGCTGCTTTATGCGCTGGCCGCAATGGCAGCCGTGGCGGGGCTGGCGGCGCGGCTGTGGATCGGGCGCGATCTGCCGCTCTGGGTCGACGAAAGCTGGACGGTGATGGTCGCGACCCAGCCGGATTGGGCCGGTATGTGGCGCGAGGCGTGGCGGGACGCGAACGCGCCGCTTTACTATGCGCTGATGGCGCTCTGGACGCCCGTCGCGGGCGTTTCGGATGTGGCGCTGCGGCTGCCGAGCCTGCTCTGCGCGGGGACGGCAGGCCTGCTCCCGATCCTGTGGCGAGCGCCTGGGCTGACTCTAGGTGCTCGGCTTGCCTGGGGCGCGATGATCTGGCTTTGGGTCGGGGGCCTCGGCTTCGCCGCCGACGCGCGGGTCTATGCGTTGCTGCTGCTGCTCGCGACGGCGCAAACGATCGCCTTCGTCCGCCTGCTGGACTCGCCCGATCGGCGCGCGGCGCTCATCTGGGCGACGCTCGTGTCGCTCGCCGGCCTTGCCCACTATTTCGCCCTGTTCCTGACGTTGGCGCAAGGCGCATTCCTGCTCGCCGCGCTCGGCCCGCGCGTGACCCTGCGCCTCTGGCCAGCCGGCCTCGCCTTCGTGCCACTCGCCGGCTGGCTGGCCATCCACCCGCCGCGCCTGCTGGAGTTCGCGCGGCCGGATGTCGGCTGGTACGTCCGGCTCGACGCCGGGACGTCGCTGGCGTTGACCCAATATCTTGTCGGGCCATGGGCATGGCCCTTCCTGTTGCTGCTCGCGGTCGTGCTGGGGGCGACATGGTTGCTGCGCGGCCACCGCGAGGAAGGCGCGGACACGAAACCTCTCGTGCTCGCCGCGCTCGCTGGCGTGATCGCTTTCGCCCTGGTGCTGATCCTCGGCTGGCTGCGGCCGAGCGTCACAGCGCGCTATCTAACGCCGTTCGTCCCGGCCGTGCTGCTCGGCCTTATATTGATCGCACGCCAAGCGCGCCGGGCGCAGCTCGCTTACGCTTTGCTGATCGCCGCCTACCTGCTGCCGCTCGCCGAGTTGCCGGCGATCCGCGCCGAGCTCCAGGCCCGCAACGCCTACAGCCTCGCGCCGGCCTCGGCTTGGCTGGCACCGGCGCGGCCGGAGCGGGTCGCCTTGCTCTGGGATCATCCCAACATGGCGATCGTCGCCGATGAATCGCTGCGGCCGGTCGGCAGCTTCTTCCTCAATCGCGCCGGCGTGCCCGCCGAGACCGACGTGATGCGCGTCGCGCGCGACGGCGATGCGGCGACCGCGCTGTCGGCGACGCCGGCCGCGATCTTCTGGCTCTATGATGACGGCTACCGGCCCGGCACTGCCGCAGCCATAGGCCGGCTCGCGGCGTCGCGCCCGTGCCGCCTGTTCCCGCGCGAAAGCGGACGCGGTGTGCTGGCCTGTGCGCCGCTTCGATGATAAAGTCCGCAGCCATGTTCACCGACATGCGCGAAGGCCAGGCGCAGGACTGGGCCCATATCGCCGCCGAGCATGGCAAGCATCAGCAGGCGACGGCGCCCCGGCAGATCATGGAGAGCCTCGCCCGGCTGGAGGCGATCGAGGTCGGCTTCGCCGCGAACCAGCTCACCCACTCGCTGATGGCCGGGACGCTTGCCCGCCGCTCGGGCGCGAGCGACGAGGAGGTCGTGGCAGCGCTCTGCCACGATCTCGGCAAGCTCTTCTCGATCCCCAATCACGGCCCGATCGCGGCCGAGATGCTGAAGCCCTATGTGCGCGATGACATTTATCACGCGGTTTACTGGCACCAGGAGTTCCAGGGCCGCTATTATTTCGAGCATCTCGGCAAGGACCCGGAAGGGCGCAAGCGCTTCGCCGATGAGAGCTGGTACGGTTTCGCCGAGAAATTGGTCGACGAATGGGACGCGCCGGCCTTCGATCCCGCGTTCGATGTCGACAGCCTCGAGAGCTTCGAACCCGAGGTGACCCGCATCTTCACTCGCCCGAAGGCGATGGTCTGACCGTCCTAAAACGGGATCAGGCGCCCGCCGCGGCGGCTTGCGCGGACATGGTGAATCGATTCTTAAGGGCGGTGATGAACCGCCTGTCGCGCCTGATCGTCCGCCGTGTCGGCCGCTTCGCGCTCGCCGCGCCGCTGCCGGAGCCGATGCCCTTCGGCGGGATTCCCGCGGCGCAATGGCTCGACGACCTCAAGCTGTTCGCGACCGGCTGGATCGGCGGCCTCGTGGTGTTCGGGACGTTCTTCGGCTGACACTCAGACGTCCGCCGGCAGGCCCTCGGTGTCGGCGCATTCGGGCGTGTCGCAGGCCTTGTGCAGCTTCCAGCCGAGCCAGGCGGAGAGCAGGCACATCGCTGCGGCGAAAAGAAGTTGATCCTCTCCGGCGACCCCGGCGATCGAGAGGCCGCCGGCGATGATCGAGCCGATCACCATCGCGCCCGAATTGACGATATTGTTCGCAGCGACCGTGCGCGCCGCCTGCGACTTCGGCACCGTTGTCGTCAGGAAGGCGTAAAGCGGCACGACGAACATGCCGCCGAAGATCGCGATGCCGAGCAGGGACCCGAGCAGGGGCCAGTTGCCGGGATGATCCATGAAGGCGGCGAGATCGTAAAGCCGGCCGTCAGGCAGCCCCTGCCAGTTCGCGCAGACGAGATGGAAGGCGACGACGAAGACGCCCATCGCCAGCACCGAGGGCATCGAGTAGCGGGCCGAAACCTCGCCCTTCAGCAGCCGGTTCACCGCGACCGAGCCGATCGCGACGCCGATCGAGAAGATGGCAAGGAACAGGCTGGCGACCGCGCGATCGGCGGTCAGCACGTTCTTCACCAAAGGCGGGAACTGGATGAACAGCACCGCGCCGATCGTCCAGAAGAAGCTGATCGAGACGATCGCCAGGAACAGCCGCGGGATGTGCAGCGTGGCGCTGATCAGCCGCCAGGAGGAGCGGAAGACGTTGAAATCGATGACATGGCCTTCCTCCAGCGCCGGCGCCGGGGGCACCTGGCGGCCGGAGAGGTAGCCGACCAGGGCGATCAGGATCACCGCGACGGCGGAAACCTCGATCGGGATCACGCCGGCCAGGATCGTGCCGCCCAGGATCGCGATATAGGTGCCGGCCTCGACCAGGCCGGTGCCGCCCAGCACCTCGTCCTTTTGCAGGTGCTGCGGCAGGATCGCATATTTGATCGGGCCGAAGAAGGTCGAGTGCACCCCCATCGCGAACAAGGCGAGCAGGAGCAGCGGGATCGCGACGCCGTGCACGGCGATGCCCTGCCAGGCCATGAACAGGCCGGCCCCGCCGACCAGCATGATCGCGATCTCCGCCGCCTTCACGATCCGGATGATCCGTGCCTTGTCGGTCGCGTCGGCGAGCTGGCCGGCGAGCGCGGAGAGGAGGAAGAAGGGCAGGATGAAGATCGCGGTGGTGACCGCGCTGAACCAGAATTCGTCCCGCTCGCTGTTGTAGACTTGGTAGACGACGAACAGCACCATCGCGTTCTTGAACAGATTGTCGTTGAACGCGCCGAGCAGCTGGGTGGTGAAAAGCGGCAGGAAGCGCCGCGTGCCGAGCAGATGGGTGGCGCCGGTCATGCGAACCTGAATCGACAAGGAAAAAGCGGCGACCGCCGGCTTAGGCTCAACAAGGCAACCCCCATGTGACGCCGGCGTGAGCGCGCGGTCGCCTCGTCATAAGCGGCGCGCGCGCCCCGGCCAAGCCCCCGATAGTGCGCCCTCCCCAATGTCGAGCTTTGCCGCTAAGGCAGCCCGCGGATGCTGACCCTGCCCAACATCCTGACCCTGTCGCGCATCCTCGCGGTGCCGATCCTGGTGTTCCTGCTCTGGCGGCCCAGCCCGCTCGAATATGGAATCACCTTCATCCTCTACTGCATCGTCGGCATCACCGACTATCTCGACGGCTATCTCGCCCGCGCGCAGGGGACGGTGTCGCGGCTCGGCCAGTTCCTCGATCCGATCGCCGACAAGATCATGGTGGCGGCGGTGATCCTGCTGCTGGTCGCGCGGCCGCCGGCGAGCGGGCTGCCGGGGCCGATCATCGCCGACTGGCACCTGATCCCGGCGCTCGTGATCCTCTTGCGGGAGATCATCGTCTCGGGCCTGCGCGAATTCCTCGCCTCGCTGCAGATCTCGGTCCCCGTCAGCCAGCTCGCCAAGTGGAAGACGACCCTCCAGATCGTTTCACTGGGCGCGCTGATCCTCGCCGGCGCGCTGCCGCAATGGGCCTGGGTGCATATGCTCGGGCTCGGCACGCTCTGGGCCGCCGCGGCGCTGACTTTGGTGACCGGGTGGGATTACCTCCGCGTCGGCCTGAAGCATATGGACTAATAATCCTCCCCTGCATTTGCAGGGGAGGGGGACCGCTCGAAGAGCGGTGGGGGGCTTCTTCCGCAGCAGACCCCTCCACCAGCCTTCGGCTGGTCCCATTCCCCGAGAAATCTCGGGGAGGAATGTTTACGCCGCGGCCTTCAGCGCCTCGGCCAACAGCTGAAACTCCTTCTCTCGCGGTGACCGCTTGCGCCAGACCAAGGCGATGCGGCGCGATGGATGCTCGGCGGCGAGCGGGCGGGCGACGATGCCGGTGCCGTCCAGAATGCCCGCCTGCACCGCCATTTCGGGGACCAGCGTCGTGCCGAGCCCATTGTCGACCATCTGGACCAAAGTGTGCAGCGAGGTGCCCATGATCGCGGCCTCGGCGCGCAGCTCGGGCCGGTTGCAGGCGGAAAGGACATGGTCCTTGAGGCAATGGCCGTCCTCGAGCAGCAGCAGGCTCTCCGGATCGATCGCCGCCGGCGCCACCGTTTCGGGCGCCGCCGCGCCGGGCGGGAAGGCGACGAGGAAGCGGTCTTCGAACAATTCCGCCCGGTCGACCTCGCCGCAGGCGTAGGGCAGAGCGAGCAGCACGCAATCGAGCTGGCCGCGCTGAAGGGAGTCGCAGGCCGCCTGGCTGGTCTCCTCGCGCAGATAAAGCCTGAGGTCCGGCCATTTCGCCCGCAGGCGCGGCAGCAGAGCGGGGAGGAGAAAGGGCGCGATCGTCGGGATCACGCCCATGCGGAGCTCGCCAGCGAGCGGCTTGCCGGTGGCGCGGACCATGTCGGCCAGGTCCTCCGCGTCGCGCAGGATGCGCCGTGCCTTCGCCGCCACCCGCTCGCCGAGCGGCGTGAAGCGCACCACCCGCCGGGTCCGCTCGACGAGAATGATTCCCATCAGGCTCTCCAGCTCCTTGATCCCGGCCGAGAGGGTGGACTGAGTGACGAAGCAGGCGTCCGCCGCCCGGCCGAAATGTCCATGGTCGCTGAGCGCGACCAGATATTGCAGCTGCTTCAGGGTGGGGAGGTGGGT